>JAZUEK010000073.1:0-15784 GCA_045640165.1 Acutalibacteraceae bacterium | reverse complement strand
GCCGTTTTTTAAGATCATTTCGCACAGCCCGTCCTGCCGCAAAAACGGGCACCGCTCGCCGGGGAGCAGGCGAAGCTGCGGGGTGTCGCCGTCGTTTGCGAGGTGGGGCGCAATAAAGGGGTCGGCGCGAAAACGGACAAGGCTTTCGGGGTCAACCGCAATCTCCCACCCGACACAGCAGGTGTGGCGGCACGCCCCGGCAATACAGCGAAAATGTTTATAATACGAGGGCACAAAGGTTTTCATTTTTTCGCCGCCTTTCGAGAGGATGAAAAAAGAGCATTGCGTTTGCAATGCTCTTTTGGTCGGAGTGTCGGGATTCGAACCCGAGGCCTCTTGGTCCCGAACCAAGCGCGATACCAAACTTCGCCACACCCCGTTATCGGGAGCGCTGTTTTTTCACAGCCTTGTCATTATACTTTACTTTATCTCATTTGTCAACTGCTTTTTTCATTCTTTTTTCAAAAAACCTTGACGGAAGCGACAAAACCCTTTATAATTCAACTAATCTTGATTTTTCGGGAGGGATTTCGATGAAATTCCTAAAAGGATACGCAAAACATCTGTTTATCGACGGATTTTCCGGTATGGCGTCGGGACTTTTCGCCACACTGATTGTCGGTACGATTTTGGCGCAAGTGGCGTCGCTCGTTTCGGCCATCGGCGGAATTTGGGTGACAGTCGGCGCGTGGATTGGGCTTATGGCGTCGGTCGCCAAAACCGCAATGGGCGCCGGCATCGGCATCGGCGTTGCGCGCAAATATAACGCGTCGCCTCTTGTCACAGCATCCGGCGCGGTCGCCGGTCTTATCGGTGCGTTCGCCTCGCCGCTTCTCTCCGGCACCGGCGCAATCACGTTCGGTACGCCGGGCGAGCCGCTCGGCGCCTTTGTTGCCGCCTACGTCGCGATTGAACTGGGCTCGCTGGTTTCCGAAAAAACGAAAATCGACATCCTCGTCACACCGCTCACCTGCATTTTGAGCGGCGGCGCGGTAGGTCTTCTTATCGGACCGTCGGTGTCGGCGTTTATGACTATGCTCGGCGGCATCATTGAAGCCGCTACCGAAAATCAACCGTTCCTGATGGGCATCCTCGTCGCCACCTTGATGGGGCTCGCCCTGACCCTGCCGATTAGTTCCGCCGCCCTCGGCATTATGCTCGGGCTTTCCGGCATTGCCGCCGGTGCCGCCGCCGTCGGTTGCGCGGCACAGATGGTGGGCTTCGCGGTCAGCAGTTTCCGCGAAAACAAAATGGGCGGTCTCGTCGCCCAAGGCATCGGCACGTCGATGCTGCAGGTGCCGAACATCTTCCGTCATCCGCTTATCTGGATTCCGCCGACGCTCGCGTCCGCGATTCTCGGCCCCATCTCCACTTGTGTCTTCCACCTCGTCAACAACCCGAGTGGCTCGGGTATGGGCACATCCGGTCTTGTCGGCCCGATTATGGGCTTCCAAGAGATGACCGCCGCCGGCACGTCGGCTTTGGTCGCGCTTCTCGAAATTCTCCTGATGTACTTTATCGCGCCGGCCGCGCTCAGCCTCTTTTTCTCCGAAGCCATGCGCAAACTCGGCTGGATTAAAAAAGACGATATGAAATTAGAACTGTAAAAAAACAAAGAGAAAAGGCACCGTCCGCGGACGGTGCCTTTTTTTGTGTCTTTCTTATTCGTCGTCGGCGACTTTGTATTCGGCAACGACTTTTTGCGCAACCGCTTCGGGCGCTTGCTCATACCGCTCGAAATCGAGGGTGAAGTGTCCGCGACCTTGGGTCAGCGAACGGAGCATCACGGCGTAATCGCCCATCTCCGCCATCGGCACTTCCGCCTCGACGCAGGTAAGGTCGTCTTCCGCCGGATTCATACCAAGCACACGGCCGCGGCGTTTGGTCGCGTCGCCCATCACGTCGCCGGTGTTGTCGCCCGGGACGTACGCGCGCAACACGCCAATCGGCTCGAGGATGGCCGGGCTCGCCTGCGCCATACCCTCTTTATACGCGAGGGACGCGGCGGTTTTGAACGCCATTTCGGAGGAGTCCACCGGGTGATACGAGCCGTCCACCAGCGTGGCTTTCACGCCCACGACCGGGAAGCCGGCAAGCACGCCTTTTTGGGCGCTGTCCACAAGACCTTTTTCGACCGCCGGGAAGAAGTTCTTCGGCA
This sequence comes from Acutalibacteraceae bacterium, assembly GCA_045640165.1. Lineage (GTDB taxonomy): Bacteria > Bacillota > Clostridia > Oscillospirales > Acutalibacteraceae > RGIG426. The sequence continues at coordinate 13,626 of JAZUEK010000073.1, read as the reverse complement.
CGGAGCCGCCGAACACGGTCTCTTCAAAGATGAGGCCATCGCAATCCCACGGCTCAAACTCCACCCACACGTCGCCAAACTGGCCGTGACCGCCGGACTGTTTCTTGTGGCGGCCTTGGACTTTCACTTTCTTGCGGATGGTTTCGCGATATGCCACACGCGGAGTGGCAAAATCCACTTCCACGCCGAATTTGCTCTTAAGTTTCGATGCCACCACGTCGAGATGCTGTTCGCCGAGGCCGGAGAGAATGGACTCTTTGGTCTCTTTGTTGACCGCAAAGTGGATGGTCGGGTCTTCCTCCATCAAGCGGTCAAGACCGGAGGCGATTTTCTCCTCTTCGCCTTTCTTTTTCGCCGAGACCGCCACCGACAGGCAGGGGCTCTCGAACGGCACACGGTTCAGCGTTACCTGCGTACCGACACCGCAGAGCGTATCACCGGTACGGGTGGTCGCGAGTTTCGCCACGCCGCCGATATCGCCGGCGGTAATGAACGCGGTCTCTTCCTGTTTTTTGCCGCGGATAAAGTACACTTTGCCGATTTTCTCGTTCGCACCGGTACGCATATTCACAAGCGTGGAATCCGCGCACACCTTGCCGCTGATGACTTTGAAATACAGCAGTTTGCCCACGAACGGGTCAGCGATGGTTTTGAACACAATCGCCACCGTCGGGCCTTCGGGATCGACCGTCAATTTCACGTCGTTACCGGCGCCGTCTTTACCGACCTCACCGGCAACCGTCTCAGCCCACGGCGCCAAATCGCGCATACCGTCAAACAGCGTGGTAAGACCGGCCATCGTGGTTGCCGAACCACAGAACACCGGCGCAATCTCGCCGCGGCGCACGCCGCCCGAAAGCGCTTCCACGAGTTCGTCGTGGGAGAAGGGCTCGTCGTTGAAATATTTTTCCATCAGTTCTTCGCTCGTCTCGGCGACAGCCTCGCGAATCTTCGTGCGGAACTCTTCCGCGCGCTCCATCTCGGGCATCGGGCATTCCAGCGGAATACCGTCTTTATAAACGTAGGCTTTTTCGTCAATCAAATCGACGAAGCACTCCACTTTGCCGTTCACCACGTGCGGCAACACCATCGGGCAAATCATCTTGCCGTAGGTGTCGAGCAGTTGCTGATAGACCTTATAGAAATCGGCGTGCTCCTCGTCCATCTTGTTGACGAAGAACAGTTTCGCAATGCCTTTCTTGGAAGCGGCGCGGAACGCTTTCTCGGCGCCCACTTCGAGACCGCTCTTGCCGGAGACGACAATCAGCGCGCAACCGGCGGCGCGGATGCCCTCGCTCATACCGCCGGCGAAGTCGAACAGTCCGGGCGTGTCGAGCAGGTTTACTTTAATATCCGACCACTCCATCGGCAATACCGCGGTGGAGACGGAGGCTTGACGTTTAATTTCCTCCGGGTCAAAATCGCACACCGTCGTGCCGTCCGCCACTTTGCCGAGGCGGTCGGACTGACCGGTCAAATAATACGCAGCTTCGGCGAGGGACGTTTTGCCCGCGCCGGCGTGACCGACCAAGACGATGTTGCGGATGTCTTTTGCAGCATAGGTTTTCATTTCGGGTTTTCTCCTTTCGAACTTTGCTTTTTGAGCAAAAGTAACAAAAAATCTACTATTTGTTGAAAAATAGTGTTACTTTTAACAGTATACAGCATTTGTTCGAATTTTTCAACCCGTTTTTATAAAAAAACCTGCCGATTTTCAAAAAATCGGCAGGTTTTTGTGTTTTATTTTCAGATGCGCTTCACTTTGGGGACAATCCACCCCACCAAAGCGCTGATGGCCAAATACAGCACCGCCGTCAGCGTAGACGGCAACGTGTGGGTGGCGAACGCGAGAAGGGCGGTCAGGATAAAGCCCAACAGTCCCATCCCGAGCACCGCAAACGCGGTCAACGGAAGCGCGCCACGCAGGCGGCTGCACACTGTAAGCGTCGCCGCTTTGCCGGCGGCGGAACCATCACACGCCAGAGCAGGGGCTTGCTCGTCATCCTCACGCGGCGTATCTTTCAGCAGTTGCTCATACGCGCGGCGACCGCCCGAACCGAGAATTTCCACGTAATATTCCGGCAAATCCAACGTTTCGCAAATCAGCTCTTCGGTGACGTTGGGGTCGCAGGTGCGCACAAGCAACGTCACGTCCTCACGCGTGAGGGCACGCAACGCGCGTTTCAGCGAGGAATCCGCCACGTAGGACACAACAAACATCGCGGACAACTCGCCTGCCGTAGACAGATAGACCAGTTTGCGACCCGAACGGGTATACCGCATTTCATAGTCGCGCGACGGCACGTCCACTCCGTGGTTTTCAAGCAGGCGGCGGTTGCCGACCAACACGCGGCGTCCACCCACCCAGCCGGAGAGTCCCATCTCCTGCTCGTACACGAGGGTGTCCACTTCTTGCAACATATCCACTTTATCTTGAATCACGCGGCGGAACACGCTTTGAAGCGGACCGCCGGCGGCAATCACCACGGCGGCGGCATCCAAAATCGCCTCGTCGATACGTGTACCGGCAAAGGTTTTGATGCCGGCCAACACAACGTTGTCCTCCGGGAACAGGTCGGCGGCATCCACACACACCGCGTTTAAGTCGCCAAAGGCTTCCGCCTCGTCACGCCCGATGAGCATTCCGTTATAGTGAAGCGCATAGCGGCTTGAGCGCCACAGCGCCCCTGCGAACGACAGCGGCAACGTCAGCGGCAACGCCACGCAAAGCGACAGCGCAAACAGATACACCGCCTGCCACGGCTGTTTCGCGGCGAAGCCGTAGGCAATCGCCACCACCGCCGCCACAATCGCCACCGCCGGCACAAACACGCGAAGAAGCGGTGTTTCGGCGCGGCGCGCATACGAGCGATCCAAAAACCGATGTACAAAATCCACCGGCGCAAAATACGCGAGTTCCGGCTGACCGAGCGCGACCGCGGCGCGGCCGATTTCCATCGCCGTCGCCTCGTCGTCAACGCGGTTGGCCACGAATTTTTCTTTTTCCTCAGCGACAAACTCAAAGTTGGCGCACAGTCGCCGTAATTGCAACTGTTTACCGAGCGCCGCCACCGTCAACCCGGCGCCAGCCAAAGCCGGCAATAAGCCGTTGGAAATGACCGTGTCGATGTGGAACAACTGAATCAGCGTATGGACAACCGCCACCGCGCAACAAAGCAGCACCGACGTGTCGCCGGAAAATTCACCGGCACGAAAATCGTCCCACCCGTCACGCAACAGCGGCAGATTGAGCACCATCAGCATACCCAAAATCAACGTGGAATCCACAATGTACACAAGCGGATCGTGGAAAATGCCCAAAACAAAGCAAACCACGTTGAGCAACAGCACCGCTTCAATAATCGCGGTCGCCACCGTTCCGATACGGTGACGAGCGCGGCGATACCGCAGTTCCGACGCCACCGCTTCCGCGTCCTCATACGTGCAGAAATCTTCGACGTATTCTTCTTCCAGCTCTTCCTCGACAACGTCTTCCACCGGCGTGGGTTCTTCTTCGCCGGTCAGTTTTAAGCGGCGGTCATCGTCGAACGCACGAATTTTCTCGCGGCGGCGATTTTTAAGATGTTCCTCCATCTCCGCCTCGCGTTCCTCATATTCGCGGCGTTTTTGCTCTTCTTTTTCCTCGTCTTCCGCCCACTCGTCAAAACAAAGTTGGTCAGATGCCTCGTCCTCCGCCTCGTCCTCTTCCACTTCGTCCAGCGGAACGCCGACGGACGGCATCGGTTTGGTGGCTTCCTCGCGCGAGACGGGCGTAAAGATTTTTACGTCCTCCTCTTCCTCGGCGGCAGGAATCTCCATCGTATCTTCCTCGGCAACGATTTTCATATCGTCGTCTTCCACAAGCACCGCCGCTTCGGGCGCGATTGCCGGCTCTTCGGTCGGCAGTTTCGGCAAAAACTCGGCGAGCAGTTCATCGGTATTATATTGTTTGTCCATCGAACTTCCCTCCGTTTTCGTTCAGTTTCCGTTTTGGCGGCGACGGAGCACCTCATACATAAGAATGCCGCCGGCTACCGAGGCGTTCAACGAATTCACGTGGCCGACCATCGGGAGCGACACAATCCCGTCGCACCGCTCGCGCACAAGTCGGGAAATCCCGTGGCCCTCCGACCCGATGACCAGCGCCACCGCGCCCGAAAGGTCGGTTTTGTCCCACGACTGACCGTCCATATCCAGTCCAAACACCCACACATTTTTCTCTTTTAACTCATTCACCGTGTCGGCGATGTTGGTCACGCGCACGACCGGCATATACTCCACCGCACCGGCAGACGCTTTATACACCGCGCTCGTAAGTCCCGCGCTATGGCGTTTCGGAATAATAACACCGTGCGCGCCGGCACACTCGGCGGTGCGGATGACCGCGCCCAAATTGTGCGGATCTTCCAACTCGTCACACACGACGAGAAACGGCGGCTCACCGCGCTCGGCGGCAAGCGCAAACACGTCCGCGAGCGACGAAAATTCTTTACACGCCGCCACAGCGGCAATGCCTTGGTGGTTTTTGCCTGCCAAGAAATCCAGTTTGCGGCTGTCCACCTCTTTCACGGGGATGCCGCGTTCTTTGGCTTTCGCCACGAGCGCCACGATACTGCCGGTGCGCTCGCCGCGCGCCACCTCAATATGATCAATGACACGGCCGGATTTCAGCGCCTCACTCACCGCATTGCGGCCGGACAGCACGTCCGTTTCGGGCTTTTGTCCCATTTTTTCCGGCATTTCGCCACCTCGTTTCGTCAAAAAATCCTTATTAGGAACAGTATACCACAAACCCCACCTTTGTGTAAAGCAAAAAGTGGGGTTTTGTCGTTTCAAATTGTAAACGTATCGCCGCACCGCATCCGCACGAGGCGGTCGCCCAACATCGGTTTCATCACGTCGAACGCCGCGTCGCCGGTGCAATGCCCGGTATACAAGGTCGCGCCCGTCTCCAACAGCGCGGTGGCAAGCGCCTGTAAATCGGCGATTTCGGCCGACGTATACGGTTCGGGCTTCGCGGTATGGAAGCCGCTGAACACCGCGTCCGGCGCGCCGCCGTAGAGCGCCGTAAACCGCGCCAAAATATTGAGAATGCCGCTGTGGGCGCAACCGGAAACAAGCACGCGCTTGCCGTTTTCCTCGATCACCGCCGCCTGCTCGTGGCAAAAATCGTCCGGTCGCTCGCCCTGCTCGTCGCGGACGGTCAACCCGTCGTTTGCGCTCGGACGGGAAAACGCGTTCCCGAAACCGGAAAACACCGACAGCGTTTCGTTAAGAGGTGTCGCCCCCACGTCCGCTATGCGGTGAACGTTTGGAGCGGTCAACAACGTTTTGTCGATACCTATATACCGCTCGCCGTGGTAAAAATCGCCACCGGCTTCGAGGCGAAGCACAATCGGGATTTGGGGGTAGGTTTTGGCAAGCGCAGAAATGCCGCCGGAATGGTCGTAGTGCCCGTGGGACAACACCGCCACGTCTACCGCGGACAAATCCTTGTTGAGCGCCGCCGCGTTTTGGAGCAGTGCATCCGATTGGCCGCCGTCGCAAAGAATCGCCTGCCCGTTTGTTTCGATAAACAGCGACAGCCCGTGCTCGGCAACCAACCCGTCACGCGCGGCGGTATTCTCCGCCAAAACGGTAATGTGCATCTTGCCACCCCCTTTTTTCGATGTTTTTCCTATTGTACCACAGTTTCTCCAAAAAGAAAAGAGGGATTTTGCACCCACCCACGGCGTGCATCGTAGGGGACGGCGCCCCCGACGTCCCTTTGTGAAATTCCGCACCCACCCACGGCGGTTTTGTAGGGCAAGGGCTTGCTCTTGCCGTTCTTGTTTGCCGCATCGACCGACGGCGGCAGGACCAAGGCCCTGCCCTACAACATCACCCAAGGTGGGCACAAAAAAATCCCCGACGGAACACCCGTCGGGGATTTTTTACGCTTTGAAGTTATATCCGCAATCGTGGCAATAAAACACACGCTTGTTGCCCGAAAACCATTTTCTGCATTGCCAAACGTGACCCTTGCCAGTGCATTTTTTCACAATAGCCATCCACCAGTCGTAGAACATAAACACGCAGAATCCAATCACCCACTTTATCATCAGCCAAAAAATGTAATAGACTCCGAAAAGGATAAACCAAAAGCATCCATGCTTACTTCTCTCGTTAGAGAGTTGAACGTGGTCGCTTCCGCACTTGGGGCATTTTCTGTTGACTGCCATTTTTTCATTCCTCCTAAAATTTGATGTGGTTTTATTTTACTGCAATTTGCGGTAAATGTCAATACCGCATTTTGCAGTAGGGTATACTGTTGCCAGAAAGGGGGAAATTTTGATGTATCAGCGTATCCGCGACCTACGGGAAGACCGCGACCTCACCCAACGCGAGTTGGCGACCATACTCAACTGCTCGCAACAAGTATACAGCAACTACGAGCTCGGTCAGCGAGACATCCCCACCGACGTACTCATTAAACTCTCGAAATTCTACGGCGTTTCCACCGACTATATTTTAGGGCTAAAAGAAAAATGTCCGCTTCCGAAATCGGAAGCGTTCATTTGTTATCTCACTCAGTTATCAAAAAACTTCGCGTGGACGGCGCTCACGGCGCGGTCGCAGTCTTTCTCGTCGATGAGGACGGAGATTTTGATTTCGCTCGTCGAAATCATGCTGATGTTGACGCCGGCGTCAAACAGCGCCTCGAACATTTTGGAGGCCACGCCGTCGTGGGTTTCCATACCGGCACCGACAATGGACAGTTTCGCCACGGAATCGTCGAAGGTCACGCTCTGCGCACCGACGTTTTCGCAATACGGGCGCACCGCTTCGCACGCGGCTTCGCCGTCGGAATCCGGCACGGTAAAGGTGATGTCTTTGGTGCCGTCGCGGCCCACGGACTGCAGAATGATATCCACGTTAATGTGCGCTTTCGCGACGAGCGAGAACAGTTTGAACGCCACGCCCGGCTCGTCCGGCACACCCACAATCGACACACGCGCCACGTGTTTGTCGCACGCCACGCCTTTCACCAACATTTTTTCCATTTTCGTTGCCTCCTTCACAATCGTACCCGGTTTACGGGAGAAACTGGAAAGCACTTCCAGTTCGACGTTATATTTTTTCGCCATTTCCACCGAACGGTTGTTGAGCACCTGCGCACCCAAAGTCGCGAGTTCCAACATCTCGTCATAGGTGATTTCGTTCAATTTCCGTGCACCCTCTACTTTGCGCGGATCGGCGGTAAACACGCCCTCCACGTCGGTGTAAATCTGGCACAAATCCGCGCCCATCGACGCGGCAATCGCCACCGCGCTCGTATCCGAGCCGCCGCGACCGAGGGTGGTAATATCGCCAAAGCGGTTAAGCCCTTGGAAACCGGCCACAATGACGATTTTTTTCTTGTCGAGTTCCGCACGAATGCGTTCCGGATCGACTTTTTTGATACGCGCAAAAGAATACTGGCTGTCGGTCGAAAAACCTGCCTGCCATCCGAGCAGGGAGATAACCGGGTAGCCCATTTCCTCAATCGCCATGGCGAGGAGCGAAATCGAAATCTGCTCGCCGGCGGAGAGGAGCATATCCATCTCGCGTTTACTGGCTTTCGGGTTGATTTCTTTGGCTTTTTCGATAAGGTCGTCGGTCGTATCGCCTTGCGCCGACACAACGACTACCATATCGTTGCCCTCGTTGTACTTGTCCGTGATGACTCGCGCAACGTTGCGCACGCGATCGGCGTCCGCCACGGAACTGCCGCCGAATTTCTGTACGATTAACATGGTATCGCCTCCGATTTGAGATTACAAAGCCGCCATACGGATACGGCTTAAGAGTTGCGCGCCGCGAAGCGCGGAAACTTTTTCGCAAAGAGCCTGCTCGCTCATCACGTTCGTGATAAACGCCAGCTCGTTGTCGCCGGCGTCCGGACGGGACACCGCTTTGACGTCGCCGAACGCGGAAAGCACTTCGGCCCACGCGGTCTGGCGGTCGTCGCAGGACAGCCGCACGAGATACGCCATTTCGGCGCAGTCGGCAGGCAGCACGTAGCCGTCCACCGCGCCGTCCCAGAACAGGCTCTTGCGGTTGCCGATGTGTTTGGCTTCGTCAATGACGTCGCCGACCACAGCGGAAGCGGTGGGCAGTTTGCCGGCACCCTGACCGTAGAACACCACGTCGCCAATCGCGTCGCCGCGCACGAGAATGCCGTTGAACACGCCGTTCACGTCGGACAGCAGGCTGGTTTTCGGCAACACCATCGGCGCAACCATAACCTGCACTTTATCCTCCGCCACTTTTTTGACGTGGCCGATGAGTTTAATCACGCCGCCGGCGGCACCGGCCGCGGCAACGTCTTCCAGCGTAATTTTACGCAGACCCTCGGTATACACCGCGTCGGGATAGACGTGTTTGCCGAAAGCGAGCGACGCCAAAATGCAGATTTTGCGGCAAGCATCGTGACCGTCGATATCCGCCGAAGGGTCACGCTCGGCATAGCCGCGCTCTTGCGCGAGCGAAAGCGCCGCATCGAAGTCCATATGCTGTTCAATCATCTGGGTCAGCATAAAGTTGGTCGTGCCGTTTAAGATGCCGGCGATTTCGGACACCTCGTTTGCGGCAAGACACTCGTTAATCGGGCGCAAAATCGGAATACCGCCGCCCACGCTCGCCTCAAACATAAAGTTTAAGTTCTTGTCTTTTGCCAGTTTAAGAAGTTCGTCGCCTTTCGCCGCCACCAACTCTTTGTTGGAGGTCACGACGCTTTTGCCTGCTTCCAGGCAAGATTTGACGAAATCATACGCCGGGCGAAGACCGCCCATCGTCTCGACCACAATTTGGATGCGGTCGTCGGTCAAAATGTCGTTGAAATCTTTGGTCAGGCACGCTTCGAACGGGTCACCCGGGAAATCGCGCAGATCGAGGATGCGAAGCACTTTCAGCTCGTCCCCTGCTTTGCGCGCAATGCTCGCGGCGTTCTTGCTTAAAACTTCCGCCACACCGGAACCCACCGTTCCGTAGCCCATAATGCCGATTCCTATCACAGTATATTCCTCACTTTCGTGGATTGTCTTTCGTAATATTTTGCCCTGCCGCCGCCGACGTAATCTTTAACACGCCTTTCAGGTCGGCAAGAGTCTGTAAAAACAGGTCCATCGTCATCTCCAACCGGTCCACACGCGCGGACACCGACACGCTCGCCGTGCCGCTGTCGGGGATGTTCTGGTTCACGGTCAAAATGTTCGCGCCGGCTTCGGCAAACGCCGAAAGAAGCGACGACAACACGCCCGGGCGATCCTGCAACAGAAAGTGCAAGGTTAAAAGCCGCCCCTCGGCTTCCTCATTATAAGGAAAGACCGCATCTTTGTATTTGTAAAACGCACTGCGCGAAATGCCGGCGCGCCGCGCCCCCTCCGCCGCCGAGTCTGCTTCGCCGGAAGCCAGCAGTTCTTTGGCTTTCAGCACTTTTAAGAAGACCTCCGGCAACGCTCGCGCATCGGCAAGCACCCACGCGGTCTGTTTCTCGCTCATAGCAACACCTCTTTTGAGTTGTCCGCGTGTGGCGGACTTGTGTTTTGCAACGAAATACACTATACCACACATCTCTTAGAATTGCAAGGGGTTTTTGAAATTTTTTAAGAGGAATTTTCAAATGCATCCTCCAACCCTCTCTTGCCTCCCTCTGACGAGGGAGGTGGATTTTTTGCGAAGCAAAAAAGACGGAGGGAGAGACACGTTTTTATGAAACACTCGCCATTTCTCTCCCCCAGTCTCGCTTACGCTCGACAGCCCCCTCGTCAGAGAGGGCCGAGATGCTCGCCACAGGTGTCATCAAACTTACACAGAGGGCTGTCGAGGCGCCAGCCCCTACGAATCTCGCCGGAAGATGCTACCGCGTTGTAGAGGACAGCGCCCTCGACGTCCCTTGTGAGATTTTGATAAATGCAAAAAACGCGCAAAAAACCGCCCACCCGAAATCGGGTGAGCGGTTTCATAAACAATCTTATTTTTCTCTTCTTGTCGGAACGAACAAAATGGACACCACCGAACTGACAAGCAGGAACATCGGATAGAAGAGGAACGGAATGATATCGAATGCCGATATCGTTTGACCGAGCGTGGTCACCGCAGAGAGCGCAACGAGCATCTGTGCGCCGTAGGGCAGCACGCCTTGCACGATGCAGGAGAACGTGTCGAGCAGCGACGCGGTCTTGCGCGGCGAGATATCGTAGGTCTCCGTCATCTCTTTGGCAATGGGGTTGGCGACCACAATCGCCACCGTGTTGTTGGCGGTCGCAATATCGAGCAGGCCGACGAGCAAGCCCATACCGAACTGACCGCCGCGTTTGCCTTTGAACACTTTGCGAATGAAATATAAGAGCGCGTCAAAACCGCCGTATTCGCGGATGAGGGCGCAGATTGCGGCGACGAGCACCGCCACCATGGCGGTTTCGAACATACCGGCAGCACCGGAACCCATATTCGCCAGCAAATCAGTCGCGGCGGTCGCGCCGGTCACGAGCATAATCACCGCACCGGACACGATACCGATAAGCAGCACCAAAAACACGTTGATGCCGACGATGCCACCGAGCAAAACGAGCACGTAGGGAATGATTTGCACAAGGTCATAGCCTTCGTTAACCGCCGTCGGCGCATCCGCGTTCAGCGACAACACGATAATCAGCGCAAGCGTCGCCACCGCGGCAGGAAGCGCGATAAAGAAGTTCTTTTGGAACTTCGTTTTCATCGAAACGCCCTGACCGTTGCATGCCGCAATCGTGGTATCCGAGATAAACGAAAGGTTGTCGCCGAACATCGCGCCGCCGATGACCGAACCGACGCAAAGCGGCATACTGAAGCCGGACGCAAGCGCCACCGGCACCGCAATCGGGGTAATAAGCGTAATCGTGCCGACCGACGTACCCATCGCGGTGGACACAAAGCACGCCACCACGAACAACACCGCCACCGCAAACCGCGGCGGAATAATCGACAACATAAAGTAGGCGACACTTTCGGCGCTCGAACGGCCGACAACGCCGACAAACGCGCCGGCGGCGAGGAAAATGAGCAACATCGTAAAGATATTCTTGTCGCCCACGCCTTTCGCCATCACATCAAGCTTATCGTCAAATTTGAGCGCACGGTTTTGGAAGCATGCCACCGTCAACGCAATCAAGAAGACAATCACAATGGGAATGTTATAAAATCCCATTTCAATCTTCAGCACGTACTCAAACAGCACGCCCAATCCGAGGTATAACACCACGAACACGAGAATGGGCAGCAACGCGAGCGCATTGCCCTTTTTAAGTTCCTGATTTTCCAAAAAAATCCCTCCTAAACCAATTCGCCCCATTGTAGCATTATTTAATAAAAAAGTCAACCTTGCATTGCCGAGCGAGATTTGCTATACTATGGAAAGATAAAAAGAAAGGATTTTTCACTATGCAACAATTTTTAGACAAACTCATCGACCTCGGCACCGCGGCAGGCCTCAAACTGCTGTATGCCCTCATCATCCTCGTCGTCGGCTTAAAACTCTCGTCGTTCCTCGTTAAACGGTTCGACAAATCCCCGGCTTACAGAAAATTAGACCCGAGCGTCAAAAGTTTCTTAAAAAGCGGCGCAAAAGTGCTCCTTTACATCCTCGTGTTTCTGACCGCCGCCTACGTCATCGGCATCCCGATGACCTCGTTTATGACGATTTTGGCGTCTTGCGGACTGGCTGTCGGCTTGGCACTTCAAGGTTCGCTTTCGAACCTCGCCGGCGGACTGATGATTTTGCTGTTTAAGCCGTTTAAGGTGGGCGATTTCATCGAAGCCAACGGCGAACAGGGCACGGTAGAAGCCATCACCATTTTCTACACCATTCTCCACTCCCCCGAAAACCGCGTGGTGACCATCCCGAACGGCACCATTACCTCCGGCGACGTGGTCAACTATTGGACGCTCGATAAAGCGCGTCTGGATATCCCGTTTTGCACCGCGTATGCCGACGACATCGACAAAACACGCGAGGTCGTGCTTGCCGTTGCCGCCGCGCGCGACAACGTGCTCACCGATCCGGCGCCGCAAGTGCTGCTCGACAAAATGAACGAGAGCTCGCTCGATTTCATCCTGCGCGTGTGGGTCGCCGGCAAAGATTACTGGGATGCGCGCTTCGGCCTTGCGGAAGAGGTGAAAAAAGCGCTCGATGCGAACAACATTACCATCCCGTTCCCCCAGCTGGACGTCCACCAAAAATAAAATCGCAAAAAATAAAAAAACTCTTGACTTTTCCCCGAGAATGTTTTATGATATACAAGCGTTCGAAAAATGGGGGCGTAGCTCAGCTGGGAGAGCGTACGGTTCGCATCCGTAAGGTCGAGAGTTCGATCCTCTTCGTCTCCACCAATAAAGCGAAAAGCAGAACACCGTCAGGTGCTCTGCTTTTTGTTTTATTCAGATGAAAGGAGAGGATCGAAACGAACTCCAAACGCAGTGAGCGAAGCGAACAATGCGTTTGGGAGCAACCGTCCGGGGGACGGTTGCGTCACGTGAGAAGAGATCCTCTTCGTCTCCACCAAACGGTCATTGGACGAACACCTATTTCTTTAACGGCGGTTTCGCTGTGAGAATTTCGTTCTGATGTCCTTTATAAAAACACCGTCTTGATTTCACAAGGCGGTGTTTTTGTTTTACCTATTCATCTGCATAATACAATTGGAAAAGCCCCTCTCAACCGATAGCCAAGGCAAAGATAAGGTTGCCTCCTCGCTGGAAGCGATCGGCTACTCTTGCAGCAAACCGATTTATAACCTGGACGGTTCCGCCAATCTGGAAGCCTCCCGCCGCGTTTCGTTCCGGTTTGTGATCAACCAACAATAAAATCCACCACGTGATGTGTGACGTTTTGATGCAATCCGTCACCACCACCGAACGGAAATAACGACCTATTCCGCAAAAACCAAAACCCCCGACACACTCGTTTGAGCGTGTCGGGGGTTTTTCTTATGTTTTCACCAAGTCGCCAACACGATAACCGCCGTGCCGAGCAAAAAGCACACGATACCGCACAGCAAAAAGCCGAAATTGCTTCCGTAGCGAGCTTCGTTCGGGTGGTTTTCGTTGATGAAAATACACTCTTTTTGCCCGACGGCAAACCGCTTGCGGTTTACCGTGGACATCTCCGCTTTATAGGTATACTCCTCGCCGTTGACCGTATAGGAGAAAATCGGCGTGGTGTCGGTCACCGTTCTGCCGCGGAGTTTCACCGACTTGGTCGAAAGTTTGGTCACGGTCGCTTCAATGCGCGTTTTGCACCGCGCGCGGCTGATGGCAAAGGCAACGATCAGAAGCACGCCGATACCGGCTACGACAATGCCGGCGACCATCATCACAGTGTCCATCGTTTACCCCACCTTTTTCCATTCATAGATCCAACGGGTGTCGGCATCGCATCCGCAGAAGAAGATACCTTCTTTTTGTCCTTCACTGCCGGCGCCAAGCTTGCCGGTAACCGTTATGTCACCGCTTTTTTCGTCCTCTTCGTGGCTGCCGACCGAAAGGGTTCCTATACCCTCGGCATTCTCAAATTTCGGTCTGCCGGTGGTGCCGCCAAAGTGAACATCGGGGCTTTCGGTTTTATAC
>JAZUEK010000072.1:0-4519 GCA_045640165.1 Acutalibacteraceae bacterium | reverse complement strand
CCCTTTCACTCTCCCATCCGTGAGACGGGCATACTGTTCTACAACACGCTTTTCGACGAAAATGCCGTTTGCCACTTGGCTCTCGGTATGGGATTTGCGGATTGTGTAGACAATTTTGAAAACCGCACGTTGGAGGAATGTCACGCCCTCGGCGTCAACGATTCCATCATCCACGAGGACTTTATGATCGGCTGTGCCGATTTGTCCATTACCGCCGAAACGGAAAGCGGCGAAACTGTAAAAATCTTCGAAAACGGAGATTGGGCATTTTAAGGAGGAAACGCCATGCAAAAGAAAGCCCAACTGATGAACGGTGCCGATATGGACCGTACGCTTGTACGCCTATCCCACCAAATCTTAGAAAAGAATCACGGCACGGACAACCTCTGCTTTATCGGCGTGAAAACCCGTGGCGTGCCGATTGCCAAGCGGTTGTCGGACAACATTCGCCGTATTGACGGCGCAGAAGTGCCGGTCGGCGAGCTGGATATCACGCTCTACCGCGACGACCTCGATTTGCAAAAAACCGAGCCGCGCGTCGGCGAAACGAACATCCCCTTTTCGGTCGCCGGCAAAGTCGTGATTCTTGTGGACGACGTGATGTATACCGGCCGCACCGCCCGTGCCGCGATTGACGCAGTGATGCGGCTCGGTCGCCCTGCTAAAATCCAGCTTGCCGTCCTTGTGGACCGCGGCCACCGCGAGCTGCCCATCCGCGGCGACTTCGTCGGGCGCAACATCCCCTCGGCAAGAGAGGAAAAAGTGGTCGTTCACTTAACCGAAACGGACAACGAGAACGACGTGAGCATCTGGGGCTGACGAAAATCGCCGAAATATGTGTAAAGCAAAACGCCTTGTCATTCGACAAGGCGTTTTTGTTTTGGTTATTTCAGAATGTTTTCCGCCGATTGGATAAGCGCCAGCTTTTCCGGGCGAGTCAGCTGCTTAATTTGCGCCTCGCGCCGCATAGCATCGCGCTTTTCTTCGTGTTCCTCGGCGTACACCATCCTAACCGGGCGACGGGTTTTCGTGTACTTCGCGCCCGTTCCGGCGTTGTGGGCGGCAAGCCGTTTTTCTAAATCGTTGGTCCATCCGGTGTAAAGGGTGTTATCTTTACAGAGAACCATATACGTATAGTTCAACCTTCCGCCCTCTTTCTTCAAAAAGGTATTACGATTCGGCAATCATTTTACGAAGCATCAGCACGTCTTTCATGTTGATTTCGCCGTCCAAATTGGCATCCGCGTTCATCTCGTCGTACTCCACGGAAATACCCGCCAGCACCTTGCGAAGCACCAACACGTCTTTCATATTGACCGCGCCGTCGTTATTCGCATCGCCGGGCCGAAACTCGATAAGCGTCGCATTCGGGTCAATGCCATTGGCAACCTCATCGGTAATGCCATCGCCGTTTTTATCCCAGCCCTTTTCCTCGGCAATACCGTCGTTGTCCAAGTCATAGAAGCCGCCGAGTTCCAAGTAAGGATTCACAAGAAGCGCGCCGGAAAGCAAGCCGCCGAACTCGGGATCTTCGTTATTTTGCCGCGCAATTCTCCTTTCAATGGAATCGCGAATAGAGTCCTCGTTGATTTTATACTTGTACTCACGCTCACCGTAAAAATACCAATCGGTCACACACTCGGCATCGGTAGGAAGCCCCACCACCATTTTGCCGGGCGTACCGAACACGATATGCTCATACCATTGCGCGGCTGCGTAGTCAACCGTGCTGTAATCGGGGTTTTTGCCGGGCAGCCAGTAGGTGACTTCCTCGCGCGGAGTGGCGGCTTTGGCAAAGAGATAGCGCTCCTCGCCGCGCTCGTCGTTAAAGAACCACACCACGTATTCCGCGCGCACCGCGGCGTAGTCGTCGGGATTTACGTATTTGTCCGGCGTGGTAAACGGACGCACTTTCGCCGGAACAACACGGAATTGCGGCGTATCCACCGTCGGCGTCGTCGCCGTCGGCTCGGCACCGACAAGAATTTGCTCGTCCTGCTCGTTCGGTCCGGCGAGCGCGCTGACGCACACAAGCGATGCAAGCATACACACGACAGTCAGTACACAAAACAGTTTTTTCATGGAAAGTTCCCCTTTCGTTTTGCCATTTTCATTGGCTTCTATATACCATAACGTTTGAAATAGCAAATGTATTGGAAAAAATTGTGTTTTTTGAAAAATCTTTCCGTAAACTCAGTATAGCACGTTTTTCGGGGGGGTCAAGAGGGTTTTTCGCAACATATAAACGCGGCGTAGGGACCGGCGTCCCCGACGGTCCTTGTGGGATTCTGATGAAACCTCCGGTATGTGTGTAGGGGCGATTCACGAATCGCCCCCATCAAATACGTTGCGCCGACTAAAATGTGTCATTCGTGAATGACCCCTACAAAACCGCCGTGGGTAGGTGCGAAATCCCCTACGCGCTCACCATAAAAAACACGCCCACCGAAACGGTGGGCGTGTTTGGGTGTTGCGATTAAACGCGGACTTTCTTCAGGTTGGCGAAGCGCGGCAGGCCGTCTTCTTTCACCATTTCGGTCTCGCCCTGGATGAGCGGAAGCGCGTAGTCAACGTAGAGATCGTTCAGGCCGTCTTGGGTCTTGTTGAGCCAGGACAGCGGCACTTTTTTCTCGGTGTTGGCGACAACGGTCAAATCGAACAGTTTGATGTTGCATTTGTAGTTGCCGTTCTCATCGGTGGAGCGCTCGAAGCCGACCATCTTGTCGGTCACGCCGGCGATGGCGTTCTCGACCGCCGCTTTACCGGAGGCAAAGGACTCGTCGATATCGGTTTTGGAAGCGCAGTGCGCGGCGCAGCGCTGAAGCAGGCTCAGCTCGATGCCGCGGACTTTCGCGCCGGTCTCGCGTTGCACAACGGACGCGAGGTAAGCGGTGAGGCCGCCCATCTGCGCGTGGCCGAAGCTGTCTTTCTGTTGCGCCGAAGAGGTCGCATACTCGGCAATGTATTTGCCGTCTTTATCGTGGATACCCTCGGACACGGCAACGATGCATTTGCCGTTGCGGTCGTAGATTTCGCGGACTTTCTCCAGGAAGGAGTTCATATCGAAGTCGACTTCCGGCAGATAGATGAGGTCCGCGCCGTTGCCTTTCGCACCGGCGAGAGCGGCGGCGGCAGTCAGCCAACCGGCGTTGCGGCCCATGATCTCCACCACGGTGATCATGCCGGTGTCGTACACGCGCGCGTCACGATAAATCTCCATCATCGAGGTGGCGATGTATTTCGCGGCGGAAGCGTAACCCGGGCAGTGGTCGGTACCGTCGAGGTCGTTATCGATGGTCTTCGGAATGCCCATCACGCGGCACTCATAGCCGTTTTGGAGCATAAATTTCGAGATTTTGTTGCAGGTGTCCATGGAGTCGTTGCCGCCGTTGTAGAAGAAGTAGCGGACGTTGTATTTCTGGAAGATTTCGAGGATGCGTTTGTAATCGGTATCGTCATCATCCGGGTCTTTCAGTTTATAGCGGCAGGAGCCGAGCGCCGAAGACGGGGTGAATTTGAGGAGTTCGAGTTCTTCCGGATCCTCTTTACCCATATCGATGAGGTTGTCGTTCAGCACGCCTTTGATGCCGTTGAGCGCACCGTAAACCGCCGTGATATCCTCGCTTTCAAGCGCGGTTTTAATCGCGCCGTACGCGCTGGCGTTGATGACGGAGGTCGGGCCGCCGGACTGACCGATGATGCAAGCACCTTTAAGAGTTCCCATAGTTTTTTACCACCTTTTTGATAAAATTTAGAACACAGAAATTGTACCATATTCCCACAAAAATTGCAATCGTTTTTTGCCAAAAAGACAAGAATTGAGCCATTTTTTCAAATTCCCGCAAAAAGTGTTGACGAATGCGGGAAAAGTGGTTAAAATAAAGAGGTATGTATTTTACATATTAAGGTAAACTAAGACAGAAAAAGAATCGAGGAACTACTATGGCCAACATTGCCCCTTTCCGTGCCCTGCGCTTTACTGCCGCCGCCGGCGACATTGACGAACTGTGCTGCCCGCCCTACGACATCATTTCGGACGACCAGCGCCGCGCTTTTCTCGCCGCAAACGAGAAAAACATCATCCGCTTGGAACTTCCCCGCGAGGGAGAAAACCCCTATGCGGTGGCGGGAGAAACGCTGAAAAACTGGCTCGCAAGCGGCGCGCTGAAACAGGACGACGTGCCGGCACTTTATATTTACCAAGAAGAATTCGTCGCGCACGGCAAACCCTACACCCTGCGCGGTTTCACCTGCACCGTCGAACTGCAACCGTTTTCGGCGGGTGTCGTGCTCCCGCACGAGGAGACCCTCTCCAAAGCGAAGCAAGACCGCTTTGACCTGATGTGCGCTACCGGGTGCAATTTCAGCCAGATTTACTCGTTGTATGACGACCCCGACCGCGCGGTCGATGCCATTCTCGACAAATTCTGCGAAGCCGCGCCGACCGCGTGTTTCACCGATGCGGACGACGTGATTCACTCGCTGTGGGCGGTGCCGGACGGCGACGACGTGCGCGCCG
>JAZUEK010000071.1:0-33877 GCA_045640165.1 Acutalibacteraceae bacterium | reverse complement strand
CGAAATGCTCAAACTGAACGAGGAGAAACTCCCCGGCTGTTATCTGCACCGCACCAAACCGAACGACGTCGCGCGCGTCGAAGACCGTACGTTCATCTGCGCCAAAACGAAAGAGAACGCCGGCCCGACCAACAACTGGTGTGACCCCGACGAGATGTATAAAAAATTGTACGATATCGCTCGCGGCACCTATGCCGGCCGTACGATGTACATTATCCCGTTCTCGATGGGCCCGATCGGTTCCCCGCTCGCCAAAATCGGCATCGAGGTGACCGACTCCATCTACGTTGTGCTCAACATGGCGATTATGACCCGTGTGGGCGCGAAAGTGCTTGAAGTCCTCGGCGACAGCAACGACTGGGTCCGTGGCTTGCACTGCAAATGCGATGTCGATCCGGAAAAACGCTACATCTGCCAGTTCCCGGAAGACAACACCATCATTTCCGTCAACTCCGCTTATGGCGGCAACGTGTTGCTCGGCAAAAAATGCTTTGCCCTGCGCATCGCATCCTATCAGGGTTGGAAAGAGGGCTGGATGGCGGAGCACATGCTCATCCTCGGCCTGCAAAACCCGAAAGGCGAAGTCAAATACGTCGCGGCGGCGTTCCCGTCTGCTTGCGGTAAAACCAACCTCGCCATGCTTATCCCGCCGAAATATCTGCGCGAGAAAGGCTACAAAGTTTGGACCGTCGGCGACGACATCTCCTGGATGCGCATCGGCGAAGACGGCCGTCTGTACGCCATCAACCCGGAGAACGGCTTCTTCGGCGTGGCGCCCGGCACCAACGAAAAATCCAACTTCAACGCGCTGGAATCCACCAAAAAAGGCACCATCTTCACGAACGTTGCCCTCAACCTCGACGACAACACCGTGTGGTGGGAGGGTCTGAACAAAGACCTGCCGACCAACGCGCTCGACTGGAAAGGCAACCCGTGGGATCCGGCGAAATTCAACAAAGCCGACAAAACCACCTGCGCCGCGCACCCGAACTCCCGCTTCACCGCGCCGGCGACCAACTGCCCGTGCATTTCCTCTGAGTTCGAGAGCAAGACCGGTGTGCCGATCTCCGCGATCATCTTCGGCGGCCGCCGCGCGAAATGCGCTCCGCTGGTGTATCAGTCCCGTGACTGGACCAACGGCGTGTTCATCGGTTCCGCGATGGCTTCCGAGACCACTGCCGCCGCTGCCGGCGCTGTGGGTGTTGTCCGCCGCGACCCGATGGCGATGCTGCCGTTCTGCGGTTACAACATGGGCGACTACTTCGCGCACTGGCTCGAAATGGGCGAGAAACTCGGCGACAAAGCCCCGAAAATCTTCAACGTCAACTGGTTCCGTACCGACGATGAAGGCAACTTCATCTGGCCGGGCTTCGGCGATAACGCGCGCGTCCTCAACTGGATCATCGATCGCTGCGAGGGCAACGTCGACGCCGAAGAGACTGCCATCGGTTACGTGCCGAAAGCGGAAGACATCGACCTCACCGACCTCGACTTCAGCCTCGATACTCTGAAATCCATCCTCACGGTGGACAAAGAGACCTGGACCAAAGAGGCCGCCGAGATTGAAGAGCACTACAAGAAGTTCGGCGACAAACTGCCGGCCGCGCTTCGCGAGCAGCTCGAAATCCTCAAAGCCAACCTCGCCAAATAAGATTTGGTAACACAAAACCCACTCGGGAAACCGAGTGGGTTTTTTCTTTCTCTTGTGTTAAAGCGCAGCCGGAAATTATCACAGAATTTGCCTGCGATTGGTTCTTGCGGAATTTGTCCACAATAGACGGCGTGCGTGTAGGGAAGGGCGTTTGTACGCAACCGGAAATCTCAGCAAAGCTCCATAACGGGTCGTCGAGGGCGCCGACCCCTACTCGCTCACCGAAAGAGCGTGCCACATCGCAGTTCCTCTTTTATAAAGGGGTATGTTTTGGCTCATAAACCACAACCTACCCCTAAATCGTGATTTTTGTTGACAGACAACGGGGGATAGGATATACTATATTTATTACGGGCGATGCCCGAATTTGAGGAGGAAACTATGGATTACAAAATTATCGGCGAACCGATGCCGGTCGTTACCTGCGAACTGGAGGCCGGCGAATCTATGATTACCGAGCGCGGCTCGATGGTGTGGATGACCCCGAATATGAAAATGGAAACCAAAGCCGGCGGCCTCGGCAAAGCGATTGGTCGGATGTTCTCCGGCGAATCGCTGTTCCAAAACATTTATACCGCACAAAGCGGCCGCGGTATGATTGCATTCGCGTCGTCTTTCCCGGGCGCCATCCGCGCGATTGAAGTGACGCCGGATCGCCCGATTGTCTGCCAAAAATCCACGTTTTTGGCGGCGACGTCCGGTGTGCAACTGTCCGTCTTCTTCCAAAAGAAAGTCGGCGCCGGTCTGTTCGGCGGCGAGGGTTTTATTATGCAAAAAGTGTCCGGCAGCGGCATTGTGTTCCTGGAAATCGACGGCTCGGCGGTGGAATATGAACTGGCCGCCGGTCAGCAACTCATTGTGGACACCGGCAACCTCGCGATGATGGATTCCACCTGCCAAATGGACATCCAAACCGTCAAAGGCGTGAAAAACGTATTGTTCGGTGGGGAAGGCTTATTCAACACGGTGGTCACCGGCCCGGGCAAAGTGACGTTGCAAACGATGCCGATGAGCAATTTTGCAAGCGAAATTGCCGCCCACATTCCGTCGAGCAACTAAACTCCTGCTTCCAAAAAACGCTCTCCCGTTCTCGGGAGAGCGTTTTTGTTTCTCTTGTGTTAAAGCGCAGCCGGAAGTTATCACAGAATTTGCCTGCGATTGGCTCTTGCAGAATTTGCCCCCAATGGGCGGCGTGCGTGTAGGGGACGGCGCCCTCGACGTCCCTTTGTGAAGTATCGCTCTTCTTTGCGGCTACACACAAAACATAGGTGCGTCACCGAAAACATCACAGATTCCGCTCGCGATTGGTTCTTACGGAATTTGCCCCCAATGGGCGGCGTGCGTGTAGGGGACGGCGCCCGTGTGGGGGACAGCGCGCAAACAAAGAAAAACCCTTTCGCCCAATGGGCGAAAGGGTTTTTGGCGCGCTGGAAGGGATTCGAACCCCCGACCTTTTGATTCGTAGTCAAACACTCTATCCAGCTGAGCTACCAGCGCATCTCTTTTCACAGAGCATTGTCTATTATAACACCTATCCGGCGTTTGTCAAGCGAATTTTTCCAAAATTTTTGGATTTTTTCGGTTTTGCTTGACTTTTACCGCCGATTGGACTATACTTTCCTTGTTAAAAAACCGACAAGGGGTGCCGAAAGGCTGAGAGCGGCGGTCGCCGAAACCCTTGAACCTGATCCGGATTATACCGGCGGAGGGATGTTGGCATACATACGGATGTTTCCGCTTGTAAACCGCTCCTTCCGCACGTGGAAGGAGTCTTTTTTATGAAACAACCGACCAAAACCGCGCCGGGTGTCAGCGCCACGGTGCGGCTGACCGAAACCGCGGTGATGATTGCGCTCGGCACGGTACTGAGTATTGTAAAACTCATCGACCTGCCCTACGGCGGAAGCGTCACCGTCGCGCATATGGTGCCGGTGCTGCTTATCGCGTATCGCTACGGACCGAAGTGGGGGACGTTTTCTGGATTAACCTACGGGCTGTTGCAACTCCTGCTCGGAATGAAAAACCTCTCTTACGCCACGTCGATGTGGGCAGGGCTCGCGATTGTATTTCTCGACTACCTCGCCGCCTATCTGTTTTTGGCGGCCGGCGCGTGGTTCAAAAAGCTCTCCCAACCGGCAGCCGTCACGCTCGGCGCCGTTTGCGCCTGCGCGCTTCGCTACGTCTGCCACGTAATTTCCGGCGCCACCGTGTGGGCAGGGCTCGCCGTTCCCACCGCCGAAGCGCTCGGCTTCTCGCTTGTGTATAACGCAACGTATATGATTCCCGAAACCATCGTCACGGTAGCGGCGGCGTTATACCTTTCCTCGGTACTCGACTTCTCGCGCGCGCAGTTGGAGCCGCGCCGCAAAGGGGAGAAAGCCGCCGGATTCGGCTGGCGTGTCGCGGCAGGTTTGGTCGCGGCGGTCACGCTGTTCGTGGACGTGCGCGCCGTGTTCTCTCGTCTGCAAGACGCGGACGCCGGCACGTTTTCTGCCGCCGGATTCGCCTCTGTTCCGTGGGGATTTGTCGGCGCGGTCACACTCGTGGGCGCAGTCACTATCGGGATTTTGTGGCGGATTTCGTATACCATTCGTATAAACAATAGCAAAAACAACAATCCGTAAATCAAAAACGGCCATTTTACGCGAAAAGAGGTGGGGTTGGATGAAAAACAAAAACGTACGCCGTTTAACCGAAGCCGGCGTCATCGCCGCGTTATACACGGGGCTTACATTGCTGTTGCCGGTGGCGTCGTTCGGTCCGGTGCAGTTTCGGCTGTCGGAAATTTTAACGGTTTTGCCGGCATTCACCCCAGCCGCCATTCCGGGATTGACGCTCGGGTGTCTTTTGGCCAACGGCTTCGGCCTTGCCGCCGGTGCCAACCTTGCCGGTGCGTGGGATTTACTGGTCGGCACGGGAGCAACGCTTGCCGCCGCTTTATGCGCCTATGCGCTCCGGAACGCGCGCGTTAAAACCGTTCCCGTATGGTCGGCAATGCCGGCGGTGGTGTTCAACACGGGACTTGTCGGCGCGGAACTGTGTTTGGCGGTGTTTGGCGGCGAATGGTCGGCGCTGTGGCTGTGTTTTTTGCAAGTCGGGCTGGGCGAGTTGGTCACGGCAGGCATCGGCGGCGCCATCCTCGCATGGTCGCTTTGCCGCAAGGACGTATACAAACGAATTTTTTCGCCACACAGCGATTAAGAAAAGCCTTTTTTGCGAAAAAGGCTTTTCTTTTTTTATAAAGTGTGCTATACTGAATTGTTGATAGGGTAAAATACAAAGGAGTGTTTTCGATATGAAAAAAGCGATTATCATCGGCGGCGGTCCTGCCGGTTTGACAGCGGCTTACGAGTTGCTCGAAAAAGGCGCCGACCAATACGAGGTGGAAATCTGGGAAGAGAGCCAGGTCCTCGGCGGTATTTCCCGTACGGTGGAACACAACGGCAACCGGATGGACATCGGCGGCCACCGCTTTTTCTCCAAAGACGACCGCGTGATGCAATGGTGGAAAGAAATGCTCCCGATGCAGGGCGCGCCGTCGTATGACGACAAGCTGCTCGGCAGAGAAAAACCGCTTGCGGAAAACGGCCCCGACCCCGAAAAAGAGGACGAAGTGATGCTGCTGCGTCAGCGCGTCTCTCGTATCTATTACCATCACAAATTCTTCGATTATCCCATCAGCATGAAATGGGAAACCATTCGCAATATGGGCTTTTTCACCACGATGAAAGCCGGTTTCAGTTATCTCGCTTCGGTGTTCCACAAACGGCCGGAGGATTCGCTTGAAAACTTCTACATCAACAGTTTCGGCAAAAAACTGTACTCCATGTTCTTCGAGGGCTACACCGAAAAGCTGTGGGGTCGCCACCCGAGCGAAATTGACGCGTCCTGGGGCGCCCAGCGCACCAAAGGCCTGTCCATCGCCGGCATCATCAAAGACGTCTTTAAGAAAATTTTCCACATCAAGTCGAAAGAGGTCAACACCTCGCTCATCGAACAGTTTATTTATCCGAAATTCGGCCCCGGTCAACTGTGGGAGCACGTCGGCTCCGAAGTGCGCGACCGCGGCGGTGTGATTGAATTCGGTCGCCGCGTTGTGGGTCTCTCTTCCGCGGACGGCCACGTCTCTGCCGTCACGTATGAGAAAAACGGCGAAACCTTTACCGAACCGTGCGACGTCGTGATTTCGTCCATGCCGCTCAAAGACTTGGTCGCCGGCCTCGGCGAGGACGTGCCGGCGGACGTCAAACGTATCGCAACCGGTCTTCCGTACCGCGATTTCGTGACGGTCGGTCTGCTCGTGGACAAGCTGGACCTCAAAAACGAAACCGACATCAAAACGCTCGGCAACATCGTGCCCGACTGCTGGATTTACGTGCAGGATGAGGGCGTGAAACTCGGCCGCATTCAGGTGTTTAACAACTGGTCGCCGTATATGGTGAAAAAACCGGGGGAGACCGTGTGGATTGGCCTCGAGTTCTTCTGCACCGAGGGCGACGCGTTCTGGAATATGCCGGAAGACGAATGTGTGGAAGCGGCGGTGAAAGAACTGCGCTCGATGGGCGTGCTTGACCGCAACACCGCGATTCTCGACTCCCACCGTGAACACGTCAAAAAAGCCTATCCTGCCTATTTTGACACCTACGACGAAATCGACACGCTCGTGTCCTACTTAAACGGCATCGACAACCTCTACTGTGTCGGCCGCAACGGACAACACCGTTACAACAATATGGACCACTCCATGGTCACCTCGTTTGAGACGGTCAACGCCATCCTCTCCGGCTCGACCGACCGCGCTCCCATTTGGAACGTCAACACGGAGGAGTCCTACCATGAATCAAAGTAAAACCAAAAAAGCCTCGCGTCTCATCGGCGCGGGGCTCTGCCTTATTGCTCTGCTTGGTGTGTGTTATCTCATCGCGTTTCCTATGCGCGGAGTATACAACTCCGACTACGCAGACACGTTGTCTTGGGCGGTCGCTTCGGTAGATGGCGGCGCGCTGTTTTCGAGCGATTTTACCTACGCCTGCCTGCTTCCGTTCGGCGGACAACTGCTGATGATGCCGTTTGTCGCGCTGTTTGGGTTTTCCTATGCGGCGCACGCGTGTGGTATGATTGTGTTTTTCCTGCTGTTCGCACTGGCGCTCGCTTGCTTTTTCAAAGCGCTCGGCGCCAACCCGTTTTGGACGGGCGCATCGCTGTTCTGCGTTGTCGGAGCGTTGTGCAGTTCGGAAAAACTGCGCGAAGTCTATTTCGGCCACATCCTCTACTACAGCCTCGGCGGTCTGTTCTTGATGGTCGGACTAACGCTCCTGCTTTCTTTGGACAAAGATAACGGCAAAAAAATCCCGTGGTGGACGATTGGCTTTTGCGCGTGGTGCGTGCTGTGCTCCACCGACGGGCTGACGTCGCTGACGTTGTTCGTGCTGCCGCTGTGTGCCGCACTCGCATTTGAGCGGCTTTGCGACAAAAGCGTGGTCTTCCTTTCTTCCGAAAACTTTGACCGCGCCCGTCCGCTGTTTTTCGCGCTGTGCTTTTCCGTCGGTGGGCTCGGACTCGGCGCGCTGCTTCGACACGGGTTTGAAGCGCCGTATCAAGAGGCGTTTTCCACCTTTTCCACCGAAACCGATTGGGCGAACAACTTAGCCCTCTTTCTCCCGTCGTTTTTGTCGATGTTTACCGGTTCGGTGACTATGTATGAGCCGTTCACCACGTTTGCCGGCATCGCGGCGGCCGTGCGCTTGCTGTTCGCTCTGCTCGTTTTGGTGTTGCCGCTCGTTACGTTGCTGTTCTGGAAAAAACTCAGCCGCGGCGAAAAATTGTTGGTCATTGCCCACTTTACCGTGTGCGCTACTATGCTGTTTGCGTTTGTGTTCGGGCTTCTTTCCAACGCGGCGTGGCGACTGTCGCCGATGCTGTTTACTTCGCTTCTCGTCAGCCTCTGCTTTATCCGGCGGCTGTGCGTGCTCCCGTTTTTCAAGCGGTTCGGCTTCTTGCTGCTCGCGTTTTGCGTGCTGATTGCCGGACTCGGGCTGTTTGACGTTGCCAAAATGAAACCCGACCGTGCGCCGACCGGCAGTGCCGCCGACCTCGCCGCCTATTTGGAACAGCAGGGCTATACCTACGGCTATTCCTCTTTCTGGAACGCCAACGCCATCACCGCGTTGTCCGGCGATACGATTCAATGCCGCAACATTTCCGTGGCGGAAGATTCCGGCTTTATCTCGCCCGACTATTACCAAAGCGAGCGCGCGTGGTACAACGGGCAGGGGAGCAATGAATCGTATTTTCTGCTTCTTACCGAGAATGAATTCTCTTACGTAAATGAAGCGCAAATCGCCAACAATCTCCACATTGATCACTATCACGGGTATGCCGTCATTCATCTGGCCGACGATTTGTTTCCGCTGTACTAAGGAGTGTTTGTTATGCCAACCTTAAACATCGTGCTTGTTGAGCCGGAAATTCCCCAAAACACCGGCAATATCAGCCGCACCTGCGCCGCCACCGGCGCGCGACTGCATCTTGTCGGACCGATGGGCTTCGCCCTCGACGACAAAAAAATGAAACGGGCCGGTCTCGATTACTGGAACCTGCTCGATATCACCGTTTACGAAAACTGGGACGAATTTTGCGCGAAAAACGACGGTCCGCTATACTGTTTTTCCACCAAAGCCGCCCACATCCATTCCGAGATGACCTATCCGGACGGCGCGTATCTCGTCTTTGGCCGCGAAACCAAAGGCCTGCCGGAAGACCTCATCCTCCAAAATCTCGATCGCGCGGTGCGGTTGCCGATGCTGGACGACGATGCCGCTCGCTCGCTCAACCTCTCGAATGCGGTCGCGGTGGGCGTCTACGAAGTGCTCCGTCAATGGGGGTATCCGTCGCTTCGCGTCGGCGGAAAATTTGCGTAACATTACAAAAACCAAACGGGCGACCTTGCGGTCGCCCGTTTTTTAGGCTTCTTTTTCGAAAAAAGGCCGTTTTTAGCGCGATTAGCCCGTTTTCCGTATCCGTAGACGGTTTTGCCCTCATTTTGCGAAATTTGCCCGTTTTTAACAACAAAAGAAAAAATGGCGAACGGTCGGAGATAGAGACAGTATTCCGCGCACTTGCACAAGAGAAATAAAAATCCCACCTGAAATCAGGTGGGATTTTTTCTTACAGGTCGATGCGACCGTACAACTTGAGGTCGCTGGCTTCCTCGGCGGCGGAGACGGTTTTCTCCGGCGGAGTAGCGCCGTCGGCTTTCGGCAGGGAAGAGGAGCGAGACACAAACTCGCGCATCGGGCGATCCGCGGCAATGCTGCCGGAATAGCGCATATACACGTCGTTCTCGTCGAACTTCGGCGCGGAAGAGCCGTGCGGTTTGCCCGAACGGTTGCGGTTGCCGCCGCGGTTTCCACCGCGACCGCCGCCACGACGGGCATTTTTGTTATCCTCGGTCGGGCCGATGATGACGTGGCGGTTGGGCTCTTTGCCCTCGCTCCACGAAGTCGCACCCTCGATGTCCTGCACCGCGGTGTGAATAATGCGGCGCTCGTAGGGGTTCATGGGTTCGAGCGTACGGCGGCGACCGGTACGCGCCACGGCGGACGCGTATTTGTGGGCAAGACCGGTCAGGGATTTTTCCCGTTTCTCGCGGTAGGAGCCCACGTTGAGGGTCACGCGATAGTACTCTTTTTGCTGGCGGTTGGCAACGAGGCCGGTCAGATACTGAAGCGCATCCAGCGTTTCGCCGCGGCGACCGATAATCAGACCTTCCTGCTCGCCTTCAAGATTAATGCGGCAACCGTCTTCCGTTTCTTCCACGGTCAACACGGTATCGCCGGCGCCAAGCGCTTCTAACAGGGAAGCTAAGTAGTTTTTCGCGGCGGTAGCGGCGGCGGAAAGGTCGCCTTCGGCCACAATTTTCGGGGCTTTCGGAGCCTCGTCGGAATCGTCCGACTCATCGTCGGCATCGTAGGTAACTTTTACGATGGCGTTGGCTTTTCCGAACAGACCAAACGCTTTTTTGGAGGGCTCTTTTACAACCTCCACTTCGAGTTGCTCGGCAGGAACGCCGAGTTCCTCTGCCGCGGCGGCGATCGCTTCTTCGACGGTCGCGGCTTCTTTGGTGATTTCTTTACGCAAAACAGGTCTTCCTTTCTTATCGGGGAAAGGAGCGACAATCCCCGAGTATTACACGCGCACGCGAATCGCGCGCGGCGGTTTTCACGGGGTTATTTGCCGGGGAGTTCGTCCGGCGTTATATCGCCGAGGTCTTTGACGTTCGGCGCGTCGGTCGCGTCGGGGGCGTTTTCCGCCGCATCCTGACGTTTCCGCGCCTCAGCGAGGCGTTTTTTGTCGGCGGCACGCTGTTTGCGAGCGGCCTGGTACTCGATTTCCGCCTGCTCACGGGCTTTGGCAGGATCGTAGATTTTATAAAGCAACAAAGTCTGGCACACGCCGATAAGGCTCGACGCGACCCAGTACACACTGACGCCGGCAGGGAAGGTAAAGCCGATAATCAGCGAGAAGACCGGCATACCGTACATCATCGCGTTGGTGCAACCTTGCGCCTGCTGCATTTCGTTGGAGGCTTTGGTGGCGCGCTTCGTAAAGTGCATCGACACCATCGTCATCAAGAGCTGGGAAAGACCGGCAAAAATCGGGAGCAGCCACAAAAGCGAAATGTCTTTCGCGCCGCCGCGCCACGGGTTTTCGAGCAGCGAATATTTCCCGAAGACGGTAAATTCTTTTTTGGTCTCTGCCATTTCTTTGTAGTAGCCCTCGGCGGAGGTTTTATCCTGGCCCTCCACGTCGGCAATGGCGGCGACGATATCGGCTTTGTTCTGCTCCAAATGGTTAAGCATACGGAACTCGCCGTAGTAGCCGCGCATATCTTTTTCGGCAAATTTGTTTTCGTTGACTTCGTCTTTTTGGAGTGTCGAAGCGGAGATTGCCGCGTTGACCACCGGCGACGGAATGCGGATTAAGTAGTTGAGCGGAGAATAGATAACCGCGATAACACCGAACAGCACGATCATCGTCACGACAGACGGCAGACAGCCGCCGAATTGGCTGACGCCCTCTTTTTCGTAAAGCTCCTGCTGTTTTTGCATGAGCTTTTGCTGGTCTTTGGCGTATTTTTTCTGGATGCGTTCCAGACGCGGCGCCAAACGCGCGCGATCCATCATGCTCTTTTGGTTTTTGAGCGACAACGGGAACAAGATGATACGCGTAATCAGCGTAAACAGAAAAATGGTCAGAAAATAGTTATGAAAGCCGATGTACTCATAAACCAGCCACATCAGCCACCCGAGGGGTTTCGCTAAAAGTCCCATAAATGAGCGTCCTCTCTGTTAAAGTCAAAATTTAGGAGGCGGATTTTTTATTCTTCCGCTTTGTTTGCTCCCACGTTTCGGGAACCGGGTCATAGCCACTGCCACCCCAGGGGTTACAGCGACACAACCGCTTGGCGGCTAATATACAGCCGCGCAACGCGCCGAAGCGTTCAATCGCTTCTTCGGCATAATGCGAACACGAGGGGGTAAATCGGCATTCCTGCCCGATAAGAGGGGAGAGATGTTTTTGGTACCAGTGAATCATAGCGATACAGACCTTTTTCATCTCGTTTCCTCCGTTTCGGAGAGGACGCCGAGTGCCGTTAGATGCGCGCGCATCGCGCGCGCCACCTCGTCGGATTTGGCGAATGCGGTACGGGTACGAGCCACGAAAACAATATCGTAACCGGCACACACGTCGCATTTCATGGTGCGGTATGCCGCTCGAATCACGCGGCGACAGCGGCTGCGTTTGACGGCGGTACCGACTTTTTTGCTTACGGTAATACCGACCCGCGTTTCGGCGAGTCGGGATTTTCGGACATAGGTGACAAGCAACGGATGTACCTGCGATTTTCCGCGATAGTACAGCGTTTTGAAGTCCTTATTCTGATTTAGAACAGGAAAATCACCCATTACCGTTCCCCGTTTCTTCGCCTATTAAAAAAAGCCACTTTACGTGGCCTTTTTTTAATAGGTGAGTTGTTTTCTGCCTTTTGCTCTCCTGCGGGCCAAAACTTTGCGTCCGTTGGCGGTCGCCATTCTCTTACGGAAACCGTGCTCCATTTTGCGATGACGCTTTTTCGGTTGATAGGTGCGGAACATAGTGAAAACTCCCCTTTCCAATTTAAGGTTTTATGAAAGACGGGAGGATTCCCGAATCTCTCAATAGAATCTGAAACCGAACCCGATTTCAGCAATAACCTATTATAAACCGAAGATTGTCCACTTGTCAACTAAAATTTTTTGAATTTTTTCCTCATTATAAAAAATTTTTGTTGAAAATTTTGTTTTCTTATGTTATACTCTAATTAATATTATATCTATAAGTATATAATTAAAAGAAATCTACCGATTTTTTGTCGATTTCACGGGACAAAAAATTTTTCGAAATTGAAATGAAAGAGGAAAAAAAGATGGAGAGTTTGCGCGAAGTGTGGAACGCCACACTCGAAAAATTAAAAAATCATCCCCAAATCAGCGGTCCGGCTTTCGATATGTGGATTGCGTGCATCGAACCCCGTTCGATTGAGGAAAACGCATTTGTGGTGTTTGTGAGTTCCGATTTTCAGCGGAACATCATCGAACAACAATACAAAGAAAAAATCTGTGAAGCGCTCGAAAGTGTGCTGCAGTTCCCCCTCGATTTGAAAATTCTCTGCAACGAGGTGGAAGAAGAGGATGCGCCGATCGCGGTGCTCGGCAGTAACGACGAATTCACGTTCCAAACCTTCGTCGTCGGCGACGGCAACAAATTTGCCACCGTGGCGGCGCAGGCGGTTGCCAATAAACCGGCTTCGCAGTATAACCCGTTGTTTATTTACGGCGATTCGGGTCTCGGCAAAACCCACTTGTTATATGCTATCCGCCACGAGATTCTTAAGCAAAACCCCACCGCCAACGTCGTGTACGTTACCGGCGAAATATTTACCAACGAGTTTTTGGATGCTCTTAACAAAGAAAGTTTGCCGCTGTTTAAAACGAAATATCGCGAGGCGGACGTGCTGCTTATCGACGATATCCAGTTTATTGCCAAAAAAGAGCGGACGCAGGAAGAGTTCTTCCACACGTTCGATTACTTATACCAATCCCACAAACAAATTGTGCTGACGTCCGACCGTCCGCCGAAAGAGATTTCCACGCTGACCGACCGTCTGCGCAGCCGTTTCGAATGGGGATTGCTCGCGGACATCGCCGCGCCGGACCTTGAAACGCGTATCGTGATTATCAAGCGAAAAGCCGAACAGGTCGGAATGAATATCTCCAACGAGGTGTGCGAGTACATCGCGACGCAGTTAAAAACCAACATCCGCCAGTTGGAGGGTGTTGTGAAAAAAATGCGCGCACAGTTTATCTTGAACGGGGATACACCGTCGCTCGCCTCGGCACAGGAAGCCATCCGCGCCATTAAAAACACCACACCGGCTCCCATCACGCTGGAAAAGGTGTTGGAAGAGGTCAGCCGCACCACCGGCGTCTCTACCGAAGATATTCTCTCGAAAAAGAGCACCAAAGAAATCTCCCGTGCGCGGCAAACCGCGATTAAAGTGTTGCGCGAAGTGACTACCATGTCTCAGTGGGACATCGGCAAAGCCATCGGCCGCGACCACGCGACCATCGTTTATTCCACCCAATCGGCGGAAAAACGGATGAAAACGGACCTTTCCTACCGCGATATGATTGAGGATATCATCAAAAACCTGAAATCGCGCGAATAAGGAAAATTCGGTGGAAAATGCGTGTACTTTTTTGGAAAAATTTTCCGAATTTTCACCAAATTTTTCGTTTTTCCACCAAAAATTTTCAACCGTCCATTGTGGAAGATTTTTTTCCACAGTCTTTCACAAAATCCAAACGCCGCAAACGGAAAATTTTAGCGCCGATACCCCCTGATTTTAGGCAATTTTTTCCGTTTTCCACAAGTTTCACACTTCTACTACTACTACGAAAAGTGAAATGGTTTTTTATGTATAGTTTGACTGCGAAAGGAAGTCGATAAAGATGAAATTCGTTTGTGAAAAAAACACCCTGCTCGACGCTGTGAGCAAAGTCGGCCGTGCGGTTGCCGGAAAAAGCGTGCATCCGTCGCTGGAAGGTATTTTACTCAAAGCCAATAACGCTTCGCTCTCTCTTGCCGGTTACGATTTGGAACTTGGTATCACTACGCGCATTGAAGCGGACGTAGAAGAACCGGGCAGCATTGTGCTGTCTGCCAAATTGTTCGGCGATATCGTGCGCCGTCTGCCGAACGACGAGGTAGATATTACGGTGGATGAAAAACTGAACGTGTATATTAAGAGCGGCAAAAGCGAATTTCATATTCTCGGCATCTCGGCGGCGGAATATCCGGAACTGCCGACGGTGGATGAGGGAACCGGCTTTACGCTGCCGCAAAGCACGCTTGGCAGTATGATTCGTCAAACCATTTTTGCCGTGTCGCAAAACGATTCCCGACCGGTACACAAAGGTATTTTATTCGAGATGGAAGAAAATACTCTGCGTCTTGTCGCGGTTGATGGTTCTCGTTTGGCATTGCGTTGCGAAAAAATCAACAATGTAGAAGAAATGAAGTTTGTTATTCCCGGCAAAACGTTGCTTGAAGTGATGAAACTTCTTAATGATGAAGATTCGCCGGTATCGCTGGCGGTCGGTCGTCGTCACGTTGTGATGGAAATCAACGGTTATGCGGTGATTTCGCGCCTGCTCGAGGGTGAATTTTTGTCGTATAAAAAAGCCATTCCCACCGATTTCGGTACGGTGATTCGTGTAAAGACCCGTGATTTGATGGATGCGGTGGATCGTGCGGCGTTGGTTATCAACGATTATATGAAATCTCCGCTGGTTTGCTGTTTTGAAAACGGTGAAGTGAAACTTTCCTGTACTACGTCGATGGGTAGTGTGAACGATAGTCTGCCTGCGAACGTAGACGGCGAAGCGGTGGAAATCGGTTTTAACAGCCGTTACGTTATTGATGCGTTGCGCAACACCGAATGCGACGAAATTCGTATTGAGGTAAAAGGTGCGCTGTCGCCGATGAAAATTCTTCCGGTCGAGGGCGATTCGTTCTTGTTTATGGTGCTTCCGGTGAGGCTGAAAAAATAATGAAAGAAACCCACGTACCGATTGATACGGAGTTTATAAAACTCCAAGATCTTTTGAAATGGACGGGCGTCGCTCAAACGGGCGGTCACGCCAAAATATTGGTGCAGGACGGACAAGTGTCGGTTAACGGCGACGTGTGCCTGATGCGCGGCAAAAAACTGCGTAACGGTGACCGTGTAACCGTTGCCGGTTTGGACGAAGCGTTTTCGGTGTGCGCAGAGGAGTGACGTATGCGCGTTGAAAAACTCTGTTTAACCGATTTTCGCAATATCCGAAACGCAGAAATATATCCCGACGCCGGCGTCAACGTGTTTATCGGCGAAAATGCCCAGGGAAAAACAAATGCACTCGAAAGTCTTTGGCTGTTTGCAGGAGGAAAAAGCTTCCGCGGCTCCAAAGATGCCGAATTGGTGCGACTCGGTTGCGAGCGTGCCAAAATCGAGGGAACGTTTTTTACCGAAGGGCGTACGCAAACAGCGGTGATTACCATAGATAAACGCCGTCACGTTTCGGTCAACGACATTGATCAACCGGCGATGAACAAAATTGTGGGAAAATTTCCTGCGGTGGTGTTTTTTCCCGACCACCTGTTTCTTGTAAAAGAGGGGCCGGAGGGGAGACGCCGCTTTATGGATGCCGCTATTTGCCAAATTCGTCCGGCGTATTTGCAAATTCTTGCGAACTACAACCGCGTGTTGGAACAGCGTAACGCGCTGATTAAAAACTGGAGATTTTCCGGCGACAACGCCATGTGGGAAGTTTTAACCTTAAAATTGGCACAATGTGGTCAACAAATTGTAAAAGAACGGTTAAATTATACGGAACGTTTAAGAAAAACCGCTGTTTTACAGTATGAGGGACTTTCCAACGGGCGCGAAACGCTATCGCTCGAATACGAGCCGAAGCAAGGATATGAAAAAATGTCCGAGCAGGAAATCGGCGAGTTTTTGTTTCAATCGCTTATCGACCACCGCCAAAACGACGTGGACGCCGGGTATACCACTGTGGGTCCGCATCGCGAGGATTTAACCGTAAAAATCGACGGGTTGTCTGCGCGACATTTTGCGTCGCAGGGGCAACAGCGCTCGGCGGTGCTGGCGCTGAAATTGGCCGAGGCGGAAATTCTGAAAGAAGCGGTGGGGGAAAGCCCCATGGTGCTGCTTGACGACGTCATGAGCGAACTGGACGCCACGCGTCAGGAATATATCGTTACCCGACTGAAAGATTGGCAGGTGTTTATTACCTGCTGTGACGGCGGCGCAGTATTGCCGCAGGTTTCCGGAAAAAGGTTTCACGTGAAACATGGTGAGATTACGGAAGTTGAGGAGTCGTAGTTTATGTACGTTTATTTAGGCGGCGACGCGGTAGCACGCGGCGACGACGTAATCGGTATTTTTGACCTCGACAACACCACCGTTTCCAAACACACACGCGACTTTTTAAGTACAGCGGAAAAAAGCGGAAACGTGGTGACTACGACGTGGGATATTCCGAAAGCGTTTGTGGTGTGTGCGAAGCCGAAAAAAGAAAAATTTCAAAAAAGCACCGTCTATTTGACCCAAATGGCGCCGGCAACGTTGCGCAAGCGGTCGGGACTGGGTGAAAAAGAAGAAAAACGGTAAATTTTAGGTGAAAGAACCCTATCGTATAGAAAAACGGAGGCAATTCCTATGAACACAGAACAAGAAAACATGAATTTGACCGCGACGGAGGAATATGACGAAAGTCAAATCCAAGTTCTCGAGGGACTGGATGCGGTGCGCAAACGCCCGGGTATGTATATCGGTTCGACCGGCCCGCGCGGACTGCATCACCTTGTCTATGAGATTGTGGACAACTCTATCGACGAGGCGTTGGCAGGATTCTGCACGGACATCAACGTGGAAATTCTGCCCGGCGACATTATCACGGTGCGCGATAACGGCCGTGGTATTCCGGTCGGAATCAACGAGAAGTTGGGGTTGCCGTCTGTTACGGTCGTGTTGACCGTTCTTCACGCCGGCGGTAAATTCGGCGGCGGCGGATACAAGGTCGCCGGCGGTCTGCACGGCGTGGGTTCGTCCGTTGTGAACGCGCTGTCCGAATTTTTGGAAATCGAGGTCTCCCGTGAGGGCCACACCTATGCACAGCGCTTTGAACGCGGCAAACCGGTCAGCAATTTGACCATCATCGGCGACACCGAAGAAACCGGTACGTTCGTCCGCTTCAAACCGGATGCGGAAATCTTTACGGATACCACCGAATACGATTTCGAGACGCTGCAAAAACGTTTGCGCGAGCAGGCGTTCTTAAATGCCGGCCTGCGCATTACGCTGACCGACCGCCGCGATGAAGACAATATCCGCTCGGAGGAATATTGCTATGAGGGTGGTATTTCCTCGTTCGTCGAATATATGATTAAAACCCGTGGCTACACGTCGCTGCACGACGATATAATCCATATTTCCATCGGTGACGGCGATTCGGTGGCGGAAGTGGCGTTGCAATATAACGACAGTTATAACGAAACCGTCATTTCGTTCGCCAACAATATGCACACGGTGGACGGCGGTACCCACGAACAGGCGTTCAAAAACGGTATTCAGCGCATTTTCAACAACTATGCGCGCCAGTATAAACTGCTTAAGGACAACGATTCGAACCTCAAGGGCGACGACGTGCGCGAGGGTCTTACCGCGGTTGTCAGCGTGAAGTTGACCGATGCGCAGTTTGAGAGCCAGACGAAGGCAAAACTCGGCAACACCGCTATCGGTACGCTGGTTACTAAGTTGCTCAACGAGAAGTTGACTACCTATTTAGAGGAAAATCCTGCCACCGCGCGCGCCATCTTGGAAAAATCCATCAATGCGGCGCGTGTGCGTGAAGCGGCACAAAAAGCCCGCGAAAATGCGCGTAAGAAATCCGGTCTCGGCTCGCTGCGTATGCCGGAAAAACTGGCCGACTGCATCTGGAAAGACGCGGAACGCACCGAACTGTTCATCGTGGAGGGCGATTCCGCAGGTGGTTCCGCCATCCAAGGCCGCGACCGCAACTATCAAGCGGTGCTTTCCATGTGGGGTAAAATGCTCAACGTGGAAAAAGCGCGCATCGATAAAGTATACGGTAACGATAAATTGACGCCGGTGATTTTGGCGCTCGGCTGCGGCATCGGCGAAGAATTCGACCTCGCAAAATTGCGTTACGGCAAAGTCGTCATTATGGCGGATGCCGACGTGGACGGCGCGCATATCAGCACGCTGCTCCTTACGTTCTTCTTCCGCTATATGCGTCCGCTGATTACCGAAGGTCACGTGTATATCGCTCAGCCGCCGCTGTTTAAGGTGTCGAAGGGCAAACAGCTGTTCTATGCGTTCTCGGACGAAGAGCGCGACCGCTATATTGCCGAACTCGGCGGTTCTGCCGACGTCCAGCGGTATAAAGGTCTTGGTGAAATGGACCCCGAACAGTTGTGGGAAACCACGCTGGATCCTGCGTTCCGCACGCTGTTGCGCGTATCGTTGGAAGATGCGGCGCAAGCGGACGAGACGTTCTCCATCTTGATGGGCGAAAAAGTCGAGCCGCGCCGCAACTTTATTGAGAAAAATGCCCGTTACGTGGAGAATTTGGACGTGTAATGATGGACGAACAAGACAAATTGACCGCCGAAATCGAGGAAATCGACGAAATTCCGGCGGAAACGGACGAAAATGTTTCACGTGAAACAGAAAATGCCGTTTCGGAAGAACTTTCTCCGAAATGGTCGGCGGAATACGTGTTGACCGAAGAGGAGATGGCGGCATTTATTGATGCTTCCGGTGTGGTAACCGGAAAGCGCAAAACCGCTATCCAAGCCGGTTTGGCGGCGGTGCTTTGTGTGATTAACGCGATTTCGTATGCTACCGGCGGCAGAAAAATGGCACTGTTTTTGGCGATTGTGTGCGGTGTGCTTTGCGGCGCGGTGCTGATTGTGCCGATGCGGTTGCGTAAGCAGATGCTTGAGGGTTTAAAAGCCGCCGCCACCGAAGAAAATCCCACCCGTCTTTCGTGCGATGGCGCGTCGCTGTCGTTCGGCGCAGGGGAGGACACGCTCTCTTACGCTTACGATACCGTGACGGTGCGCCGATTTAACGATTTTGTGACGTTGCTTTTGTCCGATGGCCAAATGGTGTGCGTGCCGATGCGCGCCGTGTCCGACGAAGCGTGGGAAGACCTTTGTGCCCACGCGACCGAAAAATAATGACCCGTTCTCCGGAAAGGAGAGTTGCAATGGACGTTTCGAATATGCCTGCGGCGGAGTTTACACCGCCTGCGGCACCCGTTTTGCCGGTCGCGCTGTCTACCGTGACGGCGGCACCCGTTCCGGCTGCGCTGAAAAAGGAGATTCGCGCGCACCGTGGCCGTTCCAGTTTGATTTTTACCGTGTTGGTGGCGTTGCTGGTGGCGGCGATGTTCTTTAACGGTATCTATTCAATGCCGAACGGTGATTTCTCCGCAACGTCGTTCTATGCGTTGCTGTTTACGCTGGCGCTGATAGGAATTTGGAAGATTCTGATGCTTTTGATTGACCGCGCCACCCCGAAGCCGGTTGCGTTTGACTTGCTACGGGTGAACGAGGTATATGAACAAGGCGTGATGTCTACCGGTCCTCTGGATCGCGTGGTGATTCCGTTTGACGAGGTCACCTCGTTCGTAGAAACGAAGCAGTGGCTCGCGTTGTATAGCAGAACCGGCGAAATTGTGTGGTTGGCAAGCGATTTGACCCCTGCTGACGCACAAACGCTGTTTGCGGCGCTGGCGTCGCATCTGCCTCAAACGGTATTTATCCGTAAAGCGGTGCTGATGCCGTGTAAACCTTTTGATACCGCTCCGCTTCCCTCGATTCCGTTTGACCCACCGCTGGAAACGCTTCCTGCGCGCTGGTCTGTGAAAGAGGCAATCGCCCGTGGCTATGCCGCGATGCTCAAGCGCGGCGCACCGCTGTTTTTCTTGATGTCCATGGTGCTCGCCAACGCGCTGTGTGACGGGTTCGGCATCTTTTCCGACGCGCCGATGGCAGGACGGTTTTTGCTGATGGCGACGGCCGCGCTTGTGTGTTCCGGACTCGGCTGGTTGCTCGTTGCCTGGGAACAGACGACCGCCACCAAAGCCCAAAACCGCAAAGGCGTGTGTCTGCATTTGCTCGCCGACGGCGTGCGTGTGCAGGACGGCGCCGAATTCACCGTGATTCCGCAGGACGGGCTACACGCATTTCGCGATAAAAACGGAACGCTGTGTCTGCCGCTCGATAATCGGGTGCTGACTGTCAGTTATCCCGATTTTTGCCGCAGTATGCGTGCTCGTGAGATTTTCAAATTGTAATAAATAATAGTTTATATACACATTGTATAGAACCTTAGGCAGGAGGAGATTCAACATGCCGGAAAATACCAACATTCCCGAAAACGAAGTGCCGCAGCAGGATGCATTCGGTAAAATCGTGGACGTGGACTTAGACAACGAGATGCGCAAGCGCTTTCTTGAGTACTCGATGTCGGTTATCGTGTCCCGTGCGCTTCCCGACGTGCGTGACGGTTTGAAACCCGTTCACCGCCGCATTCTGTATACGATGCACGAGAACAGCCTCACCCCGGATAAGGCGTACCGCAAGTGCGCGGACACCGTCGGTGCGGTGCTCGGTCGCTACCATCCGCACGGTGACGCCTCGGTGTACGATGCGATGGTGCGTATGGCGCAGGATTTCTCGATGCGCTATCCGCTGGTGGATGGCCACGGTAACTTCGGTTCCATCGACGGCCACCCTGCCGCCGCCTATCGTTATACCGAGTCTCGTATGAACCGTATGAGCATGGATATGCTCGTCAACATCGAGAAAGACACGGTGGATTTCATCTCCAACTACGATGACCGTCTGAAAGAGCCGGTGGTGTTGCCGTCCCGTTTCCCGAACCTCATCGTGAACGGTTCGACCGGTATCGCTGTCGGTATGGCGACCAACATCCCGTCCCACAACCTCTGCGAAGTGGTGGACGGTATCTGCTATCTCATCGACAACCCCGATGCGGAACTGCCGGAGATTATGGAATACATCAAAGGCCCGGACTTCCCGACCGGCGGTGTGATTATGGGCTATTCCGGCATTCGCGCGGCGTATGCGACCGGTCGCGGCCACATTGCGGTGCGCGCGCGTGCCGCGATTGAGGAGATGCCCAACGGCCGTTTCCAAATTATCGTGACCGAAATTCCGTATCAGGTCAACAAACTCAACCTCGTGAAGTCCATCATCGAGATGGCGGACGACAAGCGTATCGAGGGTATCCACGACGTGGTGGACTATTCCAGCCGCGAAGGTATGCGCATTGTTATCGAGTTGAAAAAAGATGCCAACCCCCAAGTGGTGCTCAACAAACTGTACGCCTACACCCAAATGCAGGTGACGTTCGGTGCGATTTTGCTCGCGCTTGTGAACGGCGAGCCGAAAGTCCTCACGCTGAAACAGATTTTGGAAGAATATATCAAGTTCCAGCGCGAAGTGATTACCCGTCGCACCCAGTTCGACTTAAACAAAGCGCTGGACAAAGCCCATATTTGGGAAGCGCTGAAAACCACTTGCGACTATATCGACGAGGTCATCGGCATTATCCGCAAAGCCAAAGACCAACCGGAAGCGAAAGTCAAGTTGATGGAGCGCTTCGGGTTTGATGACGTCCAGGCGGACGCCATCGTGAAAATGCGTCTCGGCCAGTTGTCCGGCCTCGGACGGCAGGAGATTGAGGACGAACTCAACCGCTTGCACGCGCTTATCGCGGAACTCGAGGGCATTTTGGCGGATGACCGCAAAATTATGGATATCGTCAAAGACGAATGCCGCAAAATGGCGGACAAATACGGCGACGAGCGCCGCACGTCTATCTCGCCGGTGGAAGGCGAGGTCGATATTGAAGACCTCATCCCCGAAGAGGAGTGCTTGCTCACGCTTACGCAGCGCGGTTACATCAAACGCCAGGCGATGGACGTCTATGCGACCCAGCGCCGCGGCGGTCGCGGCCGCAAAGGCGTGGCTACCCGTGACGAAGACGTGACCCAGACGATGTTCAACTGCTCGTCCCACGACGTGGTGATGTTCTTCACCTCGCGCGGCCGAGTGTATCGCCTCAAATGCTATGAAATTCCCGAGGGCAGTTACCAATCGAAGGGTATGAATATCGTCAACCTTCTTCCGCTTGAATCGGAAGAGCGCGTTACCGCGATGATTTACGTCAACGACTTTATGGAGGACAGATACCTCTGTATGCTCACGAAAAACGGCGTTATCAAGCGTACGCGGCTGTCCGATTTCTCCAACGCGCGTAAGAGTGGCCTTATCGCCATCGACCTCGACGAAGGGGACGAACTGCGTTGGGTGCGCAATACCGACGGGTATCAAAAACTGCTCGTTGCGACCAAAAACGGTAAAGCCATCTGCTTCGACGAAAACGATGCGCGTGTGGTTGGCCGTACCGCTCGCGGCGTGAAAGCGCTGACCCTTGAAAACAACGACGAAGTGGTGGATCTCGCCATCCGCGAGCCGGATACGCTGGTACTTACCGTGTCGGATACCGGTTACGGCCGTTTGTCCGAGTGGGACGATTATCGTATCCAGTCCCGTGGCGGTAAAGGCCTTACCAACTACCACGTCGAAAAATTCGGCAACGTCGCCGCGACGTGTCCCGTGTCGCAGGATGAGGATATTTTGCTTGTCTCGTCGCAGGGCATCGTCATCCGCTTGCACGTGGACGATATTCGCCAGTGCCGCCGCCCGTCCAAGGGTGTGCGCGTGATGCATTTGACCGACGACGCGAAAGTGTTGTCGCTCGTGCGTACCGCCCGTGCGGATGACGCGGAAGAAGAAGTTTCGAAGCCTGACGCGCCGGATGCGGATGCCGAAGACGCCGAAGTACCCACCGAAGAATAATCTCTACCACTACTACACCGAAAGAGAGGAAAAACCCATGGAACTTTACACGTTTTTAGAAGCCCTTTCCAGCCGCGCGCCCACGCCGGGCGGCGGTGCCGCCGCCGGCTATTGCGGTGCGCTTGCCACGTCGCTTTGCTCGATGGTGGCGAACATCACCGCCGGCAACAAAAAGTATGAGGACGTCAAGGGCGATATGGAGCGCCTTGCCGCCGAGGCGGAAAAGCACACCCATTCGCTGTATGGCTTCATCAACGAAGATATGAAAGTGTTCGGCCCGGTGTCCGAGGCGTATTCGATTCCGAAAGACAACCCCGAGCGCGACGAGATTTTGGAGCGCGCGCTGATGCTCGCGTGCGAGCCGCCGATGCAGGTGATGCTCGAAGTCAACGAAGTGCTTCTTATGTGTGAGGAACTCGCGGAAAAAGGCAGCAAAATGCTGTTAAGCGACGTGGCGTGTGCCGCGGCGATTTCCCGCGCGACCCTCCAATGCGCATTCGCTAACGTGAAAGTGAACACCCGTTTGCTCAAAAACCGCGAATTGGCGGAAAAATTCGACAGCGAAGCGCTTGAACTGATTACGCAGGGCGTGGATCGCGCCGAAGCGGTGTATCATGACGTAATGAAAAAGTTGGGGTAATTTCTATGGAACTGTGGCGTGGTGCGCCGGTCGCGGCGCGGATTTACGAAACCGAACAGCCGGTGCTCGCGGCACTCGCCCAAAAAGGCGTGAAACCGACGCTTGCCGTGGTGCGCGTGGGGGAGCGAGAGGACGATTTGTCCTATGAACGCGGTCTCAAAAAAGCTGCCGGCGACAAAATCGACCTGAAAATCGTCGCGCTTCCCGAAAACGTATCCGCTGATGCGTTTAACGCGGCGCTCGCCGACTTAAACGCCGACAATGCGGTGCACGGCATCCTCATTTTCCGCCCGTTGCCGAAGCCGTTACGGGGGGAAGTCAACCTAGAAGCCGCGATTGCGCCGGAAAAAGACGTGGATGGAATGACCGCCGTCGCCGTGTCCGCCGCATTTCGCAACGTGGCTGACCTCTGCTCGCCCTGCACCGCCCAAGCCGTCATCGAGATGCTCGATTTCTACGGCGTGGAACTCAAGGGCAAGCGCGTGACCGTTGTCGGCCGCAGCCTCGTGGTCGGCAAACCGCTGTCGATGTTGCTCCTCAACCGCAACGCCACCGTCACCGTCTGCCACACCGGCACCGCCGACCTCGCCGCCGAATGTCGGCGCGCCGATATCGTGGTTGCCTGCGCCGGCGCGCGCAACCTTGTTGCCGCCGACGGTATGAGTGAGGGGCAGGTTTTGGTTGACGTGGGTATCCACGTGGACGAAAACGGACTTTGCGGCGATATTAACGCGGCGGGGGCCGAGCAGGCGAACGTCGCGGCGCTGACTCCCGTTCCCGGTGGTCTCGGCCCGGTGACCAACGCGGTGCTTATTCGCAACGTCATCGAAGCGGCGAAAAAATCCGCACAGATTGTATAATCAACAAGTAATATTACAGATTGTATAAGAAAAGAGCGCGTTTTGCGCTCTTTTGCTTTGAAAAAGGAGTTTTCTATGACCGTAACTTTGCGCGACGCGACACGGCAGG
Source organism: Acutalibacteraceae bacterium (assembly GCA_045640165.1). Classification (GTDB taxonomy): domain Bacteria; phylum Bacillota; class Clostridia; order Oscillospirales; family Acutalibacteraceae; genus RGIG426. The sequence goes on along the minus strand of JAZUEK010000071.1, from coordinate 9,533 downwards.
ACGTGCGCCAAATGAAAAAACTATACGTGGAAGCGTTTCCGAAAGCGGAGCGCCGCCCGTGGTGGCTCATCGCCAAAAAGCGGCGGCAGGGACAGTCGGACGTGTGGGCGGTGTGCGCCGACGGCGCGTTCGTCGGGATGGCGGTCACGCTCAACTGCGGTGATCGCGTGCTGCTTGACTATTTTGCCACGCAAGCGGAAAAACGGGGGAGTGGCATCGGCGCAAAAGCGCTTGCGCTGCTCCAGAAGACTTATGCGGACAAACTGTTTTTGCTTGAGGTGGAGACCACCAAAAAGCCGTCCGCCGAAGCGGAACTTCGCGCGCGGCGCAAGAATTTTTACTTGCGGTGCGGTATGGTGGAAATGCCGGACTACTCCGCCAACCTCTTCGGCGTGGAGATGGAAATCCTCACCACCGGCGAACGGCTTTCGTTCGACCGCTACCACGAAATCTATGAAGTCGCGTTCGGCCCTCGCCTCGCCAAAAACATCGTCAAGGTCGAAAACGAGTGAGTTTTGGGCAAAATCCAATACAAATTATAAAAACAGAGCGTAATTATACGCTCTGTTTTTGATTTTGGGCAAATGGCGGCGCACAAACGTGGTGTAGGGACCGGCGTCCCCGACGGTCCTTTGTGGAACGCCACACAAAACAAAAAACCCACCGTGAAAGACGGTGGGGGGTTATTCATAGCGCTCTTTGTCGGAACATTCGCCCAAAAGGTAGTCGATACTGGTGTTATAAAAGCGGGCGAGTTTAATAAGAATAGCGGTGGGAATATCGTTTTCGCCGGTTTCGTATTTGGAATAGCCGGTCTGGGACATCCCGAGCATTTTGGCGACCTGCGTTTGGTTCAAATCGGCGTCCTCGCGTAAATCCCGTATTCGCGGATACATACACATTCCCCCTCGCCTTTATCATAGAATAATCTAAAACAGATTATTGACATTTAACCTAAAATAGGTTAGAATTATTTTATCCTAATTTGAAGGAAAAACAACAGTTATCGAGGAGGAAAAAGGATGACCTGTCCGAAATGCGGCGCAGAAATCGGTGCCGGCAAAAAATTTTGCGAGTTTTGCGGGGCGCAAATCTCGCTGGAAATGCAAAAAGAACAAGAACAGCTGAACAAAGTCGGTTGCCCGAAGTGCGGCAGCACGAATGTGGCGTTTGAAAGAGAGATAAAGGGAGCAAAACAAAAGAAGAACGAGACGGTTGTGAAGCGCACCACCGTGGGCGTTTGTAAGGATTGCGGCTACACCTGGAAAGCCACATCGGGCGGCGATCTTTATGGCGATATGCAGCGCGGCGCATGGCAATGGATTAAAAAATACTGGTTGTGGGTGCTTGGCTGGATTTATATTTTCCCTGTTCCGTTGACGATTTTGTTGTCGCGCAAAAAGGAAATGAATGGCTTGCTCAAAACGATTCTTATCGTGCTGGCATGGGGTTTGTATCTGTCTCCTATTATTGCCATGATAGCGCTTGGTGTCAGCGGGGTGGATGTTTCCTCGTTGGCAGAGGAAATATCCGGCATAGAACAAACTTTGGCGTAAAAATCTTTACCAACCAAAAACCTACCCCCGAAAAACCGCACAAAACCAAAATATATCCCATAAAACGACAAAAGCCCTTGCAAACCAACGGTTTGCAAGGGCTTTTTACATAGTTATTCGATATCCAATTCCGGTGGAACGTCGATTTCTTCGCCGACGTACGCGCCGTTTTTCTTGCGCTGGCGCACACACTCGGACAGCAGATATTCAATCTGCCCGTTGACCGAGCGAAAATCGTCCTCTGCCCACGCGGCGATTTGTCCGTACAGCTTCGCGGACAACCGCAACGGGACCTGCTTCTTCTCGTCCGCCATATCAGTACAAACTGCCGGAGTTGACGATCGGCTGGGCGTCTTTGTTGCCGCACAGAACGACCATCAGGTTGGAGACCATCGCGGCTTTGCGCTCCTCGTCGAGGTTGACGAGGTCTTTTTCGTTGAGTTTTTCCAGCGCCATTTCCACCATGCCGACCGCGCCGTCCACAATCATCTTGCGTGCGTCGACAATCGCGCTCGCCTGCTGACGTTGCAGCATCACAGCGGCGATTTCGGGGGCGTAGGCTAAGTAGGTGATGCGCGCTTCGAGGATTTCGAGGCCGGCATCGGCAACTTTCTCTTGGATTTCGTTGCGAATGCGTTCGGCAACGACTTCGCTCGACCCACGCAGGCTGCCCTCGTCGGCGATACCGTCGCCGGTGGTGTCCACGCCGGGCGCGACGTCATAGGGATACTTCCGCACCACGTTGCGCAGCGCGCCGTCGCATTGCAGCGAGAGGTATTCTTTGTAGTTATCCACCGCGAACACCGCTTTGGCGGTATCCACCACGCGCCACATGACCGCGATGCCGATTTCCACCGGGTTGCCGAGGCAATCGTTGATTTTTTGTTTGTTGTTGTTGAGGGTCATCACTTTCAGCGACACCTTTTTGCTCGGAATCGAAGCCGCCGCCTGCGCCGCCGCGGCCGCTACCGCTACCGCGTCGGTTTTGACTTCCGCATCGCCGCTTTGGCTGAGCTTGGTGGTCGCCGCCGGGTTCACCGCGGTGCAAAACGGGTTGACAAAATAAAATCCGGAGTCTTTCAGCGAGCCGACGTAGGTGCCGAACAGGGTGAGCACCAGCGCTTCCTGCGGTTTAATGACTTTGAGGCCGAGGAACGGGATGAAACCGACACACAGCCACACGATGCCGATGACCAACAGGGCAATGCCCCAGCCGGGAGCGTCGCTGTCCATCAAAATCGCGCCGTAAATGGTTACGCCGAGCGCCGCGAGATACAGCAGCGCGGTCAAAATCAGCGCCGCCATACCGGACGAGGCTTTGGCTTTCTTTTCTTCGGGGATGTTTACCAAATTTTCATTCATAACAAAACACTCCTTTCGTGTTCTGCGGATATGATATCACAATGATATCATTTTGTCAAGAACAATTTGCAAAAATTTTTTCGAGGGTGGATTTTGATGAAATTTGCGGCGTGTTTGTAGGGGTCATTCACGAATGCCCCCCTTTTGGTCGATGAAACATATTTGATGGGGCGATTCATGAATCGCCCCTACAATGCCGCCGTAAAAAGACAAAAAACCGCCTCTCCAAACGGAGAGGCGGTTTTGGTATACACGAGAAAATTTATTTCCCCAATTTCTTTTCGATCGCGGCCATTTCGGCGCAGATGCAGAAAAGGGTGGCGGAGAGTTCCAGCTCTTCCACCGGCGGATAGGACGGCGCAAGGCGCAGGTTGCGGTCGCGCGGATCTTTGTGGTAAGGGAAGGTCGCGCCGGCGCCGGTGATGACCACGCCGGCGTCTTTCATAAGCTGGGCGACGCGCGCAGCGCAACCGTCCACGAGATCGACACAGATGAAATAGCCGCCGCGCGGATTCGTCCATTCGGCAACGTCTTTGCCGCCGAGGCGTTCGTTAAGCAGGCGCAGGACGGTCTCGAATTTCGGGCGAAGCACGTCGGCGCGGAGTTTCATTTGCGCTTTGATGCCGTCGAGGTTTTTGAAATACCGCACGTGGCGGAGCATATTGATTTTGTCAAAGCCGATGGTCTGCACCGTCATGCGCTTTTTGATGTCCGCAACATTTTTTGCGGAGGCGGCAATCGCGGCGACACCGCTGCCGGGGAAACTGACTTTCGAAGTCGAGGTGAACGACACGACGATATCTTCGTTGCCGGCTTCTTTGGTGGCATCAAAAATGTTGAGCAGGGTGTCTTGGTCGTCCGAGAGATGGTGCAGGCAGTAGGCGTTGTCCCACATAATGCGGAAATCCTCGGCGGCCGGTTTGAGAGCGGCCAAGCGGCGAACGGTTTCGTCCGTATAGGTGAGGCCGGTCGGGTTTGCGTACATCGGCACGCACCACATACCTTTGACGAGAGGATCTTTGACGAGTTCTTCCACAAGGTCCATATCCGGACCGCCGTCCACGAGCGGCACGTTAATCATTTCGAGCCCGAAATATTCGGTCACGGCAAAATGGCGGTCATAGCCCGGCACGGGGCAGAGGAATTTGCACGCACCTTGTTTCACCCACGGCTGTGCGCCGCAGATGCCTTTGGCGTAGGCGGTGGCGATATAGTCGAACATCAGATTCAGGCTCGAACTGCCGCCGACAATGACGTTGTCGGCGGAGACACCGAAAATATCGGCGAACAGTTTTTTGGCCTCGGGAATACCGTCCAAAATACCGTAGTTGCGCGTGTCAAAGCCGTTTTCGGCGAGATAGCCGCTCTCTTCGCTGACGCAGTCGAGCAGACCCGGCGCGAGTTTAAGCAAATCGGCGCCCGGCTTGCCGCGAGACATATCTAAATGAAGCCCTTTTTCGCAAAAGGCGTTGTATTCGGTTTGAAGTTCCGAAAGGCGCGCTTCGAGCGCGGCGACGGACAGTTCGTTAATCGATGCCATAGAGAAAACCCCTTTTATATAGGATAGTAATAATAATACACGCGATTTTTCCGAATTGCAAGAGAAAAATGAGAATTTCCGCTTGATTTTATGAAAAAATGTAACAAAAAAGACCTGCACCGAAGGGCAGGTCTTTGTGTCGGCGTCTTCCTATTTTCCCGGGCCGTCGCCAGCCAAGTATTTTCGGCGCAAGTGAGCTTAACTACTGTGTTCGGGATGGGAACAGGTGTACCCTCACCGCCATCGACACCGACTATCGCTCCCCCTGTTGGGGGAACAGGACTAACTTTACCACAAGCGTTCCGAAATGTCAAGAACTTTTTTCAAAAAAATTCGATTTTTTTGAAAAAACCGCAAAAACCGCGGTTTTTCAAGGAAAATTACGGTTGAGACGCGGTCGGTTCGGTGACGTTTGCGGTCGCAGCGTCAAAATATTTGAACAGCCGGGGAACGGTAGTTGTGGGCGGATGTTCCGCAAGAGCGAAGCCGCGCTCAAACAGATTTTGTGCATCGAGGAAGCGGAATTCGGTGCTGGTGCTTTGGAACATAATCGCGATGAGGCGGACGCCGTTCCGCTCGGCGGACGCGGCGAGGCAGAAGCCGGCTTCGTCGGTATACCCGGTTTTGAGGCCGGTGGCGTATTCATAGTAATACGGCTCGTCCGGACAGACAAGCAGGTTGCCGTTTTCCCAGTCGCCGTATTCGCTTTCCGCTTTTTTCACCGTGGCGGCAATCGGCTCGCACGTAAGCGCGGCCTCGGCGATTTTCAGCATGTCGCGCGCGGTGGTGAAGTGGTAGGGATCGTGATACCCGTCCGGCGTTACGAAGTGCGTGCCGGTGCAACCGAGTTCGGTGGCGATATCGTTCATATACTGCACAAACGCGGCAACCGCGTCCGCATCCGATAAGTTCGGGTTGTTTTCGTGATACCGCGCGACGTTCGCGGCGAGGCAATACGCCGCATCCGCGCCGGAGGGGAGAAGCAGACCGTCAAGCAGGCCGGCGAGGGGATAGGCTTTGCCCTCTTCCAGATAGGCGCGGCTCGCATCCCATTCCACGAGGTTTTGTTCCGAGCCGATAACGTACGACGCGTTCGGGTCGCCGTAACGGCAGGCGGCGAGCGCGGCCATCAATTTGGTTGTGCTGGCAGGGTAGGCGAGCGCGTCGGCGTTTTGTTCATACAACACCGCTTTGTGGGTGGCGTCGTAAAGCAAAATGCTGTTCATATGTACGCCTGCGGCGACTTCGGTCGCGTCGCAGGTGGGGTAGGCGGTGGTAGCGGACGGAACGGGGGTGTGGGGGGCAGGGTTGTGGTTGCCGAGTGCGCCGATCGCAAGGGTAACAAGCCACACGACCAGAGCGACAATGCACAAAAAGACAAGCAACAATCCGGTCAGCACCAGGCGTTTGCGGCGTTTGGCACGACGACGGCGTGCCAGGCGTTCTTCGGTGGTCAGCGGCATAGGTCCGCCCCCTTTCTTACAACATCTTTTTTATTATACTGTATCTTACCTTAAATTACAAGAGCAAATTTTCGTTACGTGATAGTTACGTCGGTGTAATAGCGGTGTAAAATTTCTTGATAATTCGCGCCGTCCAGCGCGGCAAACTGTGCGCCGTATTGACTGAGGCCGACACCGTGGCCGTTGCCTTTAACGGTAAAGGTGAAACCGCCGTCTTTGTAGGCGACCGAAAAGCAGGCGGACCGCAATCCGAAGCGCGAGCGGCATTCTTTTCCCGTCAGCGCCACCGACCCGACGGTGAGCTTTAACACGGTGCCGGCGGCGGAACGGGTGACGTCGGACGAGACCCACGTTTTGGGGTCGCCGGTCAGCGAAAGCCCTTCGATATCCGCGAGCGCTTTGCGAAATTCATCGGTGGAAAAGCGGACGGTTGTGATATAATCGGGCGCGTTTTTGTCGGCGGAACTGTCGACGGATTGCAGATACGGTGTCGCCGCCGCCCATACCGTTTCGGCCACTTCCGTTTGACCGGAACTGATGGCGTGGTACGCCGCCAAGATGGGCTTGCCGTTGTATTTTATCTGTACACCTGCCACGGCATCCACCGCATCCGCCAATTTTTTGTAGGCGGCGGCATAGGTTTTTTCGCCCCACTTTTCTTTCCAGTACGCGGCCGAATATCCCTCGGGGAACGGGACGGGCGTGTCCGCAAAATCCGCACCGCAAAGCGATTTTTGCGGATTTTCTCGCTCGCGTTCGCGCTCATAGCAAAAGTAGGTATACGAAGCGACGGCCTGCGCTTTTAAGGCTTCCGGTTCGAACGAGGGAAGCATCTCGGCGGCGAGGTTGAAGATGAGAAACTCGCGGCAGGAAATTTGACTTTTCGTTTTGCCGTCCGCGTGGAGAACGGTAAACGTTTCTTTGGAAAGCGCCGCGACAGCCGCGGAATCGGCGGCCGTCGGGCGAGGGGGCGTTGTTGTCTTTTTCGTCGTGCGGTCGGCGGTGGCGGAAGAAAGAGCGGCTGAGGATGGTGTGGCGACGGTGGGGACGACCGCCTCTTTTTTGCGAGCGGATGCCAGCGGAATACAAAACAGTGCCGCGGCACAAAGGACGGTGAGCAGCGCGTAAAATTTCCGGTTTTTTTGCATAAATCCATTTCCTTTCTTGACTTTGGGAAAACTATTGGCTATAATCTAAGTCGGTTACTATATAATATGTATGCAAGGCGCGGCGATGGCTATTCGTCGTGTTTTCCGGAAAGGGGACCTCCGTTTGAAACGCAGACTTCTCGGCAACCCGTTGTGGCTGTCTCTGGTGATGACGTTTGTGCTCGCGTGGATTCAAATTGACGCCGCGTATTTCATTGCGCAAACGAACGTTAACCGCCAGTGGGCGATTTATGCGCCGCTCGCGGCGGCAGCGGTGTTTTTTGCGCTGATTGCCGTTTACGTAGCGCTCGGTCGTCGCGGCGGCTTGCTTCACTGGGGCGAATCGTCGCTGTTGCTCGGCTTTTTCGGCGTGGCTGCCGGTGCGAATTTGTTGCTCAACTGCGGTCAGCAGGCGTGGGCGTTTTATGAAAAAGGCATCGCGCCTCCGCCGTATTACACGGTGTTCAGCAACGCCGATTTCGGTGGCATTGACCGCCTCTTTTTGAACGGCACGCTGATTTTCGGCGTGCTCGGCGGCGTAGCGTTGTTGGTGCTCGGATTTTTGTGGATGTTCGGCAAAAAAGCAGGCAGTGTCGGCGGCCAGTGGCTGTCGGTTTTGCCGATTTTGTGGGCGTTCTGCCGTCTCGCGCGGTACGTTCAGTCGTATGCCTCCACCATCCGTAACGCATTTTCCGCTACGCAGGCGGCGTTGCTCATTTTGTCGCTGTTGTTCTTCTATATGTTCGGTCAACACCTGAACGGGCGGACAAAACTCGCCGGCGTGGGACTTCCGGCTTGCGCGTTTGCATTCGGTATCGTGGCCATCAGCGCCTTTTTCTCCCAGTGGTTTATCCGCACCTACTGCCCCGACCGCATTGCCGGCGTGGTTGTTATCGCGGACGTGACCGACCTGCTGTGCGGCGCGTTTGCGTTGGCGGTGGGTACGGTGGCCTGTTCGAAAAAAGCGGCGGAGAAAACCGCCGCGTATAAAGAGGCCAAGGACGCCGCGGCGTTGATGGCGGTGCTCGGTGCAGAAGAAGAAACCGCGCCCACCGTGACGTTGACCCAAACGCCGATTGTCGCCGAAGAAGCGCCGGTTGAGGCGGCCGAGGAAATCGCGGTTGCTCCGGTTGAGGACGTGTCGGCGGAAGAAACGCCGGTCGAGGCGCCGGAAGAAGCGCCCATCGAAGACGCGGCGGACGAAATCGCCGCGGTGGCAACGGAGGAATCCGACGTTACCGAATAACCCCAAAATTTCAGAACGTATGAAAAGAGCGTGCCGACGGCACGCTCTTTTTTGCACAAAAGGTCGAGAGTTTTGCAGATACCGCCAAACCTTGCTTGTTTCGACGAAAAAGTTCAAAAAAGCCCTTGAAAAGTTTTTCGAAACGGGATATAATAAGGCGAACTAATTTTTTAGGAGGTTTATTACTATGTCTGTTAAAGTTGCTATCAATGGTTTTGGCCGTATCGGTCGCTTGGCGTTCCGTCAAATGTTTGAGGCGGACGGCTACGAAGTCGTCGCTATCAACGACTTGACCAGCCCGGCGATGCTCGCTCATCTGCTGAAATACGATACCGCTCAAGGTTCCTTCCTCGGCTATTACGGCGAGGGCAAACACACCGTCGAAGCCGGCGAGGACAACATCGTTGTCGACGGCAAAAAAATCACCATCTACAAAGAGGCTGACGCCAACAACTGCCCGTGGGGCGAAATCGGCGTGGACGTCGTGCTCGAGTGCACCGGCTTCTACACCAGCAAAGAAAAAGCGCAGGCTCACATCAACGCCGGCGCCAAAAAAGTCGTTATCTCCGCTCCGGCCGGTAACGATCTGCCGACCATCGTTTACAACGTCAACCACACCACGTTGACCAAAGAGGACAACATCATCTCCGCGGCTTCCTGCACCACCAACTGCCTCGCGCCGATGGCGAAAGCCCTCAACGATAACTTCCCGATCGTCTCCGGTATTATGTGCACCGTGCACGCCTACACCGGCGATCAGATGATCCTCGACGGCCCGCAGCGCAAAGGCGATCTTCGCCGCTCCCGCGCCGGTGCCTGCAACATCGTGCCGAACTCCACCGGTGCTGCGAAAGCCATCGGCCTGGTTATCCCGGCTCTGAACGGCAAACTGATCGGTGCTGCCCAGCGCATCCCGACTCCGACCGGCTCCACCACCCTGCTGACCGCTGTTGTCAAGGGTAAGGACGTCACCGTTGACGCTGTCAACGCCGCGATGAAAGCCCAGGCGACCGAGTCCTTCGGCTACAACGAGGATCAGATCGTCTCCTCCGACATCATCGGCATGCGCTTCGGTTCCCTGTTCGATGCCACCCAGACCCTCGTCTCCAAAGTGGACGACGACACCTATCAGGTGCAGGTCGTTTCGTGGTACGACAACGAGAACAGCTACACCAGCCAGATGGTCCGCACCATCAAATACTTCGCCGAGCTGTAATT
>JAZUEK010000070.1:0-41387 GCA_045640165.1 Acutalibacteraceae bacterium | reverse complement strand
TTCAAAGATACTTCCGGCCCGTCCATCAACATCCTCATCAAACTGGTCTCCATGGTTTCCATCGTGTTCTCCGGTTTGATTGCGACCTGCAACTGGTTCTAATCAGTCGCTAACAAGGCGGTGCAACGAACGTTGCACCGCCTTTTCTTTTTTATTTCCTTATTTACTCTTGCAACCCCCGTCAATTTATGGTATACTATCCCCCGTTGTGTATGAAAAATCGAAAGGAGGTGTCGCTGTGAACAACGAGGCCGCTCAATTCAAAAAAATGACCGAAACGCCGGTCAAACCGCTGATTGCGTCTCTCGCGGTGCCGACGATTATCAGTATGCTGATTACCGCCATCTACAACACGGCAGACACCTTCTTCGTCGCTAAAATCAGCACCGCCGCCACCGCCGCCGCCGGACTTGTGTTCTCGCTGATGACGCTCGTGCAAGCGTTCGGCTTCACGTTCGGTCTCGGTGCAGGCAGTCTCATTTCCCGTCTGCTCGGTCGCCGCGAGGCAGATGCCGCCGAACGGTTCGCTTGCTCGGCGCTTGCCGCCGGCGTGGTGCTCGGCATTCTCTTTGCCGTGTTCGGCAACCTCTATTTAGAGCCGATTGTCCGTCTGCTCGGCGCAGACGACGGCAACGTCGCCGACGCGATGGCATACGGCAAATACATCCTAATCGGTATGCCGGCGTCGCTGTCCTCGTTTATCCTAAACAACCTGCTTCGTGCCGAGGGCAAAGCGAAATTCGCCCTCATCGGCATTATGTCCGGCGGCATCTTAAACGTCGCCCTCGACCCCCTGCTCATCTTCACGTTCAAAATGGGCACCGCCGGCGCGGCGGTTGCCACCGCGGTGTGCCAACTGATTAGTTGCATCGTGCTTCTTACCGCCTATTTCCGCGGCAAAACCATTCTTAAACTCCGTATCCGCCAGGTGTCGCTCAAACCGCGCACCTACGGTGCGATTCTCAAAAACGGTATGCCCTCGCTGTTCCGCCAGGGCCTTTCCAGCATTGCCACCATCCTGCTCAACCGCTACCCCGCCGCGACCGGCGCGTTGGCCGCCGCCGCATTTATGGCGAGCGAGCAGGAAATGGCGTCTGCCGCCGTCGCCGCCATGTCGATTGTCACCAAAGTGTTTATGGCGATTTTCTCCGCGGTCATCGGTTTCGGCCAAGGCTATCAGCCGGTCGCCGGCTATAACTACGGCGCGAAAAAGTTCGGCCGCGTGCGCGAAGCCGCCGTCTTTATGTGGGTGGTGTCCACCTGCATTTTAACAGCGCTCGGCGGACTGTGTTTCTGGTTTGCGCCGGAAATCATCCACGCCTTCCGCGACGACCCGAACGTCGTCAAAATCGGCACCGCGGCTTTGCGCGCGCAATGTATCTGTATGCCGCTGCTCCCGATCGGCGTCACCTGCAATATGTCGTTCCAGTCCATCGGCAAACCGATGCTGTCCACCATTACGTCTTCGATGCGACAAGGTCTCTTTTTCATTCCGCTGTTGCTCATAATGGCGCCGACGCTCGGGCTCACCGGCGTGGAATACACCCAAGCCGCCGCCGAGGTGCTGACCGCCGCCGCGTCGCTTCCGTTTTTGCTGGTGTTCTTGCGCCGGCTCAAACGCGACGACAAAGCACAACAAACCGAATAAACCAAAAAAAGAGCGTTGCTTTCGCAACGCTCTTTTCTTATGCGTTTTAATCGTCCGTCGTGACCACTCTGCCGAGCGTAATCACTTTTCCGCCCTCACCGGTGAGGGTCAGCGTATCGTCCTCCACCGCAAAGGTGTATTCCGTCGGCTGTGCACCCACTTCATTCATCGTGACCGTCACCGTTTTGCCTTTAACCTCATAATAGAGCCACGTCACATTTTCGCCCTGCGTCACCGTGCCGGTGCCGTTGTCAAAAAACGTGAGCAACGTGTCCGGTTGGTCGGGCGTTTGGGCTTCTTGCGACCACGAACCGTATAAATCCGCTTTGCCGCACCCACAAAGGGCGAGCATCAGCGCCAAAATCACGGCGAGCGCCGCGATGCGTTTTCTCATCCTAAAAACCACCTTTTCTGTGGAAACTTCTCTTGCATTTTACCTTGTTTTCGCCGTTCTGTCAAGAGTTACAAATCGTTTTGCGCCGTCGTTCGCTCTTCAATCAAAAACTGCGCGTTAAGTACTGTTTTCGCCGCGGCAAACGGGCGCATCAGATTCCACACCGAAATGCCGCGCAAAGCATATCTCTCCCACAAATCGAGTTTGGCCAAAACACTCCGGGCATCCTCAAACCACACCTCGTGCGCCTGCCCCACTTCGTCGGTATAGGTATAATACGGCGTTTGCGCCACCTCGTCAAAGCGGATGTCCGCCTCAAACTGCGCCGCGCGCGCCACCGCTTGCTCGTTTCCGAGCGAGGTAGCTTTCGTCTCGCCCTTGATATACGGAAGCGGCCAATCATAGCCGTAGTTCGGCACTCCCAAAAACAACCGCTCCGGTGGAATGTTGTCGGTGGCGAACGCCACCACCTGCTCCACCTTGTCAATCGGCGACACCGCCATCGGCGGACCGTAGGTGTAGCCCCATTCATACGTCATCAAAAGCGCGTTGTTTGCCGCCGCCCCAAGCAAAGCGTAGTCGTGCGCCTCATAGAGCAGTCCCGGTTGCGCGGCGGACGTTTTGGGCGCGAGTGCCACCACAAGCGGCACGTTTTCGGCGTTTAAGCGCCCCCGTAAGCGGTTAATAAAACTCGCATACTGCTCGCGTTCGGAAGGGAGCACAAACTCAAAATCCACGTCCACGCCGTAATATCCCTTTTCCGTTACCACCGCCACAATCTCGTCGAACAAGGCATTTTGCTTTTGCTCGTCGCCGAGAATCGCGGTAGACAGCGTATTGTCAAATCGCCCGTCTTCGCCAAGCGTCGTCAACATAAACAGCGGCTGTGCGCCGCCTTGTTTGGCGGCTTCAATCAGCGGCTCATCGCCCGAAAGCGGCAACAACGTGCCGTCCCGTTTGATGCCGTAAGAAAAAATCGTCAGATAGGTTAAAAACGGCAAGTTTTGTCTAAGCAGTTCGCGGTCGATGTTCGGATAGGCATAGCCGTTGACCGCGATACGCGTTTGCGGCGGCTTGTCGAACGCCACCACCACCGTCTGCCCCTCATACAGCGTGCCACTCTCGAGAATCAGCGGATTGTTGCGTAAAAGCGCACGCACCGTCGTCCCCGTTCGGGCGGCAATCGTTTCGAGCGTATCCCCTGCCTCGGCGGTTACCACCTCCGACGGAATTTGAATCACCACCGCCTGTCCGGGTACAGGCGCCTCGCTCGCCTGCAACCCGTTGTCTGCCAAAAACCGCTCAAACGACACTCCAAACCGCGCCGCAACCTCTGCCGCCGTGTCGCCGGATTTCATTACGTAAATTTCCATATTTGTCACCTCAAAAGCAACCTATGCCGATGTTTTGTCCACCATTCTCGGGGGACAAACCGAGAAATAAAAATATTTTTGTTCTTTTTTCGAAAAATAACTTGACAAATGCGTTTTTTCTATATATAATAGCGTGGTGCTCGCGAAAAAGGCGACAACGAAATATGACTCATTAGCTCAGATGGTAGAGCACCTGACTTTTAATCAGGGTGTCCGGGGTTCGAGTCCCCGATGGGTCACCAGAAAAAGACCCCCGACATCCGTCGGAGCTCTTTTTCTGCTATCGGGGCTCGAAACGACACCCTCGACATTCCTTTACGGGATGATGAACAACACACGGCGTGTGTGTAGGGGCGATTCACGAATCGCCCCACCGAATACGTCGCACCGACTGCAATGGGGTCATTCGTGAATGACCCCTACAAAATCGCCCAAAGTGTTATCGGAATTACAAAACTCAAGGGGACGCCGCCCTCGACATTCCTTTACGGGATGATGAACAACGCACGGCGTATGTGTAGGGGCGATTCACGAATCACCCCTACACATACGCCGCACCGACTGCAATGGGGTCATTCGTGAATGACCCCTACAAAATCGCCCAAAGTGTTATCGGAATTACAAAACTCAAGGTGACGGCGCCCTCGACGTCCCTTTGCATAAGGAAAGCTTCTCTTTCCTCAAAAATCTCATTTTCCCCGTTGACGATGGGAAAAATTACTGGTATACTGTAAGGTAACGTATAAAAGCAGGAGGGATTCTCTTGTACCGAATTGTGAAAAAAGACCGCCTCAATCCGACGGTGTCGCGCATGGTGATTGAAGCCCCTGCTGTGGCAAAAAAAGCCCAGCCGGGACAATTTATCATCCTGCGTGTGTCGGAGGACGGCGAGCGCATTCCGCTGACCGTCGCGGATTATGACCGCGAGGCCGGCACCGTGACGATTATTTACCAAATCGTCGGCGCCACCACGATGAAATTAGATAAAAAAGAGGCCGGCGACTCCCTCTGCGATTTTGTCGGTCCTCTCGGCAAACCCACCGAAACCGACGGTCTCAAAAAAGTTGCCGTGATCGGCGGCGGTGTCGGGTGTGCGATTGCCTTCCCCGTCGCCAAAAAAATGAGCGAGCAGGGCATTGCCGTCCACTCGATTGTCGGCTTTCGCAATAAAGATTTGGTGATTTTAGAGAATGAATTCCGCGCCGCTTCCGAAAAATACGTGCTGATGTCCGACGACGGCTCGACCGGCGAAAAAGGTCTTGTCACCGACGCGCTCAAAGCGCTGATTGAATCGGGCGAGCAGTACGACGAAGTCGTCGCCATCGGTCCGCTGATTATGATGAAATTCGTGTGCAAACTCACGAAAGAATACGGCATCAAAACCGTCGTCAGCATGAACCCCATTATGATTGACGGCACGGGAATGTGCGGCGGTTGCCGCCTGACCGTCGGCGGCGAAACCAAATTTGCCTGCGTGGACGGGCCGGAATTCGACGGACATCTCGTCGATTTCGACGAAGCGATGTCTCGCGGCGCGACCTACCGCGACTTTGAAGCAGGCGCACGCGAGCAAACCTGCAATCTGTTTAAGGGGGTTTGAGCAATGCCGAATATGAGCCTTACTAAATGCCCCATGCCGTCCCAAAGCCCCGACGTGCGCCGCCGCAATTTTTTGGAGGTGGCGCAGGGCTACGACGAGCAAACCGCCAAAGAAGAAGCCGCGCGCTGCTTAAACTGCAAACATCGCCCCTGCACCGAGGGCTGCCCCGTGCATATCCGCATCCCCGATTTTATCGCGGCGGTGGCGGAAGGCGACTTTGACCGCGCTTACGAGATTTTGAGCGAACAGAGTTCTCTGCCTGCCGTGTGCGGCCGTGTCTGTCCGCAGGAAACCCAATGTGAGGGTAAGTGTGTCCGCGGCATCAAAGGCGAGCCGGTCGCGATCGGTCGACTGGAACGCTTTGTCGCCGATTGGCACCTGAAAAACGGCAAAACCGCCGTGTCCGCGCCCCAAAAGAACGGCAAGCGTGTCGCAGTGGTCGGCTCCGGCCCTGCCGGTCTTGCCTGCGCCGGCGACCTCGCTAAAAAAGGCTACGCCGTCACTGTGTTTGAAGCGCTCCACGCCGTCGGCGGCGTGCTTGTCTACGGTATTCCCGAATTCCGCCTGCCGAAAAGCATTGTGGCACAAGAGGTGGACGGCTTAAAAGCCCTCGGCGTGACGTTCGAAACCAACACCGTCATCGGCAAAACCGTCACGGTGGACGAACTGTTTGAGGACGGCTTCGACGCTGTGTGTATCGGCTCGGGCGCCGGTCTGCCCCGGTTTATGAACATCCCGGGCGAAAACCTGCGCGGCGTTTACTCCGCCAACGAGTTTTTGACCCGTATCAACTTAATGAAAGCGTATAAAGAAGACAGCGACACCCCCATTAAACGCGCCAAACGCGTCGCCGTTGTCGGCGGCGGCAACGTCGCGATGGATGCCGCACGGTGCGCGATGCGCCTCGGTGCGGACGAAGTGTCGGTCGTCTACCGCCGCTCGGAAGCGGAACTGCCTGCCCGTCTCGAAGAAGTGGAACACGCTAAAGAAGAGGGCATCGTCTTCCGTCTTCTCCAAAACCCCGTCGCGATTCACGGCGACGAGAACGGCGACGTAGCGGAAATCGAGTGTGTGAAAATGGAACTCGGCGAGCCGGATGCTTCCGGTCGCCGCCGCCCGGTGGAGATTGAAAACTCCAACTACCGCCTGCCCGTCGACTGCGTCATCATCGCCATCGGCACGTCCCCGAACCCCCTCATCCGCTCGACGACCGCCGGTCTCGAAACCGGCCGCGGCGGCATTCTTGTCGCGGACGAACAAGGCCGCACCACTCGCTCCGGTGTGTGGGCGGTCGGCGATGCCGTCACCGGCGCCGCCACCGTTATTTTGGCAATGGGTGCCGGTAAAACCGCCGCCGCCTCGATTGACGAATATTTGAAAAACAAGTGAGAAACTCTAACACAAAAGGAGTGTTTTTAATGGATAACCGCCATATTGATACCATCTGCGCCCAAGGGTGCTATAAACCGAAAAGCGGTGAGCCGCGCGTCGTGCCGATTGCCCAAAGCACGACCTATCTCTACGAGACGTCCGAAGCGATGGGCGACCTGTTCGACCTCAAAACCGACGGCTTTTTCTACACCCGTCTCGGCAACCCCACCACCGACGTGGTGGAGAAAAAAATTGCCGCGATGGAGGGCGGCGTCGGCGCGATGATGACCTCCGCCGGTATGTCTGCGACGTTGCTCGCCGTGCTCAACATCGCCGGTGCAGGCGACCATATCGTCGCTTCCTCCGCGCTGTACGGCGGCACGTTCAACCTCTTTGACAACACTTTGCCGGAACTCGGCATCACCACCACCTTCGTGTCCCCGAAAGCGTCCGACGAAGAACTGGAAGCGGCGTTTAAGCCGAACACCAAACTCGTGTTCGGTGAGTCCATCTCCAACCCGTCGCTCGCGGTGCTCGACATCGAAAAATTTGCAAAACACGCCCACGCTCACCACGTTCCGCTGATTGTGGACAACACGTTCCCCACCCCGATTTTCTGCCGCCCATTTGAATGGGGCGCGGATATTGTGGTGCACTCCACCAGTAAATACCTCGACGGCCACGCGGTGTCGCTCGGCGGCATCATCGTGGACAGCGGTAACTTTGACTGGACGTCGGGCGACTACAAAGGCCTTACCGAGCCGGACGAGAGTTATCACGGTCTCACCTATACCGAATCGTTCGGCAAAGCCGCGTATATCACCAAAGCGCGCACCCACTTAATGCGCGACCTCGGCGCGACGCCGTCGCCGTTCAACGCGTTTCTCTTGGACCTCGGCTCGAACACGCTGCATCTGCGTATGCCGCGCCACGCCGAAAACGCCAAACACCTTGCCGAAGCGCTCGAAAAAGACGACCGTATCGCCTACGTCACCTGCCCGGCGCTCCCCTCGTCGCCCGACTATGAACTCACCCAAAAATATATGCCGAACGGCACCTGCGGTGTCATCTCGTTTGGCATTAAGGGCGGTCGCGACAACGCGCAGGCGTTCCAAGGCTTCTTAAAACTCGCCGGCATCGAAACCCACGTTGCCGACCTGCGCACCTGCGTGTTGCACCCGGCTTCCACCACCCACCGCCAGATGACCGACGCCCAACTTGAGGCCGCCGGTGTGCGCCCCGATATGGTGCGCTTCTCCTGCGGTATCGAAAACTTCGAGGACATCCTCGCCGACGTGAAACAAGCGCTCGACCAACTGAAATTCTGATAAAAAGAGGTATGCCGCGGCATACCTCTTTTCTCGTTTCTTGACATTTTTGCAATTTTCCTTTATAGTGGTTGTGTTATGAAAAGGAGGGGTTCCCGTGCGTCTTATCCAATCTGTGCTTGCCGCCGCAAGCGTACTGGCGGTGCTGTCGTGTCCGCTTTTGTCCGCGTCGGCCGCCGGCTATCTTTCCCGTTCCGTCGAAGACGTACCGCCCCTCGCCACCATAGACAGTGGCATCGACACCGCTGTCAAACCCGTGCGTGCCGCCTCTCTGCTTTCGGCAGGCGACACGTTGCCCACCGCCTATCGGTCGGATACTTACGGCTATATCACCCCTGCCAAAAGCCAAAAAGATACCAGTGCCTGCTGGGCGTTTTCCACGATTGCCTGCGCCGAGGCAGACGCCATCCAAAACCTCGGTTTCCCGAAAGATACCGACTTTTCCGAATGGGCGCTGGCGTATTTTCTGTTTTATGGCTCAACCGACCCTCTCGGCTTGTTGGCCGGCGACTATCTCACGTTGTCTCGCAACTATATGATGACCTCCTGCAATCTGTTCTTGACCGCGCAGTCCCTCTCTAACTGGAAAGGCATCCACGCCGAGGAAATCGCGCCGCTGTCGCGCGTGATGAATAACCACGGAGCCGGTCTTGCACCGGATTTGTGCTACAACGACGTGCTCCACCTCGAAAGCGCGCAACTGTTGCCGCTGAAAACCGCCGACGGCCGCGCCGCGGTCAAAGCCGCGATTCAAGCCCACGGCGCGGTGGGCGCTTCCGTCTTTTATGCCGATATGTTCCTCAACACCCAAAACGCCGCCTACTGCAATTTGGATCTTGTCAGTTCCAATCACGCCATTACATTGGTCGGGTGGGACGATACCTATTCGCGTATGAATTTCCTCGCCTCTTCTCGCCCTGACGCCGACGGCGCGTGGCTTGTGAAGAACTCGTGGGGACCGGAATTCGGCCAAAACGGACTGTTTTGGGTCTCCTACTACGACGTGTCCATCCAAAGTGACGATGCCACCGTCTTTACGTTCTCTCCGGCCGACAAGTTCGACCACAACTATCAGTATGACGGCACTCCCGGCTTCGCCACCCTCGATTTTTCGGGCGGTTCGACGGCGATTGCCGCCGCATTTACCGCCGCTGACGAGGAACTGCTCGAAGCCGCCTCGCTGTTCCACTATGCCGACAGCCCCACCGCCTACACGCTGGACGTGTATACCAATCTGACCTCGACGAAAAACCCCACGCTCGGCACAAAGGCCGCCACCGTCTCCGGCACGTTTGCCACGCCGGGACTGTATACCGTACATCTGCCGAAAGCGGTCGAATTGCAAAAAGGCGAAACGTTCTCGCTTGTGTTTACGCTGTCCTGCCAAAAGGGATTGCGCGCCACCGTCAGCGTCCCCGGTGAAAACATCCAAACCGACGGAAGTCTCGTCGCTTTTAACGACGGCGCGGCCGGCCAAGGCTTCTTTTTACAAAAAGGCACGTGGCACGACCTGTATACGACCTACAAAGCGAGCCCCCGTCTGCACGCCTATACCGTGCTGAAGCACCGCCCCACCACAACCACCACGACTACGACCACAACAACGACAACCACGACGGCGACCACAACCGCCACTGTACCGCCCACCAATATTGACGGCACACTTTGGGGTGACGCCAACGACGACGGCGCGGTAAATATGAAAGACGTGTTGGCTGTCCGTAAATTTCTCGCAGGACTTGCCATCGCCATCAACAAACAAAATGCCGACGTCACACCTGACGGCGCGGTGAATATGAAAGACGTCCTGACCTTGCGCAAGTTCTTGGCCGGTCTTCCTTACTAAGATTCCATCCCACAATTTCACGATTGTGGGATGTCTTTTTGTCGAAAAACCGCTTGTCTTTTTATTACGCGCGTGTTATAATGAATTTTGTATAGGCAAACTGACCGTGTTTTCGGTCGTAAGGAGAAAAAGTTATGAAAATTCGTTTGGCAGATTATGTAGCAAACTTTCTCGTGGATCACGGCGTCACCGATGCCTTTTCGGTGGTCGGCGGCGGCGCGATGCACTTAAACGACGCCCTCGGCCACAAAGAGGGACTTCACGTCACCTATAACCACCACGAGCAGGCCTGCGCCATTGCGGCGGAGGCGTATGCCCGTCTCGATAATAAAATTGCGGCGGTGTGCGTCACCACCGGCCCCGGCGGCACCAACGCCCTCACCGGCGTGGTCGGCGGCTGGCTTGATTCTATCCCGATGTTCATTATAAGCGGTCAGGTGCGTTACGACACCACCGCGCGCTACGCTCTTCAATACACCGAAACGCCTTTACGCGCCATGGGCGACCAAGAATACGACATCGTAAAATCCGTTTCTTCGATGACCAAATACGCCACAATGATTGAAGACCCGAAACAGATTCGTTTCGCGCTCGAAAAGGCGTGGCATCTCGCGACGACCGGTCGTCCCGGCCCTGTGTGGGTAGACATTCCCGTCAACTTCCAAGGCGGCTTCATCGAAACGGACGAACTCGTCGGCTATGACCCGGCGGAAGACGATGCGTTGCTCCCTCCGCCGGTGGACGATGCCGCCATCGCCCTGCTTCTTGAAAAACTGAAATCCGCCGAACGTCCGGTGTTCCACGCCGGCTACGGCATCCGTCTTTCCGGCGCGTATGAAACCTTCCGCCGCGTCGCGGAAAAACTCAACATCCCGATTGTCACCTACTGGAACGCCGTGGACCTTATTGAAAACGACCATCCGCTTTACTGCGGCCGCGCCGGCAATATGGGCGACCGCCCCGGCAACTGGGCAATTCAAAACGCCGACTTCATTTTGGCAATCGGCACGCGTATTTCCATCCGCCAAGTGGGCTATAACTGGAAAACGTGGGCACGCGCCGCCGAAGTGATGATGGTGGATATCGACAAAGCCGAACTCAAAAAACCGACGCTCCACGTAGAATATCCCGTGTGGGCGGATGCAAAAGATTTCCTCGAAAAACTGGATGCCGCCACCGACGGCCCGGTGTTCGCCGGCGGTCTTTGGAACGACACCTGCCGCCGTTGGAAAAACGACTACCCGGTGGTGCAAGAAAAACACCGCGCCGAAAACGGCGAAACCGCGAACGTCTATGCGTTCATCGACTACTTAAGCCATCAGCTTCCGGAAAACAGCCTCACCGCCGTCTCCAACGGTGCGTGCTGTGTCGTCGGCAACCAAGCCTACGCCATTCAAAAAGGCAGCCGTATGGCGAACAACAGCGCCATCGCGAGTATGGGCTACGGTCTGCCTGCCGCCATCGGCACTTGTATTGGCGGCGGCCGCAAACAGACGATTTGTCTCGAGGGTGACGGCAGCATTATGATGAATTTGCAGGAACTGCAAACCGTGCTGACCAACCGCCTGCCGATTAAACTGTTCCTCATCAACAACCGCGGTTACCACTCCATCCGCATCACCCAAACGAACCTCTTCAACAAAAATTTCGTCGGCGTGGGCGAGGAATCGGGCGACCTCTCGTTCCCCGATTTCGAAAAACTGTCCAAAGCGTTCGGCTATCCCTACCTCTCCGCTCACTCCAACGCCGAAATGAAAGATGCGGTTAACAAAGCCCTTGCCACCGACGGTCCGGTATTCTGCGAAATCTTCACCGACACCGCCCAAGTATGGGAGCCGAAGAGCAGCACCAAACGCCTGCCGGACGGCACGCTTGTCAGTCCGCCGCTTGAAGATTTGGCGCCGTTTTTGCCGCGCGAAGAATTGCAAGCTCAAATGTTCATTCCGCTGATGGAAGAAGACTAAGCGCTCTCACGAAAGGAGCCTGACATCCTATGAAAAAAATCACGTTACTCGACTGCACCCTTCGGGACGGCGGTTACGTCAACGATTGGAAATTCGGCGAGGCCGCCATCCGCGGCATCTGCAAAAAGATGGCGCAAACCGGTGTCGAAATCTGTGAAGTCGGCTTTATCAAAGGCGACACGTTCGATCCCAACCGCGCCGTGTTCCCGAACACCGCCTGCATTGCCGACCTCATCGCCCCGAAAGACAATAAAATGCTCTACGTCGGTATGGTGGATATGAGTGCGCCCGTGCCGCTCGACCGCATCGCCCCGTGCGACGGCAGTTCGATCGACGGTATTCGCGTTATCTTCAAAAAAGAGAAGATTGACGAGGGCTACAAGTACGTCAAATACGCGAAAGAGCAAGGCTACAAAACGTTCGTGCAGTTTGTCGGAACGGATATGTACTCCGACAAAGAATTTATCGAGGGCATCGAAAAATTCAACGAATTAGAACCGGACGCGATGTCCATTGTGGACAGTTTCGGCCTCATCAAGAAAAAACAATTCCTCCGCCTCGTCCATTTGGCGGACAACAATATGAAACCGAACATCGCGCTCGGCTACCACTCCCACAACAACCTCCAACAAGCGTTCGGCAACTCGGAAGCGCTCGTTGAGATGAACTTAAACCGCGACATCTGCATCGACGGTTGCGTGTTCGGTATGGGTCGCGGCGCGGGCAACTTAAATCTCGAACTGTTCGCCGAGTATATGAACGAAAACTACGGCACCGCCTACCGCGTCGAGCCGATGCTCGAAATTATGGACGAATACCTCACCGAGATTTACAACACAAAATTCTGGGGCTATTCCCTGCCGCTGTATCTCTCCGCCAGTCTCGGCTGTCACCCGAACTACGCCATCCATCTGGCAGAGCGCGGCACGCTGACCGTCAAGGCGTTTTCGGAGCTCTTAAAATCCATTCCCGACGACGACAAAGCGAAATTCTCGAAAGATAAAGCCGAAAAATACTACCGCGAATATATGGAGAATTTCCTCGATGACCGCGACGCGCTCGCGGCACTCGGCAACGCTCTTTCCGGCAAGCATATCGTGGTCGTCGCCCCGGGCAAGAGCATTGTCGAACACGCCGACCGCGTAAAAGCGGAACTGGAAAAACCCGACACCGCCGTCATCGCGCTCAATTTCGACGGTGGGCAGTACAAAGCCGACTATATTTTCAGCAGCAATATGCGCCGCTATGCCAAAATCCAAAACGCGACCGACGTTCCCTGCATCATCACGTCGAATATGAAAGAGGCGAAAAAAGCCGATTTCGTCGTGAATTTCAGCAGTTACGCCTCGGACAAAGCGGACATCATCGACAACTCCGGCGTCATGCTCTTAAAGCTCCTGCAGGCCATCGGCATCAAAGAGGCCACTGTCGCCGGTATGGACGGCTATTCTCCCGACAGCGGCAACGTCTATTTTGACAAAACGCTGGAACACGATTTTTCGAGCCAAGCGGAAACCCGTAACCGCCTGATTGCCGGCGAACTCAAAGAGATTGAAAAAACGATGAAGCTTTGCTTTATCACCCCCACCTATTACGAGATGTAAGGAGATTGTCTTATGGCTAACGTCGTTACTTTCGGCGAAATTATGTTGCGCTTATCCCCCGACAACGGCACGCGGCTTTTCCAAAACGACCGCCTGACCGCCACGTTCGGCGGAGCGGAAGCAAACGTCGCCGTATCCCTTGCGAACTTCGGTGAATCCGTCGCATTCGTCACAAAACTGCCGGAAAACCCGGTCGGTAACGGCGCTCTCGCGGCGCTTCGCGCATTCGGGGTGGATACTGCGTTCGTCGCTCGCGGCGGCGACCGTCTCGGCATCTATTTTATGGAAAAAGGCGCGTCCCAGCGCGGAAGCGTCTGCGTCTATGACCGCAAAAACAGCGCGATTGCCGAGGCAACTGCCGCCGATTTCGATTGGGATGCCATTTTTGCCGGCGCCGATTGGTTCCATTTCACCGGCATCACCGCGGCGCTGTCCGACGAGTGCGCCGCGCTGTGCAAAGCCGCCTGCAAAGCGGCAAAAGAAAAAGGTCTCACCGTTTCCTGCGACCTAAACTACCGCAAAAAACTGTGGTCCAAAGACAAAGCACAAGCCGTGATGACCGAGCTGTGTGAGTTTGTGGACGTGTGCATCGCCAACGAAGAAGATGCCAAAGACGCATTCGGCATCGAAGCACCGGGAAGCGACGTCGAGGGCGGTAAATTGTCCAAAGACGGCTACTGCGCGGTGGCAAAAGAACTGCGCGACCGCTTCGGCTTCGACAAAGTCGCGATTACGCTCCGCTCCTCTTTTTCTGCCGACGACAACGACTGGGCGGCGCTTCTCTATGACGGCGAAAACTTCTGTTTTTCCAAAACCTATCATCTGCACATCGTTGACCGTGTCGGCGGCGGCGACAGCTTCGGCGCAGGACTCATCTACGCTCTGCGCCGCGGAGACGACACACAGTCCGCGGTGGAATTCGCCGTGGCGGCCTCCGCGCTCAAGCACTCGATCGAGGGCGATTTTAACCGTGTATCCGTCGCCGAGGTAGAAGCACTCAAAAACGGCGACGGCTCCGGCCGCGTCAAACGCTAATTGTTGATTTTCACAAAAAAGGAGGCGGCAAAATGACCGTCATCGTTACCGGCGCATCCGGCTTTTTGGGGCTCGCAACCTGCCGCCGTCTTTTGGCGGAGGGACATACCGTTTACGGCGTGCTTCAAACCCAAAGTCAAAATGCCCATAAACTTCCCGTCCACGACCGCTTTTTCCCCGTGCGCTACGATTTAGGCGCGGACGATGCGGCGCTCTTAGCCGCCGTAAAAAACGCCGACGTGTTTATCCACTTCGCGTGGGCGGCAACCAAAGGCGATAATCGCAACGATCACGACGCCCATTTTGCGAACGTGGACCACTCGCTCGCTCTTATGAAAACCGCCCAAAAACTCGGTTGCAAGCGGTTTATCTTCGCCGGTTCGCAAGCCGAGTACGGCATCCACTTTGAACAAATCACCGAAGACACCATCTGCAACCCCGTGTCGGAATACGGCAAAGCAAAACTCGCCTTCGGGTTGCAGGGCGCGGCACTCGCACCGTCGCTCGGACTCGATTTTATCCACCTGCGCATTTTCAGCACCTACGGCGTGGGCGACCATCCGCACACGCTGATGTCCTCGTGTATCCGCACCTTTTTGTCCGGCGAAACGATGCAAATGGGCGACTGTATGCACACCTGGAATTTCTTAAACATCGACGACGAAGCCGCGCACATCGCCAAAATGGCGGCATATAGCGGCATTCTTTCCGCCGAGGGCAACGTGTTTAACGTCGCCGGCGACGACACGCGCCGCTTAAAAGACTTCGTACTCGAAGCCTACAAACTGTGCGGCGAACGCGGCGAATGCGCGTTCGGCGAGCCGCAACCGAAACCTGAGGGCATCGTCCAACTCAATCCCTCGATTGAAAAAGCAAAACGCCTGCTCGATTGGGAACCGCGTGTCACCTTTGCCGCCGGCGTGCAGGCGATGATTGCCGCCGAAAACGCGGCGAAACGCCCACCCCGTTATCCCTACGTATTATTTGACTTAGACGGCACCCTCGCCGACACCGGCGAAGGCGTCATGAACTGTGCGAAACACGCGTGTGTCACGCTCGGCTATCCCGAGCCGCCGCAATCGGAACTGGATAAAATCATCGGTCCGCCGCTCGGATACAGCTTCCCCCACTACCTCGGTGTCAAAGAGGAAGACACGCTCGACGCCATTCGTATTTTCCGCGAACGGTATGCGGTCAAAGGCCTTTTGGAATGCGAAATTTACCCCGGCATCGCCGATTTGCTCGAGCACTTAAAAGTCGCCGGCTGCCGAATTTTCGTCGCCACTTGCAAACCCACCGCCTACTCCGAGACCATTCTCAAAAACCTCGGTATTGCGGACTACTTTGAATTGGTGGTCGGCAGCAACCTCGACAACACACGTTCGGAGAAAGTCGAAGTACTCGACTATCTGTGCAAAACCGCCGGTATCGAACCGCAAAATTGCGTGATGATCGGCGACCGCTTTTCCGACGTACGCGGCGCCAAAGCGTTTTCGATGGATTCCATCGGCGTGACCTTCGGCTACGGCAGTCGCGAAGAATTGGAAGCGGAAGCCGCGACCTTTGTCGCCGACTCCCCTGCGGATATTGAAACCTTCATTTTAGGCTAAAAAAAGAGAGGCTTTTGCCTCTCTTTTTTGTTTGCTTTTTGCATATCCTGCCCATACTCACCATAGAGTGAAACGAGGTGAGAGTATGGGAAATTTTTTGAAATCCGCGGTGCTGAAGCCGCCGCCCGAAAGCGAGCTGCAGGCGGCTCTCCGGTTTGTATGCGACGAACTCGCGCGAGTACAAACCTGCTTCGAAATGGAATCCGACCCGGAGTTGATTGAAGCGTATATCTACGAACAAGAAGCTCTGCGCGCCCGGTATCGGTATCTGCTAAAACAAGCGCGACAAACCGGACAAACCGCCGCTTTTCGTCCGCCATTTATGGGGAGGGACGCCGGATGACGTTGTTTTTGTGGTGTGCCGTCGCCGTCGGTGCGGCGGCAATCCTTTCTGTTGGGATTGCCGTTTTCTCTACCGGTCATCCGCTCAAAGCCCTCGGCAAATCGGCGGCAACCGGCTTTTTGGCGCTCGCGGCGGTCAACGTGACCGGCGGTCTCACCGGCGTTTCCCTCGGGCTCGGATGGCTTTCCGTCGGCGTGTGTACGTTGCTGGGACTTCCGGGGGTTACGATGCTATTGTTTCTCAAAACGATGTTTTTTGCATAAAAAAGTGCTGTCAATACCTGACAGCACTTTTTGTTTATTTTTTCTTTTCGTCCGTCGGAACAACGGCTTTCAAACTGACAATCCGCGTTCCGCCGTTTTTCATTGCTTCTTCCTCGTCAAAGGTCATCTGCCGACCGCATACCGGGCACAAATCGAAGCATTTGTCGCCGTCCACTTCCACCGTCACCTGCATTCCCGTGCGGTTGGCAACGCAGGCGCGCTGATGTCCGGCGACCACTTCCGCGTGGCCACAGCGGCAAGACACCACCTTGACCGTGCGATCCCGTCCGCGCGTCTTAAGCGCGTTCAAAATACGGGGACAATACAGCAAATCGTTCGGCGCGGATTTGACCGACGGAGCCATCGACAAATCCGACACGATATCGAGCGAACACCGTCCCGTTTTCATATAATAACAAGTGGATTTTTCGAGCAAAACCGTCGCTTCCAACAGTCCTTTTACGTCGTTCAAGTCCTCACCTCCCACGTCTATCGGCTATCATAGCACACCCACCGAAAAAGCGCAAGATTTTCAGCGGAAAAAATTGCAAAAATCGCGCAAAAAAATTGACATTTTCCCATAAATAGGATATAATAAATTGTCTATATGCTAAACGGGAAAATTTTGCAAGTAAGGAGAATCGGTATGCGTGTCATTTTGGATGCTCACGGCGGCGACAACGCTCCGCTCGAAGCAATTAAAGGAGCGTCACTCGCAGCAAAAGAATACGGTTGCACCGTGGTGCTGTGCGGCAACGAGCCGGAGCTCCGCGCTCTCGCCGAACGCGAGAAGATTTCTCTCGAAAACATCGAATTTTTGCAGGCGGACGACGTCATTACGATGGAGGACGAACCGGGCAGTGTGCTCAAAGCGCACAAAGACTGCTCAATGGCGGTGGGCCTTCGCGCTGTTGCCGCCGGCGAGGGTGACGCCTTTATCTCCGCAGGTTCCACCGGCGCGCTCCTGATGGGCGCGACGTTCCTCGTAAAACGCATCAAAGGCGTGTCCCGTCCGGCCATCGGCTCGGTTCTCCCGAGTGAAAAAAATCCCTACCTGCTCCTCGATATGGGCGC
The DNA here is from genome assembly GCA_045640165.1 of Acutalibacteraceae bacterium. GTDB lineage: Bacteria > Bacillota > Clostridia > Oscillospirales > Acutalibacteraceae > RGIG426. The sequence goes on along the minus strand of JAZUEK010000070.1, from coordinate 23,934 downwards.
CAACGTGGAATGCCGCCCCGAAATGCTGTTCCAATTCGCCCACATGGGCAACCTGTATATGTCCCACGTTATAAAACACGGCGAACCGGCCTCGGTGGGTCTTCTCAACGTCGGCACGGAGGACACCAAAGGCGGCGAAACCCAAAAAGCCGCGTTCGCTCTGCTCAAAGACAGCGACCTGCCCTTTATCGGCAACGTGGAAGCGCGTGACGTGCCGGCCGGCGTGGCCGACGTGGTCGTCACCGACGGCTTCTCCGGCAACGTGCTCCTCAAAACCATGGAGGGCACCGCCTCGATGATTATGCACAACTTAAAGGGCGTGTTCTTTAAAAATATCCGCTCGAAGCTCGCGGCGTTGATGGTCAAAGGCGGCTTGTCCGACCTCAAAAAACTGATGGACACCGCGGAATACGGCGGCGCCCCCATTCTCGGCGTCAAACGTCCGGTCATTAAAGCCCACGGCAACTCGAACGCCCGCGCATTCAAAAACGCCATTCGCGTGGCGCTCGAATTCGCCGAAGCGGATGTGATTTCGAAAATCGAAGCGGCGCTCGCCGCCGAAAAGGAGGGTGAACCCGTTGAGTGATCTCTCCGAACTGATGGACAAAATCGGCTATCGTTTCCAAAACCCCGCCCTGCTCGACCGCGCGCTCACCCACTCGTCCTACGCCAACGAGCGTAGCGTAGAAAGCAACGAGCGGCTCGAATTTTTGGGCGACTCGGTGCTCGGCTTTATCGCCGCCGACTATCTGTTTCATAACGAGTCGGGAAGCGAGGGCAAACTTTCGAAACACCGCGCCTCCATCGTCTGTGAAAAGGCGTTGGCGCACTACTCGCGCACGATCGGCATCGGCGATTGCCTGCGCCTCGGCAAAGGCGAACGGCTAAACGGCGGCGCCGAACGGGAATCCACGTTGGAGGACGCCTTCGAGGCCATCGTCGGCGCAATTTATCTCGACGGCGGCATCGAACCTGCCCGTGCGTTTGCGCTTCCCTTCCTCGAAACCGAACTCCACAACACGAAACACCACCAATTCCGCGACTACAAAACGCTACTCCAGGAAGTGGTGCAACACAGCCCCGAGGAAATTTTGCAATACGTCCTCGTGGGCGAATCCGGCCCCGACCACGACAAAAAGTTTACGGTGGAAGTCCACTTAAACAGCAACGTCATCGGCCGCGGCACCGGCAAAACCAAACGCGAAGCCGAACAACAGGGCGCGCGCGAAGCGCTGAAACTCATGGGCTTCTGAAACCAAAACGACACCCCCAAACGAAGGATGTGAAACTATGCTGCTCAAATCTCTGGAAATCAAGGGCTTTAAGTCCTTTCCGGACAAAACCGTGCTGACCTTCGGCGACGGTATCACCGCCGTAGTCGGCCCGAACGGAAGCGGCAAATCGAATATCAGCGACGCCATTCGCTGGGTGCTCGGCGAACAGTCGAACAAAGCCCTGCGCGGCAGCAAGATGGAAGACGTGGTCTTTAACGGTACGTCGTCGCGTAAATCCCTCGGCTATGCCGAAGTATCGCTGACCATCAACAACGAAAAGCGCTTCTTGGATTTCGATGCCGACGAAGTGTGCGTCACCCGTCGCTACTACCGCTCGGGCGAAAGCGAGTATATGCTCAACAACGCCACCGTCCGCTTAAAAGATATCCAGCTTCTGTTTATGGACACCGGTCTCGGCCGCGACGGCTACTCCATTATCGGACAAGGCCGTATCGAGGACATCGTCTCCTCCCGTTCGGATGACCGCCGCGAGATTTTCGAAGAGGCCGCCGGTATCGCCAAATACCGCTACCGCAAAAACGAAGCGGAGCGTCGCCTGCAAAACGCGGAAGACAACCTTCTTCGCCTGCGCGACATCTTGCAGGAACTCGAAGACCGCATCGGGCCGCTCGAAACCCAGTCGAATAAAGCCAAAAAATTCCTCGCCTATGCGGACGAGAAAAAAGGCCTGGAAATCGGCCTATGGCTGCACACGCTCGACACCTCGCGCGACGTGCTCCGCGAACTGGGCGGCAAATTGGAACTCGCCCGTACTCAATACGACACCGCCGCCGCGTCCATTGCGGACGTCGAGGCGAAAATTGAAGAAATCGGCAACAAAGCCGCCGGTCTCGCCGTCCAAATGGACGAGCTCACCCGTGCCGCCGCCGCTTTCGAGGAAGATGCCGTCCGCCACGAGGGCGAAATCGCCGTCCGCCGCAACGACATCGAACACCACAACGAAAATATCGCCCGTATGCGCGCAGAGCAAGAGCAACAGTCGGTCAGCGTCGAACAACTCGACGAAGAACGCGCCGCTCGCCTTGCGGACATCGACGACAAAAAGGAAAAAATCGCCGCCGCCGAAAAAGAGCGGCTCGCCCTCTCCGAACAGATGGATACCCTTTCGCGCAACAGCGACGAAGCCGGCAACAAAATGGAAGAGGAAAACCGCCGTGCCGCCGAGTTGGCGAAACAAATCGCCGACGTGCGCGTACGCGAAGTCACCGGCGAATCCTCGCTCGCCGAAATCAACACGCGACTGTCTCAGCTGAACGCCGCGGTGCTGCTTAAGAAAGGCCAAAGCGAAGCCGCCGCCGCCGAAAAAGCCGAATGCGAAAAAGCGGTCGCCGCCTGCAAAGAAAAAATCGAAAGTTTGCAAAACGCCGTCACCGGCTACTCCCTGCGCCACAAATCCCGTGGCGACAAAGCGGAGGCCGCCCGTGTGATAGCGGAAAAACTCCGTCTCGACGTCGAGGACCATCGCCGCCGCCTGCGCATTCTCGAAGAACTTGAGCGCAGTATGGAGGGCTTCTCCGGCAGTACCAAAGCCGTGATGAAACAAGCCGGCCGCGGCGCTCTGCGCGGTATTCTCGGCCCGGTAGCAGGACTTCTGGAAGCCCCGTCCGACGTGGCGCTCGCGATTGAGACCGCCCTCGGCAACAACGCCCAAAACGTGGTGTGCGAAACCGAATCGGATGCAAAAAGCGCCATCCGTTTCCTCAAAAACGAAAACGCCGGTCGCGTTACGTTCCTGCCGCTCGAAACCATTCGCGGCGGAACGCTCGACGAAAAAGACCTCAAAGGTCAGGTCGGCTACGTCGGCGTAGCGAGCGACCTTATCTCGTTCGACAAAAAATACCAAGACGTGATGGAGAGTCTTTTAGGCCGCACCGCCGTTGCCGAAGACCTCGACTGCGCCACCGCGCTCGCCAAGAAAACCGGCTACCGCGTTAAATTCGTCACACTGGACGGTCAACTCGTCCACGCCGGCGGTTCGCTGACCGGCGGTTCCCACGTGAAAGGTGCCGGTTTGCTCTCCCGTCGTGCGGAGATGGAAAAACTCTCCGCCGCCTTAAAAGAGATGGAAGCGAAGGCCCAAAAAGCCAACGCCGACTATATTGCCGCCAAAGAAGATGCCGCCGCTGCGGAAGCGGCGCTGACCGGCGCGCAGGGTGAGCTCACCACCGCGCAGGAAGACGGCATTCGCCTCGAAGCGGAACTCCGCCGCGTGACCGAACTCGCCGAAAACGGCGACCAAGCGGTAGCGGATTGCGTAAACGAAATCGAAACCCTCAACGCCCGTATTGTGGAAATCCGCGCCGATATGGACGCCGCAGGCAAAGAGGCCGGCGCGCTCCTGAAAGAGCAAGAAGACGTGGAATCGCAACTCACCGCCCTCTCCGGCGGCCGCGCCGAAATGACCGCCGCGCGCGAAGAACTCTCCGCGCAAATGGCGGAGCTCAAACTGCAAGAACACGGCTTCGAAAAAGAAATCGAAGCCCTGCAAGCCGTCATCGAGGGTATCGACCGCCGCAAGACGGACAGCGACGGCGCCAAACAACTGCTCCAAGGTCAAATCGAACTGCTCGAACTGCAAATCGAAGCAGTCGAGAAAGACATCGTCACTCTGCAAGAGCAGGCGGACGAATGCCGCAAACAAGCCGCTGCTTCCCGTGAACAAATGGAAGCTCTCGTCCGCGAGCGGACGGACGGCGAAGCGAGCGTGACGGCTTTGCGCCAAGCCTCCAAAGACAAGATGGAGGAAAAAGAGCGGTTGTCCGGCGAGGTGGCGCGTCTCGAAGAAAAAGCGTTCCGCGCCGAAGCGGAAACGGACGAAATCGTCCGCAAACTCTATGAAGAGTACGAGCTCACTCGCGCCGAAGCGGAAGCGCAAACCGAGCCGATTGAAAACGTGCCCGAAGCGCAAAAACGCCTGCAAGAATTGCGCAGTAAAATCCGCGCTCTCGGCACGGTCAACGTCGATGCGATTGAGGAATTCAAAGAGGTCAGCGAGCGCTACGCGTTCCTGTCCGAGCAGGTCAAAGACGTGGAGGTCTCCCGTGCCGAACTGCTTAACCTCATAAACGACCTCACCACCCAGATGCGCGAAATCTTCGTGGACCGCTTTAACAAAATCAACAAGCATTTCGGGGTTGTCTTCGCCGAACTGTTCGGCGGCGGCAAAGCCGAACTCAAATTGGAAGAACCGGACGACGTGCTCCACTCCGGCATCCAGATGAACATTCAGCCCCCCGGAAAAGTCATCCTCAACTTGGATGCGCTGTCCGGCGGCGAAAAGGCGCTCACCGCCATCGCCCTGCTGTTCGCCATTTTGAAAGTCACGCCGTCCCCGTTCTGCGTGCTGGACGAAATCGAGGCCGCGCTTGACGACGTGAACGTCACGCGCTACGCCCAGTTCCTCCGCCGTATGACCGACGAGACCCAGTTTATCGTCATCACCCACCGCCGCGGCACGATGGAAGAAGCCGACGTGCTCTACGGTGTCACGATGCAGGAATCCGGCGTCACCAAACTGCTCGAACTGCGCGCAAGCGAAGTGGAGGAACGCCTCGGTATGAAACTCGGCGAGCGCGGCGAGCCGACCTAACCTCAACCCTTTTCTTGAAAGGAAACGACTATGGGATTTTTCGATAAAATCAGTTCCGGACTGAAAAAGACAAAAGAAACCCTCTCTATGCCGGTCAGTTCGCTGTTCCGCTCGTCCTTAAGCGTCAACGACGAACTGTTCGAGGAACTTGAAGAGTTGCTGATTATGGGCGACGTGGGTGCTTCCACCGCCGGCCGCATCTGTGACGCGCTGAGACAGCGTGTCAAGGAGCAGGGCATCAAAGACCCGATGGAAGCCAAAACCGCCCTCAAAGACATCGTGGCGGAAATGCTCCGCGGCGGACAAGAGATGCATCTCGAAACCAAGCCGTCGGTAGTGCTCGTCATCGGTGTCAACGGTGTCGGCAAAACCACCTCCATCGGCAAACTCGCCTCGTTCTATAAAGCGCAGGGCAAAAAAGTGTTGCTCTCCGCCGCCGACACGTTCCGTGCCGCCGCGATTGAACAACTCGAAATCTGGGCAAATCGCGCCGGCGTGGATATGGTAAAACACAGCGAGGGCGCCGACCCTGCCGCTGTGGTGTTCGACAGTTGTGCCGCCGCCAAAGCGCGCGGAACGGATATCATCATCGTCGATACCGCCGGCCGCCTGCACAACAAAAAGAATTTGATGCAGGAACTCGAAAAAATCCACCGTGTGATTGACCGCGAACTGCCGGAAGCCTCGAAAGAGGTGCTTTTGGTGCTGGATGCGACCACCGGTCAAAACGCGGTCAACCAAGCGCGCGAGTTTAAGACCGCCGCCGACATCACCGGCATCGTGCTGACGAAGTTGGACGGCACGGCGCGCGGCGGTGTCATCCTCTCCATCCGCGAAGACCTGAACGTCCCCGTTAAATTCGTCGGTCTCGGCGAGGGCGTGGACGATTTGCAACCGTTCGATCCCGACGGCTTTGCCGCCGAACTGTTCTCGGAGGAATAAGCGATGAAAGTGCTGATTGCCTCCCACAACGAACATAAAATCAAAGAACTCTCCCGTATTCTCGCCGCCTGCTCGGTAGAGGCGGTCACCGCCGACGAACTCGGCATCGCGTTGTCCGAACCGGACGAAAGCGGCACGACGTTTGCCGCAAACGCCCTCATCAAAGCCAAAACCGCCTGCGAGGAGAGCGGCATCGCCGCCGTCGCGGACGATTCCGGCCTTTGCGTGGATGCGCTCAATGGAGCTCCGGGGCTTTACTCCGCGCGCTACGCCCCCGTCGGGCAACGCAAGGCAACCTTGCTCAAAAATATGGGCGACCTGCCGCACGAACAGCGCACCGCCCGTTTCGTCGCATCGATTTGTTGCTATCTTCCGAACGGCGACACCGTTGTCGCCGAGGGCGTGTGCGAAGGCTTTATCGCGTTCGAATGCCGCGGCGATTCCGGTTTCGGTTTCGACCCGATTTTCGAACTGCCCTGCGGCAAGACCTTTGCCGAAATGACCTCCTCCGAAAAAGACGAGGTCAGCCACCGCGGACTGGCACTCAAAGAATTTGCCGTCCGCTTAAACGACTATGTGAAATCCCACGAGGAGTGATTTTCTATGACCAGTAAACAACGCGCCTACCTGCGCGGACTCGCCAACGACTATGAACCCATCGTTCACGTCGGCAAAGGCGGTCTGTCCGATGCGCTGATTAAACAGGCGGACGACGCGCTTGAAGCGCGCGAACTTATCAAAGGCCGCGTACTCGAAACCGCGCCGCAAACCGCTCGCGAAGTAGCGGACGAAGTGGCCGTTGCGGTCGGCGCCGAAACGGTGCAGGTCATCGGGCGCACCTTCGTGCTCTATCGTCGTCGCGCGGAAGAACCGACGATTGTGTTGCCGCGCTAACCCGAGTAAGAGAACGTTTTAGGAGGTGAGGGCTTGAAAATCGGTTTATACGGGGGCACGTTCGACCCCATTCACAACGGACATATTGCGCTGTGCGAAGCGTTCAAAAAAGAATTGTGCCTCGACCGCATTATTCTGATGCCCACCGCACAGCCTCCCCACAAGTTGAAAGCCGAAATGGCTCCTGCCGCCCACCGCGCCGCGATGTGCGAACTGGCCGCCGAGCCGTATCCTTACCTTTCCGTCTCCCGTGTGGAAATTGCCCGTGGCGGCGCCAGTTTCACCGCCGACACACTCGATATTATGATTTCTCGCTATAAAGATGCCGAATGGTATCTCCTGATGGGCGCCGATATGTTCTTGACCGTGTCCACCTGGTTTCGCTATGACGACATCAAGTCGCGCGCAACCCTTTGCACCGTCCCCCGAGACGACGTTTCGCTCGAAACGCTCAAAGCTCATGCCGAAAAACTGACGGCGGACGGCGCGCGGTGTATCGTCGTCCCTGCCGAAACGCCGCGCATCTCCTCCACCGCTTTGCGCAAAGCGGTCAGCGACCAAGATAACCGCAACTGGCGACGCTTCGTGTGCTCCGCCGTCGCCGACTATATCGAGGATCACGACCTCTACCTGCCGGACAGTATGGATGACGTTCCCACCACCAACGAGCAGTATATCGCCATCCTCAAACGCCGACTTACCCCGTATCGTTTTGAACACTCGCTCGCCGTAGCGGACGAAGCAAAACGGCTCGCGCCGCTGTACGGCGCCGACCCCGAAAAAGCCTACACTGCCGGCCTGCTCCACGATATTATGAAAGACGCCTCTCCTGCCGAGCAAACGGGCGTCCTTGACAGTTTCGGCGTCACGCTCGACCCCGACACGATGGATGCCCCAAAATTGTGGCACGCCGCCATCGGCGCCGTGTTTTTGGAACACGTGCTCGGCATCACCGACCCCGATATGCTCAACGCCGTGCGGTATCACACCACGGCGCGCGCCGGAATGACTCCCCTTGAAAAAACCGTTTACATCGCCGACTTTACCGCCGCCGGCCGCCACTATCCCGACGTGGCGGAAATGCGCCGCCGCGCCGACATCTCGTCGGACGCCGCTATGCGCTATGCGGTGCGGTATTCGATAAATGAACTTAAAGAAAAAGGGCGCGAACCCCATCCGGATACGCTTGCCGCTCAAGCGGAACTCACGGCGACCGCCCCGAAAAACGTGAAAGGATGACCGAACTATGGCAAAAGACAACCGTCAGAAAAAACGGATAAAAGCCGCAAAAAAAGCCGCGCGTGAAGCCAAACGCAACGGCGGCACCATCGCGCCGGAAGCCCAATCGCAAGTGCCGCTTCGCGGAACGCGCACCGCTTCCTCCGCCACGCGTTCCACCGCACGCCGCAAAAAGAAAAAGAACGGCGCCCCCGTGGGCAAAATCATCTTGGTGGTCTTGTTCCTGCTGTTCCTTGCGGCACTCGTTTGGTTCGGCATCACCGCCTATAAATATGTGAAAACCTATTTCAGCGGCGAAACCAACGGCACCACCGACGCCGTCGTCACCGCTAAGGAAAACGACAACGTGGCCTATTACCTGCTCGGTATGCTCGGCAAAGAAAAAGAAAACGGCACCACCGGACGGATGCAAATGGTCTCGGTCGTTTGCTACGACAAAAAAGCCAAAACCGTCAACGTGATGCAAGTGCCGACCGGCACCTATCTCGGCGACACCGAGCACTTCGACGTTAGAAGTATCGGCGGCGTATGGTCGAGCCCGAAAAAACTCGATTGGTGCGAAACCTGCCGCAAGCAGGTATTCGACGCCGAAATCACCGACGGCAAACACAACGTAATTCTTGAAAACGGCAAGCCCTGCAACACAAAAATCACCCAAAAAACGGGCAGTGCCGTCGGCAACCTCACCGAAATCTTCACCTATCAATACACGCTTCCGATCGACAACTACTATATCTTCCCCCAGGAAGCGTTCGTCAAACTCGTTGACCTCGTGGGCGGCGTAGACATCAAACTCGGCGATGCGATGACCCTCGGCGACATCACCTATGACGCCGGCGTCCAAACTGTCGACGGCGAGGGCGCGCTTGAATACGCGCTCGGCGACTGGGAATCGGTGAACGGCGAACTCAAAAACCTCACCCGTCAACGTCAGGTGTACGTCGCACTGTTCGAACGTCTGATGACCACCGACAAAGAAAAACTGGACGACGACGTGCTGTATCCGCTGATGAAAGGCTCGACCCCCATCCGCACCAAACGCGAAAACGAAATTGCGGACGACATCTCGCTGATGGTGAAACTGCTCGGCGACCTCAACAAAATCGACCGCTCGAAAATCACCGTGTCCATCCTGCCGGGTGAGCCTGCCACCATGGACGGCACGCTGTTCTACTCCGTCCACAAAGACGAACTGTGCAAACTCATCAACGACTCGTTTAACCCCTATGGCACGCCGTTGACAACGGAATATCTCAAAATGACCGAGATTTCCAACACCGAAAAAGCTAATCTCCAAACCGCCACTTTCGACAAACTGCTGGTGAAACAAACCGGTATGATCGAGGAAGAGGAGGAAGAAGAATGAGCCTTGAATCCCCGAAAGACCTCTGCGGCGCCATTGTCCGCTCGCTCGACAACCACAAAGCGTCGGAAATTCGCGTCATCGACGTCCACGCGCTGACCTCGCTTGCCGATTACTTCGTCATTGCCGAGGGCACCAGTTCCACCCAAGTCCGCTCGTTCACCGACTACGTGGAATTCGACCTGAAAGAGCAAGGCGTCGAGCCGCTCCGCACCGAGGGCTACCGCAACTCCTCGTGGGTGCTGCTGGACTACGGGTGCGTAGTCGTGCACGTGTTTATGCAGGAAACGCGCGAATTTTACAATCTTGAACATCTTTGGAAAGACGGCATTGACGTAGACCCGGCCGATTTCCTCGAAAATACTGAGAAATGAGATGACACAAATGGAACGCTATGATTTTTCCGCCGTTGAGAAAAAATGGCAAAAAATTTGGGACGAAAAACAGACTTTCGCCGCAAAAGACAACTCCGACAAACCGAAATTCTACGGCTTGGTCGAATTCCCTTATCCGTCCGGCGCCGGTATGCACGTCGGCCACATCAAAGCCTATTCCGGTCTTGAAGTGGTGTCGCGCAAACGCCGTTTGCAGGGCTACAACGTGCTGTTCCCGATCGGCTTCGACGCCTACGGTCTTCCCACCGAGAACTACGCCATCAAAACGGGTATGCATCCCCGTCAGGTGACCGATATCAACATCGAAAAATTCACCTCTCAGCTCAAAGCGGTCGGTTTCTCGTTCGACTGGAATCGCGTTGTCGATACGACCGAGGAAAACTACTACCGCTGGACGCAGTGGATTTTCCTGAAGATGTTCAAAAAAGGTCTCGTCTTCCGCGACAAGACCCTCGTCAACTACTGCCCGAGCTGTAAGGTCGTCCTCTCCAACGAGGATTCCCAGGGTGGCAAATGCGACATCTGCCACAGCGACATCGTGCAAAAATCCAAAGACGTGTGGTATCTGCGCATCACCGACTACGCCGACAAACTGCTCGAAGGCCTTAAAGAGGTCGATTTCCTGCCGAACATCAAACTCCAGCAGGAAAACTGGATTGGTAAATCTACCGGCGCGTTCGTCAACTTCACCCTCTCCGGTCTCGACGAAACGCTCCGCATCTATACCACCCGTCCCGATACCCTCTACGGCGTTACCTTTATGGTTATGGCGCCGGAGCATCCGCTCCTGGACAAATATCAGGACAAAATCAAAAACTTCGACGCGGTGAAAGATTACCGCGCCGAATGCGCCAAAAAAACCGAGTTCGAGCGTACCCAACTGGTCAAAGATAAGACCGGTGTGAAGCTCGATGGCCTGTGTGCCACCCATCCGCTCACCGGTGAAGACATCCCGATTTTCATCTCCGACTACGTTATGATGGGTTACGGCACCGGCGCGATTATGGCGGTGCCGGCGCACGATGACCGCGACTATGAATTCGCGAAAAAATTCGGCGTCGACATCATCGAGGTCATCAAAGGCGGCGACATTTCGAAAGAAGCCTACACCGGCGACGGCGAAATGGTCAACTCCAACTTCCTCAACGGTTACACGAACAAAAAAGACTCCATCGCCCGTATGATTGAGTTCCTCGAAGAAAAAGGCGTGGGCGAAAAAGGCGTCCAGTACAAGATGAAAGACTGGGCGTTCAACCGCCAGCGCTATTGGGGCGAGCCGATTCCGATTGTCCACTGCCCGACCTGCGGTATGGTCGCCGTGCCGTATGACGAACTGCCGCTGAAACTCCCGAAAATGGACAAATTCGAGCCGGGTTCCGACGGCGAAAGCCCGCTCGCCAAAGTGGACGATTTCGTCAACTGCACCTGCCCGAAATGCGGCGGCGCGGCGAAACGCGAAACCGACACGATGCCCCAGTGGGCCGGCTCGTCGTGGTACTTCCTGCGTTACATCGACCCGAAAAACAACGAGGCGTTTGCCGACGCGGACAAACTGAAATACTGGATGCCGGTCGACTGGTATAACGGCGGTATGGAACACGTCACCCGTCACCTTATCTACTCCCGTTTCTGGTATAAATTCCTCTATGACCTCGGCGAAGTGCCGGTGTCCGAGCCGTACGCCAAACGCACGGCGCAGGGCCTCATCCTTGGGCCGGACGGCGAAAAGATGAGCAAATCCAAAGGCAACGTCGTTGACCCGAACGAGGTCGTCGAACAATACGGCGCCGACGTTCTGCGTCTCTACGTTCTCTTTATGGGTGATTACGAAAAGGCCGCTCCCTGGTCGGAAAACAGCGTCCGCGGCTGCAAACGCTTCATCGACCGTTTGTGGGCGTTGCAAGATATGGTTGTGGACGGCGACGGCTACTCCTCTGACCTCGAAGGCGCGTTCCACCGCACCATCAAAAAAGTGTCCGAGGACTTCGAAACCCTCAAATACAACACCGCCATCGCGGCGATGATGACCCTCTTAAATGACATCTACGACAAAGGCTCTATCACGCGCGGCGAACTCAAAACCTTTATCACGCTCTTAAACCCGGTTGCCCCCCACATCACCGAAGAAATCTTTGAGCAAATGGGCTTCGGCGGAATGCTCAACGAGTCTTCGTGGCCGACGTGGGACGATGCGAAATGCGTCGAAAAATCGGTGGAAATCGTGGTGCAGGTCAACGGCAAAATCCGTGCGCGTCTGAACATCGCCCCCGATATGGCGAAAGAGGACGTGTTCGCCCTCGCCAAAGCGGACGAAAAGGTCGCCGCCGAGCTTGCCGGCAAAACGCTCGTTAAAGAGCTCTACGTCCCGGCGAAACTCGTCAACTTGGTTGTGCGATAAACGGGAAATTACCGTTCACTAACCCTTGCCGGTACTTTTCGCTTGAAAATACAAAAAATCCCGCGTTTTTTGTCGGGAAAGTTATAGAAATCTCTTGACGAAACGGGATTTTTGCGGTATACTGTCTTTTGTTATGTGGCGAAATTACCGCCTTTCCAAAATTGAGGGGAGGGAAACATAGAATGTCCGAAGTTAGAGTTAAAGAGAACGAAAGCATCGATAGCGCCCTGCGTCGCTGGAAAAAATCCTGCGCTCGCGCCGGTACGCTTGCCGAAGTTCGCAAAAGAGAACATTACGAGAAGCCGTCGGTTCGCCGTAAGAAGAAATCCGAGGCCGCCCGCAAAAGAAAGTTCAAATAAAATCGCGTAAAAAGCGGGCAAGTTTTCTTGCCCGCTTTTTTATCTACCCCGTCACTTTTTGTCAACGTGACGAGGAAGGAGTTTTTGTATGTCGATTTTTTATCCGACACTGTTGCGCGAACGCATCCAGTTCGTCACCCCCGAAGATTTGCGCGCTCTCGGCGTCGAGGGCATCTTGCTCGACGTGGACAACACACTGACGAAATTCCACAGTCAGGAACTGTCCGACGAAGTCGCCGATTGGCTCAAAATGATGCAGGCGGAGGGTTTCAAACTCACCGTCGTATCCAACGGGTTTGCGAAACGCGTTCTGCCGTTTACAAATAAAATCGGGCTCGACGCCGTCTCCCTCGCGTGCAAGCCGTCTCCCATCGGGTTTTGGCGCGGTGCAAAGCATTTGGGACTTCCCTTGAAAAAATGTATTGCCATCGGCGACCAAGTGTTCACCGACGTGCTCGGCACCAAACTGGCCGGCGTGAAAATGCTGCTCCTAATGCCCATCGAGCTCGAAACCAACCGTCCTACCATTATGCTCAAACGGCATTTTGAAAAAGGCATTTTACGCCGTTTTCGCCAAAAACACCCCGAGCGGCTGTAAGGAGGCTTCTTGATGGCAACCGATCTCATCGCCCGTTTCGGGCCGGCCGGCAACTGCGAGGATTTCGCCGCCGCCGGGTATAAACACAGCGCCGATATGCCCGTTTATGCCGCCTCGTTCGGCCTAAACGCCTATGAATATCAATGCGGCCGCGGTGTCCGTCTGTCGGACGATACCGCCGCCGCTTTGCGCATAAATGCGGAGTCTCACGGCATACAGTTGTCGCTTCACGCGCCGTATTTCATCTCGCTCGCAAGCGACGACCCCCAAAAGCGCGACAACAGCGTCCGCTATATTCTCGACAGTGCCGACGCCGTCGCCCGTCTCGGCGGCAACCGTATCGTGGTGCACCCCGGCGGCCTCGGCGGTCTTTCGCGCGAGGGCGCGACCGCTCTCGCCTGCGAAACGCTGAAAAAAGCCCAAGCCGCACTGGACGATGCCGGACTCGGTTTCGTACACATCTGCCCCGAAACGATGGGGAAAATCAACCAACTGGGCGACCTCTCCGAAGTGATGCGTTTTTGCGCCATTGACGAGCGATTTTTGCCGTGTATCGACTTCGGCCACCTCAACGCCCGTACCCACGGCGGCCTCGCTTCCCGTGCCGATTACGACGCCGTTTTGGACACGCTCGAAAACGCCCTCGGTGTCGAGCGCGCGCGTCAGTTCCACGCCCATTTTTCCAAGATTGAATACACCGACGGCGGCGAAAAACGCCACCTTACGTTTTCGGATACCGTGTTCGGCCCCGACCCTGCACCGCTGATGCAAGCGGTCGCCGAACGGGGATTTACACCCACGTTCGTGTGCGAATCGGCCGGAACACAGACGCGCGATGCCAAAACGCTGATGACGCTGTATGAGGAGGCGCAAAAATGACCCATATTGAGGCGTTACAACAAACGCTTGCGCCCGGGCAAGCCGCCCTTGTCCGTTCTCCTGCGGCGCGGCATTGGCTCTCCGGCTTTTTCGCGGACGACGGCACCGTGTTGCTCACCCGTGATACCGCCGTGTACCTGCTCGACTCTCGCTATATTGAAGCCGGGCAAAAAGCCGTAAAAACCATGCCTTGCGCCCTTATGACGCGGCTGTATGAGAATATCGCCGCTTTCCTCGGTGAGCACTGTGCAGACACACTCGTTATCGAAGCGGAACAAACCACCGTTGCCGCCGAAACGCGCCTCAAAACTGCCCTTGCGGATGTGGCAACCGTGCTTGCCGACGGCACTTTAGATGCTTCGATTGAACAAGGCCGACGCGTAAAAACCGCCGACGAACTGAAAAACCTCAAAGCCGCCCAAGCCCTAACGGACGACGGCTTTTCCTACATTATCGAGCGCCTCTCCCTCGGCCGCACCGAACGCGACGTGGCACTCGATTTGGAAACCCATCTCCGCCGCAACGGCTCGGAGGGCGTGTCTTTCGACTTCATTGTGGCGAGCGGTGAAAACGGCTCGTGTCCCCATGCCGTACCCTCCGACCGCCAATTGCAAAAAGGCGACCTCGTCACCTTTGATTTCGGCGCTGTCGTCGGCGGAATGCACGCCGATATGACGCGCACCGTTGCGCTCGGCACCGTATCGGACAAGCAAAAAGAGATTTACGACGTGGTGCTTTCCGCACAACGCGCCGCGCTCGCGTGCATACAACCGGGCGCGCGTTGCGCCGATGTGGACAAAGCCGCGCGCGACGTCATTGCAAGCGCCGGTTACGGCGACTATTTCGGCCACAGCACCGGACACGGCGTTGGCTTTGAAATTCACGAAGCACCGAACCTCTCGCCCCGTGCCGGCGACAAAACGCTCGAAATCGGCAACGTCGTCACGGTCGAGCCGGGCATCTATCTCCCCGGAGTCGGCGGTGTGCGCATCGAAGATATGGCGCTTGTCACCGCGAATGGGGCCGAAAACCTCACAAAATCGAAAAAAAGTTTGCTCATTATCTAAATTTCGGCAAATACCTCTTGCAAAAAGAGGAAAAATAAAGTAAAATAAAGAAAATAGGTTTATAGGAGGACTATTACTATGGTTTCTGCAGGCGATTTTCGCAACGGCGTTACGTTCGATATGGACGGCGTCGTGTTCCAGATCGTGGAATTTCAACACGTCAAACCCGGCAAAGGTGCCGCCTTTGTCCGCACCAAAATCCGCAACGTGATTTCCGGCGCGGTCATTGAAAAAACCTTCAACCCGAACGACAAGTTCCCGACGGCTTACGTCGAGCGCAAAGAGATCCACTATTCCTACAACGACGCCGATCTCTATTACTTTATGGACCCCGAGTCCTACGAGCTCGTTCCGCTGAACAAAGACGTTCTCTCCGACAACTTCCGTTTCGTGAAAGAGAATATGGTCTGCCGCGTTGCTTCCTATAAAGGCAACGTCTTCGGTGTGGAGCCGCCGAACTTTGTCGAGCTCCAAGTCACCCAGACCGATCCGGGCTTCAAAGGCGACACCGCCACCAACGCCACCAAACCGGCGACGCTGGAAACCGGCGCCGAAGTCCGCGTCCCGCTGTTCATCGACGAGGGTGAAATGATTCGTATCGACACCCGTACCGGTGAATATATGGAGCGTGCCTAAGGCACACTAAGTTTGATTTCTATTTGAATAAGGAGGAATCACCATGACTGTCAGCGAAAAAGTGGCGTATATCAAAGGCCTCGCCGAGGGTATGAAACTCAACGAGGAAAAAGACGCCGATAAAATGACCCTGAAAATCCTCGACGTGCTGTCCGACATTGCCCTCGATATGGAAGATATGGATGACGCGCTCGCGGAACTCTCCGCCCAAGTGGACGAGATCGACGAAGACCTCGCCGCGGTGGAAGAGGACCTTTATGACGACGAAGACGGTTGCGGCTGTGGTTGCGATTGCGACTGTGATTGCGGCTGTGGTTGCGGCGATGACGACGAGGAATTCTACGAAGTCACCTGCCCGGCCTGCAACGCCGATTTCGAAGTGGACGAGGAAACCCTGCTTGAGGGCGCCATCGTCTGCCCGAACTGTGGCCAAGACCTCGAGTTCGACATCGAGGAGTGCGACTGCGAAGACGGTTGCGACTGCTGCGAAGAAGAATAAGATTGTAAGCGCAAAAAAGACGGTCAAGCGTAACGCTTGACCGTCTTTTCTTTTTTCCAAATCAAAAGCAGTTGAAAAAAATTCAAAATCGTGTTATACTTTCGTAAGGATTCATATCAAGGAGGCATGGATATGTCGCACACACAAGATTTAAAGCGCCGCACCCTATCGTTTCGAAATCCGGCGTTTTTCTCATTTGTTATATGCTTCGGTGTTGCGTTCGCACTGTTTCTGCCGTATATTATCCAAGATAACGGATGCTTTTTCTTTTGGGCGGATTTTAACGCACAGCAAATCCCCTTTTATCGCATGGCGCACGATGCGGTACGCGCCGGCGAATTCGGTTGGAACTGGTATACCGACCTCGGTGTAAATTTTATCGGGACCTATTCGTTTTATCTTCTCGGCAGCCCGTTCTTCTGGCTGATCATCCCCTTCCCGAGCGCGTGTGTGCCGTATCTGATGGCGCCCCTGCTGATGCTAAAGCTCGCATTTGCAGGACTCGGCGCACATCTCTACCTCTCGCGCTTTGTTAAGGCAGAATATGCTACCATCGGTGCTATACTTTACGCCTTTTCAAGCTTCTCCTTTTACAATCTATTTTACAATCATTTCCATGAGGCGATGCTGTATCTACCGTTTATTTTGTACGCATTGGAGCGCCGTATGGGCGAGGGCAAACGAGGCTGGTTCGGCCTGCTCTTGTGTTTATCCGCTCTCAATAACTACTATTTCTTTATAGGTCAAGCCATCTTCCTATTAATCTATTGGGGTGTGCGTCTGTGGTCGGGCGCATGGAAAATCACTGCGAAGAATATTGTCGGCACGATTATCGAGGCTGTGCTCGGTACTGCCGGAGCAGGGCTTCTCCTGCTCCCCTCGTTCTTTGCGGTCATTCAAAACCCTCGTGCCGGCGAGTTGATTTCCGGCTGGGACACGTTGGTATACAAAACTCCTCGATTGTCATGGGGAACGCTTTTTGCTTTCTTTGTTCCACCGGGGACGGCCGGATATAACACCTTCTGCGACGATCAAATGTGGTCAGCGCCCACACTGTGGGTTCCGCTGTTCGGTTGCACAGGACTTATCGCCTATCTGCAATCACGCAAGCATACCGATTGGTTGCGTCGATTGTGGGTCATTCTGATTTTGTGCTTGTTCGTTCCGGTGCTTAATCAAGCCTTTTCGCTGTTTAACTCTTTTTACTACGCACGTTGGCATTATATGCCAACATTGATGTTGATTTTAGCTTCCTTGCTAACACTCGATCAAGAAGAGACACATCCCATAAACTGGAAGCGCGCCTTTTGGTGGAGCGGCGGCATTACCGCGGCACTCGCCGTCTTTTTGCTAATTCTCCCCCTTGACCCGGATCCCTACAAATCGTTTCATAACCTCATCGGAAATGAAACCGTTTTGTATACAGTACTGTTTTTGATTGCCGGTGGAAGCCTACTCGCTCTCGGCAAGCTGCTTTCCGAACGAAAAAAATCCGCAAAAGCATTCAGACGCTATACGCTTTCATTCTGCATAGTCTTCGCTTTATTCCTCGGCTACGTCACCATTGGCAACGGACACGCCGCCGGTGCATTAAAGGTCGGCGGTTTTGACGATTTTGCAAAACGGTATGTTCAAAAAACATATGTTGCACCGCTTCCGTCCGAGGACGAAACGTTTTACCGCGTAGATGCGCCCCTAAATTATGGCATTTTTCACGAAAAGCCGTGTATCGACACATTTAATAGCATCGTTCCCGGCTCGATTGTGGAATTCTATAATTCTATGAACATCGACCGTGCAATGAAAAGTGTTGCCGATTCCTCACACTACGCACTGCGCAGTTTGCTTTCGACACGCTATGCACTGGAAACCGACGGTCTTATCTATGAAAACGACATTCATAACCTGCGCGGCTTCGAAAAAGCGGACGCTGCCGACGGCTGGACGGTGTATGAAAACGCGAATTTCATCCCGATGGGCTTCACCTATGACAGCTACATCACCCAAAGCGAATACAACGCGCTTCCCGAGCAAGAACGCGAGCTGGCGCTTTTGAGATCGCTGGTCGTCGAGGATGAAGACGCGGACACGGTATCCGCTCGGCTGCCGCACGGCAACGTTGCCGCGGAATTCACGTACGAAACGTTTGTCAACGATTGCGCTGCACGACGGAAGTCTGCTTCTTCGGATTTTGCCGTTACCAAACACGGTTTCACCGCAACGATTTCTACTCAAAACGACAACATGGCATTTTTCAGCGTTCCGTTTGAAAACGGTTGGTCGGCTACCGTCAACGGAAAACCGACAAAAATTCTAAAAACTAACGTCGGGTTTATGAGCGTTGCCGTTCCTGCCGGAACTTCGGAAATCACGTTCACCTACAAAACGCCGGGGCTTTTCCACGGAGCAATGATCTCTCTCGCCGCATGGTTATTGTTGGCACTGTATCTGTGGTTGGAACCACGTCTTTTCAAAAAATCCGCCAAACAAAACTAATCTCAAACACAAAAAGGCCACTATGCATTGCATAGTGGCCTTTTTCTTATACCTTATTTCGACGTGCTGCCGAAGCCGCCGTTGCGTTTGGCGGTGGCGGCGTCGTCCTCCGTCACCCCAAACGGCAGGAAAATACCCTGCGCAAATCCGTCCCCTGCTTTGAGCGAGAGGATTTTGCCGGCCTTACCGTCGTTGGTGATTTTAATGAAGATGTGACCTTCATTATCCGAGCCATAGTAATCGCTGTCGATGATGCCGACGGTGTTGTCCAGTTGAATGCGGTACTTAAATCCAAGTCCGCTTCGCGGAAACACGCACAGCACCCAACCGTCCGCAATCTTGGCGCGGATACCGGTAGGAATTTTTGCCGTTTCGCCCGGATTCAGCGTTAGGTCGCAGGGAATCACAAAATCGTATCCTGCCGAGCCGGCCGTTGCACGCACCGGCAACTTCACCGCAGCCTTGGCGGCATCTACGTCTGCGTTCGGGAACGCATCGGCAAAATCCGCTTGGAAACGCGCTTCCGACACACGCTCAAACTTGGCCACCACGGGCAATTTCCCATTGCTCATTTACGCTTCCTCCGTTTTTTGCACGGTTTTCGTAAAGCCGCAACCCTCGGTCTGGCAGAACAATTTTTCCGTCTTGCCTTTTTTCACAAACAGCGTTTTACCGCAATTCGGGCAAGTTTCGGCGCTCGGCTCGGTCCACGACACAAAATCGCATTTCGGGTAATTCGAGCAACCGAAGAAACGACGGCCATTGCGCGATTTTTTCGCCAAAATGGCACCGCCGCATTTCGGGCAGACGCCGGCGGTTTTTTCCACAAGGCGTTTGGTGTTTTTGCAATCCGGATAGCCGGGGCAAGCGAGGAATTTACCGAAGCGGCCGGCTTTGATGACCATTTTACGGCCACACAGCTCACACACCTCATCGCTCTCCACTTCCGGCACTTTAATGCGATCGCCCGAAAGGGTATCCTCGGCGGCATCCAACCGCTTTTTGAAATCGCCGTAGAACGTATCCAGCGTTTTCACCCAATCTCTTTCGCCGCTTTCCACCGCGTCCAAACTTTTTTCCATCTGGGCGGTAAATTTCACGTCGACGATTTCAGGGAACTGCTCCTCCATCCATTTGGTGGTCACTTCGCCAAGAGCGGTCGGCTTAAACGCTTTACCGGAACGTTCAATGTATTCACGGGACAAAATCGTACCAATCGTCGGCGCATAGGTGGACGGACGGCCAATGCCGTTCTCCTCCATCGCCTTAACGAGCGACGCCTCGGTAAAGCGTGCCGGCGGCTGGGTAAAGTGCTGGTTCGGGGTGAGGTCTTTCAACTTCAGTTCCATCCCCTCCGCAAGTTCGGGGAGCGTAGCGTTTTCCTCGTCGTCCTCGTCCTTGCCCTCGACGTAAAGCACGGTATAGCCGTCGAACGCCACCGTATAGCCGGACGCTTTGAATACATAATTGCCGGCCTCAATATCCGCTTGGCAGGTTTTCTGGACACACACCGCCATAAGGCTCGCAATAAACCGCTCCCAAATCAGTTTATAGAGTTTGTACTGGTCGGGAGTCAGCGACTCTTTCACCGACGCCGGCGTAATCGACGGCGTAGACGGGCGAATCGCTTCGTGGGCATCCTGTGCGCCTTTGCGCGATTTATAATACCGGGGAGTCGACGGCAAATAGTCTTTGCCATAGACTTTTTCGATATAGGCGTTGCCCTCTTTACGGGCATCTTCCGAAATGCGCAGAGAATCGGTACGCATATAGGTGATAAGACCGACCGCACCGATATCCGGAAGCGTCACACCTTCGTACAACTCTTGGGCGGTTTTCATCGTCCGGCGAGTCTCGAAACCCAGTTTGCGGTTGGCTTCCTGCTGTAACGTCGAGGTAACGAACGGCGGAGCCGGCGTCACACGGCGCTGGCTGTATTTCACCGCGCCCACTTTATAAGAGGCGGATTTCAGTTCTTCCGAAAGAGTGGTGGCAGTTTTTTCGTCACCGATTTTGATTTTTTGTTTGTGGTCGCCATAGAATTTGGCCGGGAACGCCTTGCGGCTTCCCTGCGGCAACAACGCGGCGTCCAGCGTCCAATACTCTTCGCTTTGGAACGCGCGGATTTCCTCCTCGCGGTCGATAACGAGTTTCACCGTCGCCGATTGCACACGGCCGGCGGACAACCCTTTGCGAATTTTGCGCCACAAGAACGGACTGATTTTATAACCCACGATACGGTCAAGCACACGGCGCGCCTGTTGCGCGTTCACGAGGTCCATATCGATGGCGCGCGGATGCGCCATACCCTGTTTAATACCGCTTTGGGTGATTTCGTTGAACGTCACGCGGTTTTTGTCTTTAAGGTCCACACCCAAAAGACTGGCAAGGTGCCACGAAATCGCTTCTCCTTCGCGGTCCGGGTCAGCCGCGAGCAACACGCGGTCGGCACGCTCGGCGTGCTCGCGCAGTTCGCGGATAAGGGCGGATTTACCGGCAATGTCCACGTAACGCGGCTTAAAGCCGTGATCCACGTCCACGCCGAGCAGGGTTTTCGGCAAGTCACGCACGTGACCTTTCGAGGCCATCACCTCATAGCCGTTTCCGAGATATTTTTGGATGGTTTTTGCTTTGGAGGGAGACTCCACAATTACTAATGTTGCCATCGTTATCTTCCTTTCCTTGCATATTGCCGTCCGGCGAAACTCTGTACCGCGCCGAACAGTTCCAGTTCGGTCAGCGCGGACAAAACCGCCGCCGGCGAAAGCGCGGCCTCTTCGGCGATATCGTCCAAATTCTTAGGACTCGCCGCAAGCACCGCAAACACCGCGCCTGCCGTTTCGGATGCACCATCCGGAAGCGGCACCAACTCCGTCGCAGGAACTGCGACGGACGTTTGCGCGGAAGATTTCGATTTCGGTTTTTCCGTCCGCTTCTTAAAAAGCCGACGAATGGGGTGTTCCGTCTTTTCCTTTTCTACCGCTTTGGCGCGGAATTCTTCCTCGGCGGTATACGCGGCCGCCAAATCCATCGCGGCGGCGTAAGTCGGTAAATACTCCGACAAAATATCGGTACTGCGCGTAACGAGCAGCGCGCCCTCACGAATGAGGTTGTGGCAACCGCCGCACAGCACCTCGTCTCCGGGAACGGCGAACACGTCACGTCCCTGGTCGCGAGCACAGTGCGCGGTAATCATCGTTCCGCTGCGCGTTTGCGCCTCCGGCACAAGCGTGCCGAGCGTCAAGCCGGAAAGAAGCCGGTTTCGGACGAAAAACGTGCCCTTGCCCACCGTTGTTTTCGGCGGATACTCGGAAAAGAGCGTGCCGCCCTGCTCCAACAAGCGTTTGCGCAATCCGGCGGTCTCAGTCGGGTAATTTACGTCCAATCCGCAAGCCTGCACCACGATAAGATTGCCGCCGCAATCAAGGGCGGTTTTCATCGCGGCCTCATCGCCGCCGACCGCGCCACCCGAAACGATGGTCGCACCGCCGGCCACCAAGCCGGCCGTCAGATATGCGGTTTTGCGCACACCTTCGGGGCTGATAGCGCGCGGACCAACCACAGTAACCGCAAGCGAATCCTCGGGAAGTCCGCGAAAATCGCCCTTGCCGTAAAGCACAATCGGAAGATCGGCCAAATTCAGCAGGCGCGCAGGATACAGCGCATCGTCCGGCGTCAGCACAAAGATACCGCTTTTCTCGCAATCGGCCAGCACCTTTTTGGCGTCGTCAAGCGTGGTGGATTTCAGCCGTTTCACAAGTTCCGGCTTTGCTCCGGCCTGCTGTAGCGCCTTTTCGTCCGCCTCAAAGATAGCGCGCGGATGTTCGAACGCACGAAGAAGCATTGCCGTAGCAGGATTGCCGGCTTTCAAGGCCAGCGAAAGCCAAATCCAGTAAAGCCGAACGTCCACAGCCGCTCCTCCTCGCTTTGTTGATTATTTTTGAAGTTCCCACATCGTCAGACACGCCGCCACCGCCGCATTCAGCGACTCGGCACGGCCACGCATGGGAATGGTCACGCGACCGGTGCAAGCATTTTGCACCTCTTCGGTAAGACCGTTCGCCTCGTTACCGATAACGCAGATGCATCCGTCACCGAGTTTTACGTCGGTGATAGGGGTCGCCTCGCTATCCGCCACGCAAGCGTAAACGGAAAAACCTTGGAGCCGCAAAAGCCGAATGGTTTCGGATAAATTCTCCACGCGACCGGTCGGCAAACGCAATGCACCGCCCATACTGCCGCGCAACACTTTCGGGTTGTCGAGTGCCACGCAATCGTCCGACAGCAAAATACCGGACAAATCGAACGCCTCAGCCGTACGGAGAATCGTGCCCATATTGCCGGGGTCGCGCACCGCTTCCAGCGCCAGATAGCGCCCGTCAAGCGGAAGCATTCCGCCGGAGAGTTTGTCCGGCATCCGGCGGCAGACACAAAAGAGTCCTTGCGGATTTTGGGTGTCGCCGATTTGAGCGGCGAGGGCATTCGAGATGTCATACACCATCTCCGCGCGGTCGCGCACGGCTTTGACCTGCGCCGGATAGCGGCGTTCAGCATCGGGAGAGATAAACGCCTCCAGCACGGTGACGTCCGACGCGCCGACCTCGGCGCACAGCCGCGCTCCCTCGAGCACAAACAGCCCCGTTTCGCGGCGCGCGTGTGCATCCGAAAGAAGACGACGCACCCGTTTGACAGCGGCGTTATCGCGGCTTGTTACGGTCATATCGGTCGTCCCCTTTCTTTACTTTATCGGTAATTTTTTAATACATTTATAGGAACAGTTTTTGTCGAAAAACCGTTCCTGTTTCTCTCTCTGAAAATGCAACACGTCCGTCGGCGCATGGAAACCCATGCACCGACGGACAAGTTTTTATTTATTGAGAGCCGCTTTCGCCTGATCCGCCAGAGCGGTGAACGCCGCGGCGTCCGCGATGGCAATTTCGGAAAGCATTTTGCGGTTGAGGGTGACACCCGCTTTTTTCAGACCGTTCATAAAGGTCGAGTAGTTCATACCGTTCATTTTCGCAGCAGCGGAAATACGGGTGATCCACAGACGGCGGAAGTCACGTTTGCGCTGTTTACGGCCGATATACGCATATTGACCGGATTTCATAACCGCCTCTTTCGCGGTACGGAACAGCTTGGATTTGCCTTGATAATAGCCCTTCGCGAGCTTCAGAACTTTCTTTCTTCTTTTGCGCGTCATCATGGCGCCTTTAACACGAGCCATTGTCTATACCTCCTAATGACGATTATTTGTACGGAATCATGCGTTTGACGGCCGCCAC
>JAZUEK010000069.1:0-56383 GCA_045640165.1 Acutalibacteraceae bacterium | reverse complement strand
ATTCCGGATAACTACAAGGTGCTGTTTTTGCAGGGCGGCGCGTCTTCTCAGTTCGCGATGGTCCCGATGAACCTGATGAACCGCAACAAAAAAGCGGACTACGTCATCACCGGTCAATGGGCGAAAAAAGCCTACAAAGAGGCCGCGCGCTACGGTGCGGCTCCCGTGGTTGCCAGCTCCGAGGACAAAACCTTCAACTACATCCCGAAACTGGATGCGTCGATGTTTGATCCGGATGCCGACTACGTGCACATCTGCATGAACAACACGATTTACGGTACCGCGTATCACGAGATTCCCGACACCGGTAAAGTGCCGCTGGTCGCGGACATCTCCTCCTGCGCGCTGTCCGAGCCGCTGGATGTCAGCCGCTTCGGTCTGCTGTATGCCGGTGCCCAGAAGAATATGGGCCCTGCCGGTTTGACCGTGGTTATCGTCCGTGACGACCTGCTCGGCAACGCGATGGATCTTACCCCGACCATGTTCAACTATCAAATCCACGCCGACAACGATTCGATGTTCAACACTCCGCCGTGCTACAGCATCTATATGATGAAACTCGTGCTCGAGTGGATTAAAAACGACATCGGCGGTCTTGAGAAAATGGCGAAAGCCAACCGCCACAAAGCGAAAGTCCTCTATGACTTCTTAAACGACTCCAACCTCTTCAACCCGACGGTTGCGAAAGAGTACCAGTCGCTGATGAACGCGCCGTTCGTTACCGGTAACAAAGACCTCGACGCGAAATTCATCAAAGAGGCGGAGGCCGCCGGCTTTGTCAACCTGAAAGGTCACCGTTCGGTGGGTGGTATGCGTGCTTCTATGTACAACGCCATGCCGATTGAGGGTCTTATCGAACTCGTCTGGTTTATGTGCCAGTTCGAGGAGCGCAACGCCTGATCATAGCCACACATTATCGGCGGAGCAACTACTTGTTCCGCCGATTTTTTTGAAAGAAAGAAGGAACTTGTTATGCAAATCAAAACGCTGAACAAAATTGCCGCCTGCGGCACCGATTTGTTCGATAAAAACGTCTACACCGTCGGCGAAGACGTCGCCGAGCCGGACGGTATCCTCGTCCGCTCCGCTTCGATGCACGATATGGAACTTCCGGACAGCGTGCTCGCTGTGGCGCGTGCCGGTGCCGGTGTCAACAACATTCCGCTGGACAAATGTGCCGACAAAGGTATCGTTGTGTTCAACACCCCGGGCGCCAACGCCAACGCGGTGAAAGAACTCGTGCTGCTCGGTCTTCTTATCTCCTCCCGTCAGGTTGTGCCGGCTATCGAGTGGGTGCAAACGCTCAAAGGCGAGGGCGACGCTGTCGGCAAACTCGTTGAAAAAGGCAAAGGCCAGTTCGTTGGTCCGGAAATCAAAGGCAAAAAACTCGGTATCATCGGCCTCGGCGCGATTGGCGGTCTTGTCGCCAACGCCGCCGTTGCCCTCGGCATGGAAGTGTACGGTTACGACCCGTTCCTGTCGGTGGAAGCCGCGTGGAACCTGTCTCGCGCTGTGCATCACGCCGCCAACAACGAAGAAATCTATGAGAAATGCGACTATATCTCCATCCACGTGCCGCTGAACGACGCGACGCGCGGTTTCATCAACAAAGAGACCATCGCCAAGATGAAAGACGGCGTGCGCATTATGAACTTTGCGCGTGGCGACCTCGTTGATGCGGACAGCATCAAAGAGGCGCTCGCTTCCGGTAAAGTGGCGCGCTACGTGGTGGACTTCCCGTCTGACGCGGTGCTCGGCGTCGAGAACGTCGTTGCCATTCCGCACCTCGGCGCTTCCACGCCGGAGAGCGAGGACAACTGCGCGGTGATGGCCGCCGAGGAAATCATCGATTACCTCGAAAACGGCAACATCACCCACTCGGTCAACTATCCGGACTGCAAAGAGCCGCGCGTGACCCCGTATCGCGTGTGCGTGTTGCATAACAACGTCCCGAGCATGGTGGCGCAGATTTCCGGCGTGTTCACCGCGACCGGCAACAACATCGAGAATATGGTGGATCGCTCCAAGAAAGATTACGCTTACTCCTGCATCGACCTCGCCAACGAGCCGAAAGAGGAGAGCATCGCGAAACTGAACGCTATCGACGGCGTGTTCCGCGTCCGCGTGATTAAATAAGGTATATAAATAGGAAAAGCCCCGACCACTTGGTCGGGGCTTTTTTAGTGAAATGAAACGGATATAAAAACGTCCTTGTCAATGACAAGGACGTTTTTATGTTAAGAATTATTCTTGTTCTTTCTTCTTGTTGAAGATGGACATAATGTCGATGTAGTCATCGTCGTCCGCCAGCGCGGAGTTGACCGGAGCCGGAGAACTGCTTACGAAAGACGGGGCGTCCAAATCGTTGTTCTCGCTGCCGATGATCGACGGAGCGGAGGTCGCGACCGCGGAGCGGTTGCCGACGTCAAAACCGGTGGCAATCACGGTAACGCAAATCTCGTCTTCCATATTCTCGTCGAACGCGGCACCCCAGATGATGGACGCGTCCGGATGAGCGGCTTTTTGGATGGCGGAGGAGGTGAGCTCCACGTCTTCCAAATCGATGTCCGGCGAAGCGGTGATGTTGATGAGCACGCCGTGCGCACCGTCAATCGAGGTTTCGAGCAACGGGCTGGAAATCGCGGCAGTGGCGGCTTCCTGGGCTTTGTCTTTGCCCTGGGCGCGGCCGATACCCATGTGGGCATAGCCGGCGTCTTTCATCACGGTGGTCACGTCGGCGAAGTCGAGGTTGACGAGGCCCGGCACTTTGATGAGTTGGGAAATGCTCTGCACGCCCTGACGCAGCACGTCGTCCGCCGCCTCGAAGGCGTTGGCGAGGGTGATGCGCGTCTCGGACACGCTCTTAAGACGTTCGTTCGGGATGACCACCAAGCTGTCCACGTGCTCGCGCAGGTTGGTGATACCGGCCTCGGCTTGCTCCATACGGCGGCGACCTTCAAACGCAAACGGTTTGGTCACGATACCGACGGTGAGGATGCCGAGATCACGGGCGATTTCCGCCACAACCGGAGCCGCACCCGTACCGGTGCCGCCGCCCATACCGGCGGTGATAAAGACCATATCGGCGCCTTTGAGGGCGGCGATGATTTCATCGCGGCTTTCCTCGGCGGCACGCTGGCCTTTTTCGGGGTTAGAACCGGCGCCCTGACCTTTGGTCAGTTTATCGCCGATTTGAATTTTCTGAGTCGCTTTCGAGAGGTACAGCGCTTGACGGTCGGTGTTAATGGAGATGAACTCCACGCCCACGAGACCCACAGACGCCATACGGTTTACGGCGTTTCCGCCGCCGCCGCCGACACCGACGACTTTAATCTGGACATTATCCACAAAATCGTTTTCAAACTGAAAGCCCATAAGACATCCTCCAATTTCAAATTCGCATTTTTTAGGTGAGTTTTATACATTCCATATCATAACATAACTGTCAAAAAAAATCAATGGGGAAAGCGAAAAAAATCATCGCTTTCCCCAAAATTTTCACAATATTTAGTTGTCGGGCGTAAAAATGACACGATTTGTAGCGTTTTCGATGGAATACGACGAAACGTCCAACGTGCCGCGCGTCTGCTTGCCGTGGTTTTTGAGAATGGAGGGCAAGGTTTCTTTGACAACCGAGATTTCATAGGCGATATTGTTGTCGCTTCCGAGGAGAATGGAGATCTGGTTGTTCCAGTTGAGCCGCAAATCGCTCTTGTTCGAGAGGTCAAATTCGCACACACCGGTAAATTCGTTTTCCTCGGCGGCGGCAAGGAACGTTTTGACGATTTCGGTACAGCGGTCGTCCATCGCTTGTTTGCCGAGGCCTTTTCCGGTGGCAGTGGCGCCTTTGAAATAGAGATAGCGTTGCGGTGCGTCGCTTTCAATCGGCATTTTGTCAACGGCTTGTCCGTTTTTGCCCACCAGCCACCACGAGCCGTTGTAATACATAGCGCCGATGATGGTGGTTTCTTTAACGGAGACGGTGATGGTGTTGAGAAGCGAGGAGGAGATGGAGGCGCTTTCCACATACGGGCAAGCCGCTTTGATGTTGGCGGCGGCTTGTGCTTTGTTGACTTCCCACACGCTTTGACCGACGTACAGCCCCGAGGCGCGTCGAATTTGTTCTTCCGAATAGTGTTTGTTGCCCTCGATGGTGATAGAGCGGACCTTGAACGTGCCGCCCTCGCCATCAGCAGGAGGCGTGACGACTTCGGAGACCTCTTTTTCTTTAGCGAGTTCTACCAATCGGTTTTGATACAGGAGATTGACGCCGAACGCGGCGGCCGCGAATACGATGGCAAGGCAAAAGAAAATTGCGGCTATGCGAAACCGCCGCTGTCCGACGGAACGTTTCTTTTCGGGTCGTTTCGGCTGTTTGGGGATGCGTCGTTTGTCCGCCATATTCGTATTCCACTCCTTTCGTTAAACTTCCTTTTTCGGCACACGGGATACCGTGGCGCCGAGTGCACGCAACGCGTCGCACAACTCCGCGTAACCGCGGTCTAAATGATGTAATTTTGAGATAGACGTCGTTCCGTCGGCGGCGAGTGCCGCCACCACAAGTGCCGCGCCGCCTCGCAAATCGGTGCAACACACCGGCGCGGCCTGCAAGTGAGAGACGCCCTCGACCACGGCAACGCGGCCCTCGGTTTTGACAACGGCACCGAGACGGGCGAGTTCATCGACGTATTTATAGCGATTTTCGAAAATGGTTTCCACAAACACGCTGACTCCGTCCGCCGTGGTCATCGCCGCGAGCAGTGGCGCGGCGGCATCGGTGGGGAAACCGGGATAGGGGAGTGAGCGCACAAGTTTTAGGTGTTGCAAGCGCGGCGGTGCGCTGAGCAGGAGGGAATCTTCCCACCATTTCAGGTGACAGCCGGCTTCTTGGAACAGCGGCAAAATCGGCGCCAAATGTTCCGGGATGACGGGAGATAACAAGACGGTGCCGCCCGTAACGGCAACGGCGGCGAGATAGGTTGCTGCTTCAATGCGGTCGGGCAGTACGGTGTGCTGGCAACCGTGAAGCGACGGCACGCCCTCGACGGTAATGACGTCGGGATGAACGGTAATGCGCGCGCCGGCCGCGTTGAGAAAGGCAATCAAATCGCCGATTTCCGGCTCTCTTGCAGCGCCGGCGAGCACCGTTGTGCCCTCGGCGGTGGCGGCGGCAAGCAACAAGTTTTCGGTCGCGCCGACACTGGGGAATGCCAAAGACACCGTGTTGCCGACAAAGCGACGGTCAAGCGTCGTATGAAGACAGCCGTGCTGTTCGGTGACGGTGGCGCCGAGCGTGGAGAGCCCTGCCAAATGCAGGTCGATGGGGCGCGGACCGAGTTCGCATCCGCCGGGGAGCGAGACGCGCGCTTCGCCCATACGGGCGGTAATCGCGCCTAAAAAGACGATGGACGAGCGCATTTTGCGCATCAGTCGCTCGGGAATATCGTTGTTATGTAAGGTTTCGGCGTTGACGGTGACGGTGTCACCCTCGCGCGTGACGGTGGCGCCGAGGTGGCGCAGGATGTCGATGGACGACTCTACGTCGGACAGCGCCGGACAGCGGTGGAGAACACATTCGCCGCGGCAAAGCACGCAGGCGGCGAGCAGTGGCAACACGCTGTTTTTGGCGCCGTGTATCGTGACGGCACCGCCCAAGCGGTTGCCGCCGGTAATGAGCAGTTCGGACAAGGCGATTCCCCCTTTTTCACGGGGGCTTTTCGCCGCCCGTACCGTATCCTATGCAGGACAATCGGGGGCGGTGCTTGTCTACTTTAGTTGTGGGCGGCCAAAACGTCTTCAATGACGTCCATAATGCGGTCGGCGGCATCGGTGATGGCGGCGGCTTTAGCGTTTTTCGCCATATCTTCCAATCGCGCTTGGTCGCCGGTCAAGGTGCGAATCTCCGAGAAGAGGCGATCCACGGTCAAATCCTTTTCTTCAATGCACACGGCGGCGCCTTTGTGGACGAGCGCCTGCGCGTTATAGAACTGGTGATTTTCCGCTACGTTGGGCGAGGGGATAAGAATGGCCGGTTTGCCGCAGGCGAGCAGTTCGGTGGTGGTCATCGCGCCGCAACGGCACACGAGCAGGTCGGCCGCCGCCATACAGCGCGGCATATCGTCAATGTACGGGCGCACCTCTAAGCCGTCGCTGTCGGGGTCAACGCCGTTTTGTTTGAGCGTTTTTAAAAATTCGTCGTATTCCGCTTTGCCGGTCGCGTGCAAGTGGCACACGGCGCGGTCGGCGGCGGCACGAGTGAGCACCCCTGCCATCAATTCGTTAATTTTCATCGCGCCGAGGCTGCCGCCGAGCGACAGCACGAACGGACGGTCATCCAACCCCATTTCCGCGCGAGCGGTGGCTTTGTCGAGGCTCAAAAATCCGTCGCGGAGCGGATTGCCGGTCACGATGGCGTTTGTGCCCTCCGGCAGACGGGGAATGTCTTCTTCGGTGGCGACACAGACGGCTTTGGCGGCTTTCGCCAACATTTTCACAGTCACGCCGGGGAAGGCGTTGGATTCGTGAAGTACGACGGGGATGCCGCGCTTGGCGGCTTTACGCAAAATCGGGCCACAGACGTAGCCGCCCGTGCCGATACAAATGTCCGGGTTGAATTCTTTGAGAATGCGGTTGCAATCTTGACCCGACGCGACCGCGTGGTAAGCGGCGGAGAGGTTGTGGGCGATGCTTTTCGGGGTGAGTTTGCGAGAAAAGCCTTTCACCACGATGTCTTTCAGCGGATAGCCGGCTTTGGGCACCAATTCGGTTTCCATACGGCCCGTAGCCCCGACGAACAAAAACTCGCTGTCGGGGAAGCGCTCTTTTATTTTTCCGGCAATCGCCAGAGCAGGGTTGATATGGCCGGCTGTACCGCCGCCCGAAAGCAAAACGCGCATAACACACCTCTTTTTGCCGCCGTGCGGCGAGGAATTACTTTTTCTGTCTCATTTGACGGGCGATGGAGAAGAGCACGCCCATTTCGCCGAGCAACATCATCATAGACGTGCCGCCGTAACTGAAGAACGGGAGACCGATACCCGTGTTGGGCATCGAGTTGGTGACCACCGCGATGTTTAAGAGCACCTGAATGCCGATTTGGGCACTGATGCCGACCGCGAGCAACGAGCCGAACTTATCCGGTGCGCGCAACGAGATGGTGACGCCGCGCCACACGAGAAGCGCAAACAGCAAGATGATGAGGACGGCGCCGATAAGGCCGAGTTCTTCGCAGATGATGGCGAAGATGAAGTCGTTTTGGGGTTCCGGCAGGAACAAGTGCTTTTGCCGCGAGTTGCCGATGCCGAGGCCCATCAGTCCGCCCGAGCCGATGGCGTACAGCGACTGGACGGTTTGCCACGCCATATCGCGGTCCACCGCGAACACGCCGAGCGGATCGAGCCACACGGAAATACGGTCTGCCTCGTACCCGAGGCCGAAAACAGCGAGTAGGACGACCGCCGCGCCTGCGCCGCATATCAGTAGCAAGTGGCTGATGCGCGCGCCGCCGACGAACAGCATAACGAGTCCGATGCCCAAAATCAACATCGTACCGGACAAGTGCGGCTCAATGACCACGAGTCCGCACACCATACCGATGATGACAAGCGAGAGGAAGAACGTCTTGAACTGGCGCATTTTTTGGTAGTTGGTGGAGATGAATTGCGCCAAGAACACGATGAGCGTAAATTTTGCAAAGTCAGAGGGCTGGAAGGTCATACTGCCGACGCCGACCCAGCGGTGAACGCCGTTTTGGGACGGGGTGACGAGCGCGATGACCAACAAAATCAGCGAGACGATATACAGCGGAAGCGACAGCTTGCGCCATTGATGGTAGTCGATAAGCGAAATGAGATACATCGCGACGAGACCCATTGCGGCGAAAATGCCTTGGCGGAGAATGTAGTGATAGCTGTTTCCGTCGTAGTAAGAGGCATAGACGTGGCTCGCGGAGAACAGACACACCAGTCCGATTCCCAACAAAACAAGCAGGATGATGAGTAGCGGCAGGTCGAAGTTACCTGCGCGAAGCAGTTTGACTTTTTTGGTACGCTCGCCCACGGCGATGCCTCCTTTCTTTTGAGAATGGAACGATTACCACACGAACACAGCGCACAGCACTGCGAGAATACAACCGCAAAGGTCAACGGTTGAGAACACGGCAACGATTTTGTTTTCCGACCATCCGCACATTTCAAAATGGTGGTGGATGGGGGACATCTTAAACAGGCGTTTGCCTTTGGTCAGTTTGAAATAGCTGACCTGCAAAATGACCGACAGCGTTTCGAGGATATACAGAATGCCGACGGGAAGCAGCAGCAGCGGATGGCCGATACCGAACGCGAGCGCGCACAGCGCACCGCCGATAAACAGCGAGCCGGTGTCGCCCATCATCACTTTGGCAGGATGGACGTTATAGAACAGATAGCCGGCAATCGCGCCTGCCAGTGCGGCGGCGAAAATGCCGCACGCCGGGAAACCGGCAAAGCCGCAAAGCACCAACATGG
The DNA here is from genome assembly GCA_045640165.1 of Acutalibacteraceae bacterium. Lineage (GTDB taxonomy): Bacteria > Bacillota > Clostridia > Oscillospirales > Acutalibacteraceae > RGIG426. The sequence goes on along the minus strand of JAZUEK010000069.1, from coordinate 47,879 downwards.
CGAGCGCGGCGACAAAGGTGACCGAGCCGCACAGTCCGTCTACGCCGTCGGTGAGGTTGGTGGCGTTGGACATACCGACGATGAAGAACATTGCGATGGGAATAAACCACCACGAGAGGTCCACGACGCCGAGGAACGGGATATAAAACTCGGCCGCGCCGGTGAGCACCAACGTAACGGAGTAGGCGGCGGAGAGAAGCAGTTGCAAGAAGAGTTTTTGTTTGTCGGTCAGGCCGAGGTTGCGCTTTTTCACGACTTTGATATAGTCGTCGGCAAAACCGATGATACCGCAACCGAATGCCAGTCCGCAACCGGCAAAAAAGCGGATTTGGGTCGTGAACGGCACGTCGGTAATCAGCCGCAGATGCAGCACCGTTTCGCAAAACACGATGCCGGCGAGCATCATAAACGCCATGGCGCAGATGAAGAACAAGCCGCCCATGGTGGGAGTGCCTTGCTTGTTTTTGTGCCACGACGGGCCGATATCCAAGATGGTTTGCCCGAATTTCAGTTTGTGCAGTGCCGGAATCGTCCACCGTCCGAGAAGCAGCGAGGCAATCAGCGCCGCTACGGCGGTGGCGGCGTAGACGATTGTGAGGGTTACGGTTTCGTTCATTTTGAAAACTCCCATTTATTTTTCATTCCGAGCGCCTCGGCGACCACTTCGCGTTCGTCGAGGTGGATGATACCGTTTTTCAGCACCTGATAGGTCTCGTGCCCTTTACCGGCGAGCAGAACGGTGTCGCCTTCTTTCGCTTCGGCTACCGCATAGCGGATGGCTTCAAAGCGGTTTTCGTAGACGACGCAGGGGAAATCCTGCGGAATGCCCGGCAACACGTCGTTGATGATTTGCATCGGGTCTTCGCGGCGAGGGTTGTCGCTCGTCAGCACGATGAGGTCGGAGTAACGCGCGGCGATTTCGCCCATTTGGGGGCGTTTGCCGCGGTCGCGTTCGCCGGCGGCGCCGAACACGGTAATCAGTCGGCCTTGGCAGTCGGCGCGCAACGTCTCGCAGATTTTTTCGATGCCGTCGGGGGTGTGGGCGTAGTCGATGACGAGCGAAAAGCCGCGTCCCGTCGGCACAACCTCGGCACGGCCTTTGATGCCGTCGAGAGTGGCAAAAGCGCCGCACACGGTGTCCGCGTCCTCGCCGAGAGCGACGAGGCACGCAAGGACTCCGGTGGCATTATAAACGGAAAACTCGCCCGGCACGTTCATACGCACCGCGGTCGTCTTGCCGTTTTGGGTGAATTGAAAGTCCGCTCCGTCCGGACGGGGCGCCAGTTGGCTTATGGTGGCGTCACAGCCGTCGTGTTTCAGCGAAAAGGTGATGAGCGGACAGGTAACGCCTTGTTTCATCTCGGAAAACCACGGGTCGTCCGCGTTCATCACGGCAAGGCGGCTGTTTTGGAACAGTTTGCGCTTCGCCTCACAGTACGCGTCCATCGTTTTATGGTAATCCAAGTGGTCTTGTGTCAAATTGGTGAAAATCGCGGCGTCAAACGTTACGCCGTCCACGCGGCATTGTGCGAGCGCGTGGCTCGAAACCTCCATCACCACGTCGGTGCATCCGGCATCCGCCATTTGGGCGAACAAGCCTTGCAGTTCGTAGGCTTCGGGAGTGGTGTGGCACGCCGGAATCTGTCGCGCGCCAATCATCGATTGAATCGTGCCGATTAAGCCTACTTTGTGGCCGCACGCTTCCAGCGCGTGCTTGAGCATATAGGTGGAGGAGGTTTTGCCGTTGGTGCCGGTTACACCGATGAGGCGCATCCGTTTTGCCGGATGGTCAAACCAGTTGGCGGACAGCTTTGCCCACGCCGAACGGGTGTCCGGCAGAAGAATTTGGTTCGGAAGGCCCAAATCGCGCTCCGCCACAACGGCGATGGCGCCGTTTTCGATGGCTTTTTGCGCAAATTTGTGTCCGTCTACCTCCACGCCGTCGATACACACGAACAGAAAGCCTGCTTCGACTTTGCGCGAATCGCAGGCGATACCGGCGATGTCCGCCTCAAACGGGGCATCGCAGATAGTGTGTAACAGAGCGGATAATTTCATACGGCAACCGGCTTTCTTTGTAGGAATTTAAGCAATAGCACTGTCGGTGAGGAATACGAGGTAGATAACGGTTCCGGGCTCCACTTTGGCGCCCACTTCGTAGTCTTGGGAATAGACGGTGGCTTCGCCGCTGTCAAGACCCACGCCGGAGATTTCGAGGTTCAAATTGGCGGCGTTGGCGGCGGCGTTTGCCTGCGATAAGGTCATATTATGGAAATCGGGGACAGCGGTGGTGGTGTTCAGCGACGACGAGTCGGTATACAGCACCACGGTGCCGTCTTTCGGAATCGAACTACCCGATTCGGGAATCTGTTTCACAACGGTTTTGCCGTTGCCGATAATGGAATATTTGAGGTCGTTGTTGCCGATAATGGTGGTGGCGGTGGAAACCTCTTTGTTGACAACGCTCGGGGTGGTGGTGGAGAGGTTCGCCAGTTCTTCTTCGGTATACAGCGGCTCGACACCGAGGTAGGGAAGCGTATCCGACAAAATGCTCTGGCAAACCGGACCGGCGGTGTGGCTGCCCCAACGGTTATCGCTTTGGGCGGTATCGGTGATGGTCAGCACCACGATTTCCGGATCGTCCGCAGGAGCAAACGTGCCGAACGAGCCCCACACTTCGTTTTCGGCGCCGCCTTGACGGGTTTCGGTTTTATCGGCGGTACCGGATTTACCGGCCACGCGATAGCCGGAGACGTAGACGTTCTTCGAACCGCCGCCGTTGACCGCCGCCGCGAGCATCGAGGCAACTTGTTTGGTGGTTTCGGTCGAGACCACTTGGCGTTTGACGGTCGGCTCGGTGGTTTTGACAACGTTGCCGTTGCCGTCCAGTTCCTGAGCGACCACGTAAGGCTGCATAAGATAGCCGCCGTTGGCAACGGCACACAGCGCGGTCGCCATTTGGATCGGCGTGATTTCGAAGGTCTGTCCGATGGAGGACGTCGCCACGTCCAAATCGGTCATATCCGCGCCGTGGTAAAGCGACGTAGTCGAGCGGCCTTCGCTGAGCATATCAATGCCGGTGGGCTCGGTAAAGCCGAAACCGACGAAGTATTTGAAGAAGCGTTCACCGCCGAGGCCTACGCCGAGCGTGATAAAGCCGGGGTTGCAGGAGTTCGAAATGATGTCGGGGAAGTTTTGCGCGCCGTGTCCGGCGTGCCAGCAAGTGATTTGCTGGCCCATAACCTCGATGTAACCGGGGCAATAGAACGAGGACGTGTTGATGTTGCCGACGCCCTCTTCGATGGCCATGCACGAGGTAAACACTTTGAAGACTGAGCCGGGTTCGTAGAACTCGGAAACGGCTTTGTTGGACCATTGGGCTTGACGGGCCGCGGCAAGCGCCTCGGATTTTTCGTCGCCCGACAGGAGTTTCATCGCTTCGATGGCGTTCGGGTCGGTCACTGTCCACGGGTCGTTCAAATCAAAGTCGCCTTTGACCGCCATTGCCAAAATGGCGCCGGTGTGGACGTTCATCACAATAGATACGCCGCGGTTTTTGACGGAGTTTTCGATAATCGACTGTTCGAGATACTTTTCTGCGTAATGTTGGATGTTTTGGTCGATGGTCAATACCAAACTGTGGCCGTCTTCGGCGTCTACGGTTTTTTCGTAGGTGAGGGAGACCGGCATATCGCCGCCGACACCGTTTTGGGCGGTGACAACGCGGCCGGCTACGCCGGCGAGCACGTCGTTGTATTCCGCTTCAAGGCCGTACAAACCGTAATAGTCGGTGCCGGTGAAGCCGATGACGCAGGACGCGAGCGAGCCGTAGGGGTAGGTGCGTTTATAGTCGGTAATCACGCGGAAAATACCGCTGTTGGAGAGCTTGTTTTTCTCTGCCCAGGCGATGAGCTTTTCGACGACGGGATATTCCACCTGCGATGCCACTTTTTCATACTGGGATTCGGTGCGCGTGGTTTTCTTATACAGCGTATCGCGGTCGACGTCGAGAATTTTCGATACCTCGTCGGCGATTTTCACGCGAACGGCCTCCGCGTCGTCCAGTTGAGCGATGTTGTAGGGGGTCATAATGACCGTCCACACTTCCATGGATTCGGCGAGCACTTTGCCGTTGCAATCGTAAATCGTGCCGCGGTGGGCGGCGACGAGACTGTCGTTTAGCTGTTGAGAGACGGCTTTGGAAGACCAAAACTCGCCTTGAATAATTTGCAAAAAGCCGAGGCGCGCCGCGAGCAGGGCAAACACGGCACACAGCGCGATGCCGCCGAAGACGGCGCGTGCGCGCATTTGCCGCGGCGGCAGGACGGTATTTTGTTCTTTGGACGTTTTGCGGCTCATGGCGCACCTCCTTTTACTATACAGAAAACGAGAGTCAAGATATTGGTTGACTCCCGTTTTTGAATGGTCAAAAATCTTTCGGGACGGCTCGGTTTATCTCTATGCCGAAATTACTTGATTATGTCAAAACAGTCCCGCAATGGTTTCTAAAATCGATTTGCTTTCGGTGGCAGGTTTTTCCACACGGTCGCCGCCGTCCACCGTGAAATAATAGACTTGACCGGTCTCCAGTTTTTGCAGACCATGTTTTTCGGCGTAGGCATCCACACGCTCCGAGGAAGCGATTTCGGTGAGTTCGGAGCTCAGCCGCACGTTCTCGCTTTGGAGGATGGAGAGCTGATCGTCCAAATCGGCAATTTGGCCGTTCATCTCGGTCAGCGTCACTTTGCTGACAATCGCCATCAGCACGACGCCCAACACGACGGCAACCACCGCCGCCACTGCCGCGACGCTCAAAATCGTTTGGGTGAGAGAGCGGCGCTTGGCTTCGCGCTTTTGCTTTTTGTTTTCTTCAATAGAGACGATTTTTCCGCGCTGTCCGTTAGAGAACAAGGACAGGTCATAGGCGGCATTGGAATAAACGGCCATAAAAATCGCTCCTTTCTTTTCGTGATTCCTTTTCGTAAACGACTTAGTCGTAAAGATCGTGGATTTTTTCAATGCACCGCAACTTGGCGCTGCGGCTGCGAGGGTTTTCGGCGAGTTCTTCTTCGGTCGCCGTTACCGGCTTGCGCAGCGCGAGCGCGCCGGGCGGCGTTTTGCCGCACACGCAAACGGGAAATTCTTTCGGGCAGGTGCACCCGACGCAAAAACGGGAAAATTGTTCTTTCACAATGCGGTCTTCGAGGGAGTGGAACGTGATGACCGCGAGCCGTCCTCCGGGTTTTAAGAGGGAGAACGCATCCTCGAGGGCTTTCGGCAAAAGTTCCAACTCGCCGTTGACGGCGATGCGTAACGCCTGAAACACCCGACGAGCCGGATGCTTGTCCCGTCGCGCGGCGGCCGGAACGGCGTTGGCGATGAGGTCGGCGAGGCGCGAGGTGGTCCATTCGGGATTCTTTTCGCGTTCGCGGACGATAGCGGCCGCAATGGGCTTGGCGAATTTTTCTTCGCCGTAGTCGCGGAAGATGCGCACGAGGTCGCTGCCCGTGCTTTCGTTCAAAAGGTCGGCGGCGGTTTTGCCTTCTTGGCTCATCCGCATATCGAGCGGCGCGTCCGCGTGGTAGGAAAATCCGCGCGCGCCGTCGTCCAGCTGGTGGGACGAAACGCCCAAGTCGAGAAGCACGCCGTCTACCGCGAACACGTCGCGTTCGGCGAGAACCGCTTTCATATCGCGGAAATTGGTTTTAATCAGCGTGGCCGGAAGTCCCGAGAGCCGTTCGCCTGCCGCCTTGATGGCGTCGGGGTCTTGGTCGAGGGCGTAAAGACGGCCGCTTGTCAGTTTGGCGGCAATCGCGCTTGCGTGGCCGCCGCCACCGGCGGTGCCGTCCACGTAGATGCCGTCCGGTTTAACGTTCAGCGCGGCGATTGTCGGCTCGAACAAGACGGGGACGTGGTAACTGCTTCCGGCGCCCATCAGAAACCGAGCTCCGTAAACTCCGCTTCCACTTCGTCGGCGGTCATATCGCTCATGCTCTGTTCGTACGCGGCCGGGTTCCAAATCTCGGCGCGGTTGCCGGCGCCGGTGAACAGCGCCTCACCCTCAATGCCGGCGTAGGCAAGCAGATGCTTCGGCACGAGGATGCGGCCTTGCGCGTCCACGGTGGCTTCGTCTGCGTTAGAGGAGAGGTAGCGCTGAAGTTTGCGCGCTTTGCTGATGGGCATTTCGGCGAGCTTGGCTTGAAGCTTGTCCCATTCGTCCATCGAGTAAACGGTAATACAGCGGTCGAGAACCGCGGCGACGACAAACGTCTCGCCCAACTGGGCGCGGAGTTTTGCAGGCACGATCACGCGCCCTTTTTGATCAATAGCGTGTAAGTAACGTCCGACCAGCACGGTTCTCACCTCCTGTTTTGAAATCTTGTCGGATAGTGGCAAAAAAGCGGCGTTCACGTCGGGTGTACCCCACGTGCGTTTCGCGTTGTGGAAAATCTTGTGGAACTTGTGGAAAATCACCACTTTCCACCTTTTGCCACCATTTTTCACCACTTATGCACATATTATAGACCATTTGCCCCCAAAATGCAAGTGTTTTTTTGAAAAAAGTAGCAATTTTTTCAAGTTTTTTTGCGGCTTTTTTGCCCGAAAATCAAAAGGAAACTGCCCGGAGAAAAGTGGTCTTTTCTCCGGGCAGTTTTGTGGGTGAAACAACGGATTATTTCAGGTTGTTTTCATACTGCTGAATCATCTTTTTGACCATCTGACCGCCGATCGAACCCGCCTGTTTGGAGGTCAAATCGCCGTTGTAGCCCTGTTTCAGGCTGACGCCGACCTCAGAGGCGGCCTCCATCTTGAAACGGTTGAGACCCTCGCGAGCCTCCGGCACCATCGTCTTGCTCTTGGACATTTCGTTTTCACTCCTTTTTTTGAAAATCTCGACGTCCGCACGTTGCGCGGACAGCAGCAAATCGTCTTTGTTCGCTGTGTTGTTAGTTTGACCGACAAATTGACGGTTATCACAAGAAAATTTTGTCGTCTTTTTTGTCAATTCGGGCAAAATTTTTGTTGCAATTTGAACGGAAAGGTGGTACAATACTTTTACACATAAAAAAGTTTTATCTTATAAAGTAAGGGAGGGGACGTCCGATGCCTGAACGGGAAGGCTTTCGCACCGCGTTTCGCGGATTTAATCGCCAAGACGTGATGGACTATATGGACAGCGTGCAGGCGGACTTCTCCGAACGGGAAGCCGGTCTTCGCGAGGGCCTTTCCCAAGCGAACGCGTGCCTTTCGTCCCTTACCGAAGAAAATGAAAAACTGAAAACCGCCGCCGCGGCCGCCGAAAAAAAGGCGGAGGATTTGCGCGGTGAGGCGTATGACCGCTTTGAACAGATGAACGCCGAGTTGATTGCCCTGAAAAAGGAAAACGACCGTCTGAAAGCCGCCGCCCCGACGCGTTACGCGTCCGCGCGTGCCGCGAACGCCGACGAGTTGATTGCCGCTATCGACGAATTGCGCAGCCGCGGAACGGATTTTTTGGCGGCTTCCGGTGCCGCCGGCGAGGAATGCCTCGACGAGATGGACGATCTCATCGCCACCTTGGAAGCGGCGCTCGAACAAATGCGCTCGAAAGTGGGCGCCGCGCGCTCGGACCTCAACGCCCGTAAAGATGCCGCCGGACTGCGGCTTGCGGAACTGGAGGCGTCGCTCAAAGGCGAGGCGCCGTTAAAACCGTCGCCTGCGCCGGTTGCTCGACCTGCCGCGCCGACACCGACACCGACCGCCCAACCGACACAGCCGACACAAGCCGCGCCGCGTCTTGTGCAAAAACCGCCGCGTGCGCGTGACGGGCTGCGCCGTTTCTTAGACGGAATTTTGGGCTGAGGCGCAAAAAATCAGTATACTTTTTGCCCGCGGGGCATAGATAAATAAACAAAGGAGAATTGACAATGCCGGAACTTAAGTATGAAATCGTGAAGGAATGCGGCGTTCTGTCCCAGACTCCGTCCGGTTGGACGAAAGAGCTCAACCTCATCAGCTGGAACGATCGCGCTCCGAAATACGACATCCGCGAGTGGGCGCCGGAACGTGCGAAAATGGGCAAAGGCTGCACCATGACGCCGGACGAGGCCATCTTACTCCGTGACCTGCTCAACGAGATGGATCTGTAAAACACACGACGACGAAACGGAGGAGGAAACTTCTCCGTTTTTGTCGTTTCGGCGCAAAGGAGAATGACTATGGACGCATTTTTTGAAATCTTAAAATCAATTTTGATGGGGATTGTGCAAGGCATCACCGAATGGCTTCCCATCAGCAGTACCGCCCACCTCTCGTTGTTCAATGAAATTGTCAAGATGGACTTGTCCGAGGGCTTTTTCCGCATTTTTGAGGTGGTTATCCAAGTCGGTTCGATTTTGGCGGTGTTGGTGCTCTACTTCAACAAGTTGAACCCGTGGGCACGCAGCAAAAACGACGAAGAGAAGAAAAACACCCTATTGCTGTGGGTGAAAGTGGCGGTGGCGAGCATTCCTGCCGCGATTGTGGGACTTCTCATCGACGACTGGCTGGATAGCGCGTTGGCAAAGTCGGCGATGTGGATTATTGCGGCGACGCTGCTCATTTACGGCGTGCTGTTCATTTGGATGGAAAACCGCAAAAAAGAGTCGAAAATCCATAATTTCGAGGAAATGAGTTTCAAAACCGCGTTGTACATTGGCGTGTTTCAGATGCTCGCGCTCATCCCCGGCACATCCCGTTCCGGTTCGACCATTCTCGGCGCGACGGTGCTCGGTACGTCTCGTGTTGTCGCGGCGGAATTTTCGTTCTTTATGGCGATTCCCGTGATGTTCGGCGCCAGTGGTCTGAAACTGTTCAAGGCCGGCTTGGACGGCTCGTTATTCACCTTTACGGGCTTCGAGTGGTTGCTGCTCGTCATCGGACTGGTAGTATCCTTCCTCGTGTCGCTGGTTGTCATTCGTTGGCTTATCGCGTTTGTGAAAAAACACAGCTTTAAGCCGTTCGGTTGGTATCGTATCGTGCTTGCCGTTGTTATCGCGGCGGTGGAAACGGCGAAATTGGTTGGATGAAAAACAAACAAAAACGCCCTGCAATCGTTTGATTGCAGGGCGTTTCTTTATGTGTTTACAGATTGTCTAAATACCGGCAGGCGGCGAGGGCGGCAACCGCACCGTCCGCGGCGGCAGTGGTGATTTGTCGCACCGATTTCGAACGGCAGTCGCCGGCGACAAAGATGTTTTCCGCCGGGGTTGTGCAGCGTTCGTCGCTGTCGAAATAGCCGTAGTCGTTGAGGGGCGCTAGCTCCTTAAACGGCTCGTTTTCGGGGATTAAGCCGATGGCGATAAACACGCCGTCCACAAGCAGTTCGGAGGTTTCGCCGGCCTCGTTTTTAAGGGAAATGCCGGTGAGCGTATCGTCGCCCAAAATGCCGGTCACGACCGTGCCGAACACGGCATCGATGTTGTCTTTTGCCGCGACCGCTTGGCGCAGTTTTTCCTCACCCGTGAACGTGGGCAGGTTTTGCACCATCATGACCTTTTTGCAGTTTTCGGACAGCAGCAACGCTTCTTGCAGCGCGGAGTTGCCGCCGCCGATAACCGCGACCGTTTTGTCGCGGTAGAATGCACCGTCACACACGGCGCAAAACGAGATACCGTTGCCGACAAACTCGGTTTCGCGGTCGAGTCCGAGCATCCGATGCTTGACACCGGTCGCGAGGATGACCGTGCGCGCGTCAAAGGTGTGGCTGCCGGTGTCGGCGGTCACGATGCCGTCGTGGCGAGACAACGATTTCACACAGCCGAAATCCATATCCGCGCCTTGTTCCAGCACTTGCTCGACCAATTTGTCGGCGAGTTCGTTGCCGCTGACTTGCAAAAAGCCGGGGAAGTTCTCCACTTTCGGCGAAAAGGTCATCTGTCCGCCGGGAGTGCTTTTTTCAAGCACCAACACGGTTTTGTTGGCGCGCAGGGCATAGAGTGCCGCGGTCAGTCCGGCAGGGCCGGCGCCGACCACCAAAACGTCATAGATCATTAGGGGACACTCCTACCTTACTGTTTTTCGATGAATTGGATAATCTCGTCCATTTGGGCGTATTTCACCGAGCCGCTCTGATGGCGCACAACGAGCGTCGGGGCTTGGCGAATAGCGAACTGGGCGACGAGCTCCGGATTCTCCTCCGCGATGAGTTTCGTGTAGGGGATGCCGGCTTTGTCAAGGCGCGCCGCAATCATCTTGCATTTCGGGCAGGTCGCGGTGGCGAACAGCAGGATTTTGCCGTTCACTTCGGCTTCCTGCGGCACTTCGACCGCGCAGCAGTCGCACGCATCGTCGTTGTGATAAACCGGACCTTCGTGGGTCAGGTTGGAACGGCCGATGTCATAGACTTTACGGTCTTTGTATTCCTGCGTTTTACCGTCGTTCCAGTTTTGCACCGGACGATAGTAACCGGTAATACGGCTGTAAACCTCGGTGGGCTCGCCGCACTCAGGGCAGGTGTATTGCTCGCCGGCCACGTAACCGTGCTTTTTGCAGACGGAGTAGGTGGGGGACAGCGTGTAATACGGCAGTTTGTAGTTCTCGGCGATTTTGCGCACGAGGGACGCCGCCGCTTTCCAATCGGGGAGTTTCTCGCCGAGGAACGCGTGGAACACCGTGCCGGAGGTGTAGAGGGTTTGCAGTTCGTCCTGAATATCGAGGGCGGCAAACACGTCGTCGGTGAAGCCGACCGGCAGGTGGGAGCTGTTGGTGTAGTACGGGGTATCATCGGCGTTTTTCGCGGCGGTTTTGATATCCGGGAAGCGTTTCACGTCGTGTTTCGCGAGGCGATAGCTCGTGGATTCCGCCGGCGTGGCTTCGAGGTTATAGAGGTCGCCGTATTGCTCCTGATAGTCGGACAGACGCTCGCGCATATGGTTGAGCACGTCCTGGGTGAATTTCTGGGTTTTCGGGTCGGTCATATCGCCGCCGAGCCAGTTCGCGTTGAGGCCCACCTCGTTCATACCGACAAGGCCGATGGTGGAGAAGTGGTTCTCGAACGTGCCCAGATAGTGACGGGTGTAGGGATACAGACCCTCCTCGAGCATCTTGGTGACCACCGTGCGTTTCACTTTAAGCGAACGGGCGGAGACGTCCATCATATGGTCGAGGCGGCGGTAGAAGTCTTTCTCATCCGACGCGAGGTAGGCGATACGCGGCATATTGATGGTGACAACGCCGATCGAGCCGGTGGATTCGCCGCTTCCGAAGAAGCCGCCGGATTTTTTGCGCAACTCGCGCAGGTCGAGACGCAGACGGCAGCACATACTACGCACGTCGCTCGGCTCCATATCGCTGTTGATGTAGTTGGAGAAATACGGCGTGCCGTATTTGGCGGTCATCTCGAACAACAGACGGTTGTTCTCGGTATCCGACCAGTCAAAATCACGGGTGATGGAGTAGGTCGGAATCGGGTATTGGAAGCCGCGGCCGTTGGCGTCACCCTCAATCATAATCTCGAGGAACGCTTTGTTGACCATATCCATTTCGGCTTTGCAATCTTTGTACTTAAACGGCATCTCTTTGCCGCCGACAATCGCCGGCAGTTCCGCGAGGTCGTGCGGCACGGTCCAGTCGAGGGTGATGTTGGAGAACGGCGCTTGCGTACCCCAACGGCTCGGGGTGTTGTCGCCGAAGATAAAGGACTCGATGCACTTTTTCACCTGGTCGTAGTCGAGGTTGTCCACCTTGACAAACGGGGCAAGATAGGTATCGAACGAGGAGAACGCCTGCGCGCCGGCCCACTCGTTTTGCATAATGCCGAGGAAGTTGACCATCTGGTTGCAGAGGGTCGCGAGGTGGCTCGCCGGAGACGAGGTGATTTTGCCCGGAATGCCGCCGAGACCTTCCTGAATGAGCTGTTTCAGCGACCAACCGGCGCAGTAACCGGTCAGCATCGACAGGTCGTGCAGGTGGATGTCCGCGTTGCGGTGGGCGTTGGCGATTTCGTCGTCATAAATCTCGGAAAGCCAGTAGTTGGCGGTAATCGCGCCGGAGTTCGAGAGAATCAGACCGCCGACCGAATAGGTGACGGTGGAGTTCTCTTTCACGCGCCAGTCGTTGATTTTCACATAGTTGTCCACCAGCTCTTTGTAGTCGAGGATGGTGGATTTCATGTTGCGGATTTTCTCGCGCTGACGGCGATAGAGGATGTAGGCTTTCGCCACGTCGTCGTAACCGGCTTGGCTCAACACCGACTCCACGCTGTCCTGCACGTCCTCCACCGCGATGAGGCCGTCTTTGATTTTCGGCTCGAACGCGGCGGTGACTTTCAGCGCCAGCAGGTCGATAATGTCAGGATTATACTGCTTTTGGCAGGCTTCAAACGCTTTGGTGATAGCGTCCGAAATTTTGCTTAAATTAAATTCCGCGATTTTTCCGTCGCGTTTTTGGACTTGGTACATAAAAAGAACCCCTTTCTTGTGGTATGATTTTCACAACGAGTCTATCATACCACAAGATTTAGGGGCTGTCAAGAACGATTTTTCCAATATATTGTGATTTTTTGGGAATTTTTTTAGATGCCGCGCAGGGTCGTTTTTGGGACAAAAGGTGTCAAAAAGCCTTGAAATTCGCGCATTTTCGCAGGGGTGTGGGCGGAAAAACCCGACCCCAAGATATCGCCGGAATCGGTAAACGACTGTAAAAAATATTTTTGGTCGCCGGCGATCCATGCCCCCATATCTTGTATGGAGGTATCGTCGTGCAGTTCGGCGACGACAGTGGTGCGCAACTCGAACGGAACGCCGGATGCGCGCAATAGCGCGAGCGATTCTTCGATTTTTTTCACATCAAAGCCGGGCACGCCCACCGTTTCGGCATAGCGCGCCGGGGAGTTTTTAATATCCATCGCGACGTAGTCCACTAAATGCTCGTCCAAAATGGTTTTGAGCACGTGGGGGAGTGTGCCGTTGGTGTCCAGTTTTACGGCAAAGCCCAAGTTGCGGATTTTGCGGATAAATTCCACGATGTCGGGTTGAATCAGCGGCTCGCCGCCGGTGATAGCCACGCCGTCCAGCACTTTTTTGCGGCTTTCGAGAAATGCAAAGAACGCCTCCTCCGGCATTTCGTCGGGGAGAGCGCGTTCCGGCACGACGAGCGAGGCGTTATGGCAAAACGGGCAACGCAAATTGCACCCGAGGGTAAACACGGTGCAGGCAACGTGCTCGGGAAAGTCGAGCAGGGTTAGTTTTTGTACTCCGCCGAGGCGCATAGACATCCACCTTTCTATAAAGTAGGTAAGTATATAAGAAAAATCAAGATTGAGGGAACCCATTCTCGGCCCTACATGCAAAATCCAAATGATTGCGTAGGGCAGGGGCTTGCTCCTGCCGTTTTAGAATTTCGCACTGACCAATGGCGGCAGGACCAAGGCCCTGCCCTACAAAAGCATTTAAGTTTTGTGCTTTCCTATATTATACCACAATTTGTAAGTGCGACAAGTGTTTTTGCGAAATTTTGGATAAAATAAGAAAAGCCCTGCCGTTCGGCAGGGCTTTTGATGATGAACTTACTCCGCCACGTAGGGGAGAAGAGCAATCTGACGGGCGCGTTTGATGGCGACAGTCAGTTCGCGTTGGTGACGGGCGCAGGTGCCGGTCACACGACGGGGCAGGATTTTGCCGCGCTCAGAGAGGTGACGGCGCAGACGAGCCACGTCTTTGTAGTCGATGGTCTGGACTTTATCCATGCAGAAGGTGCAGACCTTGCGGCGACCCTTGCGCACACCGGCGCGCATCGGGCGTTCGCTTCTTTCATGTTCGGCCATTGGAAAGCCTCCTTTACACAAAAATAGGAAATTCTGACAAGAAATCAGAACGGAAGGTCATCGTCTCCGGCGATTTCCTCAAAGTCACCGGCGGAAGCGGTAGAAAACGCGGTGGACGGCTCGTTCCAAGTGGGAACCTGCGATTCGCCGCCGGGGACGGAGTTACCGCCGCCGTTTTTGGATTCGCAGAAGTAGGCATTGTCCACAACCACTTCGTAAGAAGTGCGTTTGTTGCCGTCTTTGTCGGTGAAGGGGCGCGCCTGCAACGAGCCGTTGACGGCGATGCGGTTGCCCTTATGGAAATAGCGAGTGATGAATTCGGCAGTCTGGCGCCACGCGACGCAGTTGATGAAGTCGGTCTGGCGCTCTTGTCCTTGAGACACAAAGCGGCGATCGACCGCGACGGTGAAACTGGTGACTGCGATTTGGTTCGAGGTGTGGCGCAGTTCGGGGTCAGCGGTAAGGCGACCCATAAGACAGATAACGTTCATTGCGCTTATTCCTCCTCGGATTTTTCGGCAGCAGCCTCTTCGGCAGCCGCTTTCTCGGCCGCTTTCGCCGCTTTGGCGGCTTCGGCAGCAGCTTCGGCGGCGATGGCTTTCTCATCTTTGCGGATGATCATGTCACGCAACACACCGTCGGTAATTTTGGCAACGCGCTCGAGTTCCGCCGGGAATTCCGGACCGGACACGAAGTTGTAAAGGACGTAGAAACCGTCGGTTTCGTCCTGAATCGGGTAAGCCAGACGACGGGTACCCCATTCGTCGACTTTGCCTAATTCCGCGTTGTCCGCGATCAGTTGTTCGAATTTCGATTTGATCGCCGCGATGCCTTCCTCCGCGAGAGCCGTGGAGAAGATGAACACCGCTTCGTACGTAGCTTTAACTGTGGGCATAGTTGACACCTCCTTGTGGTCAGTTGGCCCCGTTTCACAAGAACGGAGCAAGGATAAAACTCTTTGCAAGCGCAAAGGCAACAGTTATTATACCAACTAATTTGCGCGCCGTCAAGCATTATTTTCGGGAAACCCCCAAAAAATTCTCCTGCGCCCATCTTGTGCGCTCTTTTTCCGTCATATTTTGCAAAAATGCTCGGCAAGACACAAAGTATTCCCTGCGCTTTTTGCTTTATCTGACGAAAAAATTCCTGCACAATCTGAGCACATCGGATTTTTTGGTGTTTCCTTTACAAAATAAAAAATATTTTCCTTTACAAACGGCGCAAAGTCCGATATAATGACGATTGGAGAAAAAACAAGGAGTTGTACACGATGTTACAATACGACGAATTGCGCCTGAAATTAGAGGGCTTGCGCCCGGCTTTGGAGGATTTGGAAAACGCCTTAGGCATTGCCCAAAGCAAGCGCGAAGTGGCGGAGCTGGAACAGCGCGCCGCCGCCCCCGGATTTTGGGACGATATGGATAACGCCCAAAAGGTGACCCAGCGCACCGCACAGTTGAAAGACAAAATGGAGGGCTACGAAAAGCTCGTTGCCCGTCATGAGGATACGCTTGCGCTTATCGAGCTCGCCAACGAGGAAGAGGACGAAACGCTCCTCGAAGAATGCGAAGAAGGCGTGAAAGAAGTGGAAGAGGGCATCGAGGCGCAACGCCTCGCTACGCTCCTCACCGGTGAATACGATGCGAAAAACGCCATCGTCACGTTCCACGCCGGCGCCGGCGGCACCGAGGCGCAGGACTGGGCGGAGATGCTCTACCGTATGTATACCCACTGGGCGGAGACGCGCGGCTTCAACTATCGCATCCTCGACTATCTTGACGGCGATGAAGCCGGTATCAAGAGCGCGTCCATCATGGTGGAGGGCGAAAATGCTTACGGCTACTTAAAAAGTGAATCCGGCGTGCACCGCCTTGTGCGCGTGCCGCCGTTTGACGCGTCCGGCCGCCGCCATACCTCGTTCTCGGCGGTGGAGGTGATGCCGGAAATCGACGATTCCGTCGAGGTGGACATCCGCCCCGAGGACATCAAGATGGATGTGTACCGCAGTTCCGGCGCCGGCGGCCAGAAGGTTAACAAAACCTCGTCTGCCGTGCGGTTGACCCACATTCCGACCGGTATTGTGGTCGCCTGCCAGACCGAGCGCAGTCAGTACCAAAACCGCGACACGGCGATGTGTATGTTGCGTTCCAAGCTCGTTGAAATCAAAGAGCGTGAACACCTCGACAAAATCGAGGATATTAAGGGCGCGCAGGCGCAGATTGCGTGGGGCAGCCAGATTCGCTCCTACGTTTTTATGCCGTACACGATGGTGAAAGACCACCGCACCGGTTTTGAGACCGGCAACATCTCCGCGGTGATGGACGGCGGTTTGGACGGGTTTATCAACGCGTATCTCAAACACAAAGCGTCCGGCGCGGCGGACGTTGGCGGCGACGTGGAGTAAAGGGGATGCTTTCGTGAAAAAATTGCTTGCTGTTTTACTCAGTTTTGCGCTTGCTTTGGCTATGAGCACCGCTGCGTTTGCCGAGCCGACGGAAACGCAAGCGGCCTCGGCCGTCTACGGCGATACGAACGACGACGGCGTGGTCAATATGAAAGACGTGCTCGTTATGCGCAAATATCTCGGCGGATTGGATGTTTCGTGCAATCTTCGGAATTCGGACGTGAATGCGGACGATGCCGTTAATATGAAAGACGTGCTGCTTGTCCGCAAATATATCGCCGGTATGGCGGTTCTTGAGGGCAATTGTTTTGTGGCTATCCCCACGAAGCCGCTCCCCACGAAAACAACGACCAAAACCACGACGAAAGCCACCGCAAAAGTTACTACGAAGGCGGCGACGAAAGCAACGACCAAAACTACGGCAAAAGCCACGCAGCATGTTCACAAATGGATTCCCATCACCACCCAAAAATGGGTCGTGGATAAAGAAGCTTACGACGAAGAGGTTGTCGAGTATATCAACAAGTCTCACACTTTTTGTTCGGCCTGTGGATTGGATTTCACCGCCGCCGGATACACAAACGAACAGCTTGTTAAACATGTGGAAGCCCATATGCTTGCTGGTGACGAAGGTGCTGGGGGCTGGTACAGTAAAGCCGTAAAGGTCCCTTTTACCAATGTTTATCATTACGATGAAGTGGGCCACTACGAAAAGGTTGTTACCGGGTATCAGTGTTCTTGTGGCGCTACCAAATAAATATTACACATTGTCTGACAGAGAGCTTTGCGACTCTCTGTCAGTTCTTTTTTGTCTAATATTCGGCTTTCATCTTTCTGCAAGTGATGGAACGCCGTATGCGGTGAAAATCGCTTGTACGGTGTGGGTTTTTAGAAATAGGAACTATGAATTACGAGTAGCCAACCTGTGCCCGGTGCGCAGTATACTGTCAAATACTATACGGACTCCACTATTCCAAAGACTGTGAACGAGCAACCGTCTGTCGTCTGTCTAAAAATTCGGTTACGAGAAAGTTTAGTGCCACCCCAAGAACGCGAAGCGTGATTGGTTGGTGGCACTTGGCGCGTTGGGCGTTTTTTGCGGTTTTGCACCGACTGATTTCAGCGCACAAACGCGGTGTAGGGACCGGCGACCTCGACGGTCCGTGTTAGAATTCCGCACCGACCGGTGACGGTTTTGTAGGGCAGGGGCTTGCTCCTGCCGTTTTAGAATATCGCACCGACTGACAGCGGCAAGACCAAGGCCTTGCCCTACATACACGCCGTGGGTTTCATCTAAATTCCACACACGCCACGGGGTTATCGCAAATGCAAATCTTCCGGCGTGAGGGATTTTGTGAAAAACAACCCTGCGGCGGTGACGACGGTGGCAAGCAGGCCTCGCAACGCAGTTTGCAAGAGGTCGTTTGGCGGCAACCACCGTGTGCACACGAGCGAGGCCGCCGCGCCGCATCCGGCGCAAAGCGCCGGTATCAGCACCGATTTACCCCACCGAATGTGGGTGTCGGAGACGACGCACAGCCGGCGCACGTTGAGAAAGCAGGTGAAAAAGTTGCTTAAAAGCATCACGAACAAAAAGCCGCCCATGCCGGTTTTCGGCACGAGCACCAAAATGAGCGCAATGCGCAATCCCGAATCGGCGACGCTGTAAAGAAGCGAGCGCATTTGCTGATTGAGGCCTTTCAGCACGCCGTCTACCACGCTTTCGAGGTACATGACCGGCACGAGCGGCGCGAGGATGCGCAGGTAAAAGCCCACCTCGTCGGAGTGATAAAGAAGCCGCCCGAGCGGTGCGGCGCAGGTGAAAAATAAGCCGCCGCAAAGAAGCGAGCCGACTAACGTGACGTGGAGGGTGCGGCGAACGGTGTACTTGACGCGAAGTGTTTGCCCGAGCGCCAACGCTTCGGACATTTCGGGGATGAGCAGGGTGGAAAACGCGGTGAGAAACGATGCCGGAAAAAAGAGAAGCGGCATCGCCATCCCCTTGAGTGTGCCGAACTGCGACAGTCCTGCGGCGCGGTCGGCGGCAAACGCCGCGAGCGCGGACGGCACCAGCAGATTTTCGGCGGTGCGCAAGGCGGTGCCGAGATACCGCCCGGCTGTGATGGGCACGGCGATGGAAAGTAGCGGACGGGTGAGCGATTTCGGCGGTGCAACGGAGGTCGGCAACACGCGCTTGTCGCGGTAGTAGCAGGCGGCGACAAAGCCGCAGGACAGTGCCTCGGACAACACGTCGCCGCCCATCACGACGGCGCAGGCGGTTTCGAGGGAACAGCCGCGAAACCGCCAAAAGAGAGCCGCAATGATACCGATACGGGACAGTTGCTCAAAAATTTGGGCGAGCGAGGGCGGCAACGTTTTGCGCCGCGCCAAAAAGTAGCCTTTCAGGCAGGCAGAGATGCCCATAAACGGAAATCCGAGGGATAACACGCGGATGGCGGAGACGGCGCGTGCGTCACGTACGAATACGTTGCCGAGCAGGGGCGCACCGGCATAAAACAGCAGGGTGGAAGCGCCGGCGACCGAAACGGAGAGCAGCAAGGCGCGCCGCAGAACGCCGAAGACGCGTTTGCCTGCGTTTTCGGCAAGCGCGTCGGCGACCAGTCGCGTAACGGCGGTGGAAAGTCCGCTTGTTGCGAGGGTAGAACCCAAAACGTACAGCGAAAACAGCAGTTGATAAAGGCCCATGCCCTCTGCGCCCAATTTGCCCGATAACCAAACGCGAAAAAAGATGCCGACGGTTTTGAGAAGCAGTGACGTGGCGGACAAAATCGCGGCGTTCTTGACAAAAAGACGCTTTTTCATACGGCGGTTATTCCTCCGCGATAGGAGAGCGTTCGACCGCGTAGAGATTGAATGCCGTGGCAAGTCCGTTCCACGTGGTTTCGTCCAAGACGCCCGTTTGTGGGCAACTGCAAATGCGCTGTATCTCGCGGACGTTATGGTCGGTGACGGCGGTCATCTCGTTGGTGACGGGTTCGACGTCAAAATTACAAAATTGCTCGTGCAGGCCGTTAAACATCGCTTTGGCAAACGGCATTACAGGGGAACACTCGCCCGTACACACGGGCGCGGTTAGGTGGGTATACGGTGCGCAGGGAAGAGGGGTTTCGACCTGCGCTTCGGCGGCGTGGCAGGCGTGAACGATGGCGTTCCAGGTTGTAAAATCCACTCGTCCGTTTTCGGGAAGATGGGCGCAGCTTTGGGCGGCTTTTACCGCGGCTTCGGTTTCTTTTCCGAATACGCCGTCCACCGTGACGAGCGGCACGCGTGCGTCCGCTTTGGCAATTACGCGCAGGTAGGTTTGCAATTCCCGTACGTACAGCGCGCGGTCAAACCGCAGGTCGTTTTCCGGAAGTTCTGTTCTCATTCGTTTTCCTCCTCACTCGCCAATACGCCGCCGAACTGGCCGGCGCGTTTATTGAATCCAAGCCGCAAATCTTGATACGTGCGCGCAATGCTGTCCCACGTGGCGGCGCCGACTAAGCCGTTTTGCTCCAACCCAAACCGCTTTTCATACGCTTTTACTGCGGCGAGCGTGCGGTTGCCGAATACGCCGTCGACGTAAAGCGGCGGAATTTCCGTATAGGTCTCGCGGATAAACGCGAGATATTCCTGCAACAGTCGCACGTTTTCGCCCTGACTGCCCACTTGCAGAATTTCGCCGGGGAACAGCACGATGCCGCCCTCCAGTTCCGGCGTGACGGCGACGATGCCGTTGTAAACGCGCTGCATTTCGCGCCATGTCGCAAGATTCACCTCGCCGGTAACGGCGAGCCCGAACATCTGTTGAAACGCGCGCGCCGCGGCGGCGGTTTCTTCGGTGTATACGCCGCTGATGGGCGTGAAAGGAATCGCCTCGTAAAACAGCGCGAAAATCTCGAAATAGTACTGCATGGTGCGCACGAGGTCGCCGGTGTCGCCGAGGCCGATGGTGGTGGTGAATTCCGTGGGGAGTTCTTCCAGCGCGATGCCCTCGGAATCCAGTTCCGACAGCCGCTTGACTCCGGCGTAGAGATACGAAATCTTATACCACGTTGCTTTGTCGATGATACCGGTTTCCGATAGGCCGAACACCTTTTGAAAGGTGCGTACCGCCTCGGAGGTGGTTTCGAGATAGATGCCGTCGGCAGGTACGATTTTCGGGATGGCCGGATAGTTGCGCGAAATGCGGTTTAATTGGATTTGTTTTTGCTGGACCAGTTCTCCGGCATCGCCCGGGCGAAACGCCGTGCCGGGATAGGAGGGCTGATTGATGGCGACCGGCGCGTTTTGGATGATATTGAGATCGTCGCCGTAATAGTTTGTCAAAATGTCGTAGGGGATATAGCCCTCGTTCGCGAGCGCCACTGAACCCCACTGGGACAACCCGTCGCAGGTGGTGGTCGTGCCGTTGCAGTATTGGGCAAACAGCGGTTCTATGGCGTTGTCACGGCGCAGATAATCGTTAAAAATCTGATCGACGATGCGCACGATGTTGTCAAAAAAATCGCGGTTTTTCACAAACGCCTGGTCGTAGGCGGTGACGTTCGTGATATCAAAATCGTAGCCGCGCGAGCGATAATATTCTGTGTATACGCGGTTGAGCGCAAAGGAAATCTCCGCATAGATGTTGGCGCGCAGTGCCGTTTCCGGCCACGTGGGATAGATTTCGCTGGATGCCACGTTTTTGATATAATCGGGGAAGGTGACGGTGACGTTTTCGGCGGCGGTGGAAGGTGCGCCTAAATGGACGGTGATGACGTCGGGGATAAAGGGCTCAAATGCCATCGTCTTCCTCCTTTTCGTTTAGCTCGTTTTCGGGATTTTGCGGACGTACCACCAATACCGTATCTTCAAAGACGGTGGCAGGTTCGGGGAGTGGAAGCATGGTGATACGCTGGACGGTTTTGACGCCGCCGAACACCGAGACGCCCTCATTGAGCACCGCAAGATAGCCGACAGCGTTTGCCTGCACCGCGTAGTTGACATAGGGCATCGTTGTGCCCGGTTCTAAGGATAAGTTGCGGTCGCGCGTGGGAAGTGACCACGTGGGAGATTCGCCGTTTTCGTCCGTTTGTCCGAGATACAGCAGGCGGTTTCCGTCGGCGTCGGCACGAAACACCGTTACGGTTGCACCGGCGATGGGAATAGTTCCTCGCGCCGAATTGAGCCGCACGACAAGCGTACCTTCGTCGGTTTCGCCGACGTTTTCCGGCGTGGAGAGCGAGGGGGCTTGTTGCGCCGTGCCGTCGGTGTTGTTGCCGAACGGCGGCGCAGGCGTTTCTCTTTCGATAGCCGTCGGCGCCGGATTAGGCATGGGTGACGGTTCTGCGACAGGCTCGGGCGACACTTCGTTTACCGGTGTCGGCGTGGGAGCCGGCGTTGCCGCCGGGTCGGGTTTTTGCTCCGTCACGGGAAGACGGCTCTTTTCATAAAATCGGCGCATTTCGTCGCTGTATTGTCGGATGGTTTTTGACCAATTCGGATATTCGGACATAGTTGTTCCGCCTTTCGGACTGAAAATTTCATAAAATCCTATGCGCGCGGCGAAAAAATGATACCGAAAACGGGCAAAAAAAGAAAAATTGCCCGAAATCCCTTGACAAACGCCGAAAATGGGATATAATAAAATACGCTCGTGAAAAACGAGCAAGCATATTGCGGAATTGTGTAAGGGTAGCACTGCAGTCTCTGAATCTGCCTGTCAAGGTTCGAATCCTTGTTCCGCAGCCAAAAAAGCGAGAGAGCAAAAGCTCTCTCGCTTTTTTCGTTGTATTCAAGGATTCGAAACGAGCTCCGAACGCCACGTAGTGGGGTTCGGGAGCAAGCGTGCGGTGGACGGTTGCGTCAAGCGAGAGGAGAATCCTCACGGCGAAAACTCTGCGATTTTCGCCGTGGCTTACGGTTTGATAGCAATAGGAAACGGATGCAAACGAGCTCCGAACGCCACGCAGTGGGGTTCGGGAGCAAGCGTCCGGTGGACGGTTGCGTCAAGCGAGAGGAGAATCCTCACGGCGAAAACTCTCTCGGCTTTTTTATAAAAACACAAAACAAAAAGCCCACCGGGTACATGGTGGGCTTTTACGTATTACACAAAATGACATCGTCATTTCTAAAGGCATATTGGTAAATCAACTTAGTACATGGGAGTGATCTCCTTCAATTTAATGTCGAAACATTGTGAACTTAGTTCATGGGAGTATCTCCTTATTTGTTACGGTTGACATTCGATCGTTTCTTTTAAGTAGTACATTGGACTATCCCCTATCCTTTATTCTTTGTAGCCTTTCCGATGGCGTCTTACCATAACGCATCATCCTTTCGGTTTTGTTAGGGGTTGCGATCGAGCTTAGTTCACGGGACTCATTCCTTTCTTTTCTTTCTCGACTTCCGTGTTCCTTTCTGTGACTATACTGTACCACACCTTTTAGGAAATGTCAATAGTTTTTTCAAAAAATTTTTTACATTTTTGGCTATTTTTCACAATGAAATCTTGAAAACCGTTGCGGCACAAGGGCTGGCAAGGCTAAAAAATTTTCAAAATACGGTGGAAAATTTACACAATCCGTCGCGTTTTTCGGCAAAATTCGGGCAAAAACGGGGCACGAGCGCGGAAAAAGAGGCGGCGTGAGCGAGGAAAAAGAGGAGCGTGGGTGCGGCGGTGCGGTGGAGAGAGGGGCAGGGGGAGAGGGTGTGGGCGAGAAAAAGAGGGGAGAGAGGGAGAGCTATGTTGTAGGGGCGGCGCCCCCGACGTCCCGTTGCTCCGCGTTTGCGCACAAAACAAAAACCGCCCCTCTCGGATGAGAGGGGCGGTGTGGGTTTTCCATTAGCCTAATTTTTCGATAAGCCCTGCAAGATATTTGCGGAGCATTAACACGTCTTTCATATTGACGTCGCCGTCTCTATTCACGTCGGCAGACGTCAAATCGAGATCGCTCGTCAAGTTGGCGATATACTTGCGAAGCAACAACACGTCTTTCATATTGACGGCATTATCGCCGTTCGCATCGCCGAGGAGTTTTTCGTCCGCACCGGTACCGGTTGGTTCAACTGCAGTCATACTCGGCTCGGTCGCGGTCGGCTCCGTCGCCGTGGTACTCGGCTTGCTTTGCGTCGGCATCGGGCGAACCTCGATGGTGCCGTCGGAATAGACGAGTACCATATCTCCATCCTCGTTGATATAGGTGTTTATCACCGTTTTTTGAGCACTCGGTTCGGTCGCGGTCGGCTGAGTCACACTCGGTTCGGTTACACTCGGCTCGGTTGCGGTCGGCTCGGTTGCGGTCGGTTCGGTCGCGGTCGGCTCAGCCCTGGTCACGGTCGGGTTACATCCTGCAAATCTCAACTCAATCGGATCTGTTAAAGAATCCGATAAAGCGTTCCCCTCAATGCTTATTTCGGTGCTAATATCATAGGGGGGCGGCGTGATATCCAGCGTCAATTTCAACACATCCGAAGCCGCAACGATATCCGTCATCGAAATAATTGAAAATCCTAATTTTCCGCTTTCGACACTTTTATCGTCTATAATGAAAAACGTGGGAGATATCTGCTTTTCACATTTTGAAAATGAAAAAATATCGGCATCCCATTTTATCAGAAAATCGCCTGCACCAAGATGAGAATCCTCGGATAAATGAACCGTAACAACCAGCTGATTGCTTTCGCCGTTCTCCATGGATAGATACATTCTCGGTATGCTTTCATCGTAATCGAAATCATAGGTTAATGCCACGGTTGTTGTAACTGGTGAACACTGTATGTTCTCAAGTTCCTTGTTATAAAACTCTGAAGAAATCAGTTTGATAGCCGATTTTCCGTTCAGATTCCCTATGGTTCGAAATACAACGTTGAAAAAATTTGTTCCGCTACTGTATTCGTTTCCCGCAAAGGATATATAAATACTACCCGGGGAATTTGCGTTGATATCTACAAGTTTATTGTCAAGCAGCGTTCCCGCTTCAAATTTTACAAACTCAAACAATTCCGAATCATACTGTACTTGTACCGCTCCTCCGGCAATTTGTTTGGTAGATAAACGATACGAAATAGAAAACTCGTTGCCGATTTTCGACGAAACAGTTGACGTTGCATACGCTGTGCATGTTTTAGAAACCGTTTTTTCTTTGACAGTACAGTTGAACCGGGAACCGTTTATTTCAATAGGAGTCAAAGAAGCGCTATACGCGTCATTGACCAGCAAGTCAAACACCTGATTGCCTACTGCCGCATCCGATTCCACACGGAAGTTGAAAGAAAACAAACAGGTTTCCCCTTGCGCATTTCCGTCAAATAGATAGGAAAACGTGATTTCTCCTTCTTTTACGTTGGAATCGTACAGTTCACATTCTGTCTGGTTGTAAACATTGCTGACGGTAAACGCCGCATCATTAAAATATACGCTGAAATTAAGGGAAGCTACATTTTCCGGTAAATCCGCATAAACATATCCGGTATAGGTGTTGCCCTGTGTAACCTCTTGCGATGCCGAAATCCAAACTCGGTTCGTCGCCTCTTCCGCAACAGCACAAAGCGAAAGAACGGACGTTACCAGCAAAGAGAGTGACACAAGCAATCCCAAAATACATTTTTTATTTTTCATAGTAAACCTCTCGATTTACATCTCAAGCGTTTTCACATTGCCATCAATATATTGAAGAATGCGAAGCGCTTCTTTGCTGGACAGTACGCCGTCCTTGTTGAGGTCGGCACGTTTGAATTGGTCATCGGTTAAAATCAAATCTTTGCTGATAGTTTGAACCATCATCACAGCATCTTTGGTGGTAATGACACCGTCTCCGTCTACGTCACCGAGCATGGCAATCGAAGAAGCATCTTTAATGATAACCGTATACGGATTATCGGCGCTTCCCTTCTGTATGATGCTGACACCGTCACTAACCGTAATGTAATATTCAAGTCCGTCAAGCGACAATTCGCTTCCGAAAATCGTTGCGCTGAATCGATCATTCTGCTTGGACATAACCAGTGTCTTCCACGCGGTCTCGCCGACCGTGCGATAATACAGTTTCACTTCGGAAACGGCTACGTTATCGTTGGCGGTACAGGAAATCACCAAATTGTTGTTAAGATATCCCTGATTGACCGGCGTGTGATAGGCATGCGGTGCCAGCGTATCTTTCGCCGTACAGGAAATCTTTCCGGCAGGTTGGGATTCGCTCATATCCGAAAGCACAACGGTGAAGGTGTACCAATAGGTTTGACCGGGCTCGGCGTTCTCATCAAGGAACGTGTTCTCGCCCGTGGGGATCACCGACGTGTTCAGCTTAACGTAGTTGCCGTCCTTTTGGGTGGAACGGTATACGTTGTACCCCATCAACGTGTCGTAATCGTCCTGCACCCACGTCAACGCAATGCCGTCCGCCGTGCTGACGCCTTGCAAGTTCATCGACATCGCTTGCGTCGTATCAATATCAAAGGCGAAAGACGGGGCGTTATTCACGAGCGTCTTAAAACTGTCGTCCGCGGCGCAACCGTCACCGGCAGAGAAGAAATTCCTACCACCTTCGATCATCGCTTTCACTTGGAATTCGCCCGTCCAACTCATACCGTCGTCGGCAAAATCGCCGTGAATCGCATAGTCGGTGTAAGGGGCAACCGAACCATAATAGAGCGTAAAGTCTTTGCTCGTATTCATCGGGCGGTTGAACGTGACTTTCACGGTGGCTTTTCCGCTGCCGACGGTGCGGATAGCCTCGCCGTCCTCGTTGGATAACTCAATATTTTTGATATACGGCCAAATCACACTGTCGTCGTGGTTTTCAAGGTCGCATAAATCCAATGCCGGCGTTCCGTCGGCCTGAATATACCCTTTTGCAATTTGCGGAATATAGTCGATAATATTGGCGGCAAACACGTTGCCCGAAAAAGATCCCGAGCCAATACTCATCGGCGGCAATTGAGCAACAGAATCCACGTAATAATTGGTTACGACCGATGTATTGGTTGTATTAACAACACTCCAACCGTTACTACCGCCCTTGTTTTTTGTGTCAGCATCAAAAACAACCAAGTTGTTGCAAGACGGAATAGAACCTCCGCCTCCCAGTTCACTATTCATTCCATTGCCAAAGATAATGCAACTATTTGTTAATATATCGCCTCTCAGACATACGTAACGATTTTGTTTAAGATTGAAATAACAGGAATCTGCTTCGGCCAGACGAAGTTCGGGGGAAGCGCTGGTCAATCTCCCGCTTTCAAATCTATACACACAATCACCCGACTTGTGGTCATAAGAAACTATACAATGATGCAATACAGCGACACCGCCTATGCCACCAACAGACGACTGACGTCCGCTCAAATTAGTTGTATTGCAATAATCAAACTGCAAGGTGGCCGCTTCATCTCTTGCAAAAATGAAAACAGCATAATCCCAATAGGATTCGGCAGGATGGATGTTAATAAACGCATCTTTTGTGCCGGTAAAATACAAGGCACCATATACATTAACAATGGGGCTATTATAATATCCATCCGCGACGGTGCCATACGAATCCGCATAGAATTGCACGTCGCATCCCTCTTTGAAGGTCACCGTAACCCCTTTCGGAATCGTCACGTCGTGCGCCACAATATAGCGGCGGTCGGCGGTAAACACCGTATCTTCTGAGATGGTATACGGCAAAATATAGCCGTTGGTAACCGTTAAAGAAACCGAGCCTTCTCCGGAATAGGTGGCGGTATCTTTGCTGTTCAATCCGTTTTTGTAAGTATACACAAAATTAATCTTGGATAGATAATCGTTCGGCGTTGCTTCGTCGATTTTAAGGATGATCGGATGCGCTACGTCAACGACTTTTCCGCTATCATCGTACACCTTTCCGCCATCGCGAATCGAATAGGTGCCGATTTCGTCGTAGGTAATATCGTTCGATAAAATATGAATATACGGGTCGGTGATATCCTCCGCAAGACGCTTGGTATTGACGGAAACGGTTACGTCGGTTGCTTTTCCGCCGCGGTTCATCAGTTCGAAGCCGAGATGAATCACTTCGCCCGCTTCGATGATGCCATTGCCGTTGTTGTTGGCGGAGAATTTCGGATCGTCAAAAATATAGTAGTCATAGATTCCGTAAATGTTCGGCGTGGGCAGAACGTTAATCGCGTCGTACACGCTGGCACAGATATAGCTATCGCCGCCGCGCACAATCTGTGCGGTGATAAACTTGGTGGAGTACTGTTCGCGATCGCTGAAATAAGAACGCACGAGTGCCGCGATACCTGCAACGGCAGGAGACGCCATACTGGTACCGGAAAGCTTCGCGTAATTGTTATTCGGGAAGGTGGACGCAATTTGCTCACCCGGAGCATACACGTCGTATTCGTAGGTATTGTATTGGTAATGGTCGAAATTGGAAAAGTCAGATTGAGCCGTACCATCTGCGTTGCAGCTCATAACGCCGATGACGTAATTGAGCGCGGCGGGATAGCAAACTTCGACAGTAGGTTCATGATCAGGACATCCCGGTTGGTTGCACATTCCATCGTTGCCGGCCGCTGCAACGAGGACACACTGGTTATAGGCATCCTCGAGGGCTTCTTCGACCGCGAGCGAAATGCTCGTGCCGCCGAAAGACATATTGATGACCGACGCACCGTTCATATACGCATAACGCACCGCCTCAGCAATATCCGAGTTGGTGAACGAGCCCGAAGACGTACCGGCTTTGAGACACATCACTTTGCAGTTATAGGCTATACCGACCGTGCCAATCTTGTTGTTTTCGGCGGCAACGATACCGGCAACGTGCGTTCCGTGGCCGTTGTCGTCCATCGGGTTGTTGTTATCGCCGACGCAGTTCCAACCGTAAACGTCGTCCACGTAGCCGTTGCCATCGTCGTCGATGCCATTGTCCGGAATTTCACCGGGGTTGTGCCAGATATTATTGCGCAAATCAACGTGATTATAGTCCACGCCCGTATCAATGACAGCAACAATCACGTCCGAACTGCCGCCCGCTTCTTTTCCGTCTTTGGTAAGACTCTTCCAGCCATCCTGCACTTCCATCGGCTTGAAATAACCGGGATTCGGCTCATAATCGTTGCCGGAAATGTCAATGGAGTCAATCTCCGCATCACCGTTCATAATGTAATCATAATCCACGGCGGCAAAAGTTCCAAGCGAAGCAAGCGTTTTAATCGCGTTAACAGTTTCACTTGCCTTTTTCAGAAAAACTTTGTACCAATCGGAGCCACGATAAAGGGGCTCAAAAGAAGCAATCTCCACTTCGCCGAATGTATCGGCAGTCAGCGCAGATTTCTCCTCATATTTGACAAGTACAACCCCGGCTTGATAGTCTCCTTTGGGCTCGGTCAAAAGCGACTGCTCGACCTGACTCGCGGTTTGTGCATCGGGGTTTCCCACTTTCGTATTCGCAACGTTTGCGATTTCGTCTTGAGGACGAGCGGCATTGCTTTGCTGTTGGTCTTGATTGCCAACTTGGATTTCAGTATCCGGACAAGCATTTTCCGACTGCTGCATACTCGACCGCACAGCATTCGGATTCGTTGCCGTATCGGCTTCCCCCATATTTGCGGCGGTTTCTTTTTCCGCAGTTTGAGGGCGAACGACCGCGTTGTGTCCGGCCTCTATTCGAGCTGACATCACGTTGCCGTTACCGGCAACGCCGCAGCCTACAAGCGTTGATAGCAGGACTGCCAAAGCCAGCAGGACAGTTGAGATTTTGAACGTTGTGTTTTTCATGTGTTTATCTCCCTTTCTAGTAGATTGGTTGCTCTGGGACAATGCTTTAAAAACAAAACCTTATTAGAAAAATATAACATAAATCTTATTGCGAGTCAATGATTTTAACGAATATCGTAGGGATATCGGAAGGATTGTCAAAAATCTATACGCAAGGCCAAACTTATAACCAAATGTTCCGCGAAGTGTTCAAGTGAAAACAACGAGAAAAAGCGGCGGAGATTTCTCTCTGCCGCTTTTCTTTTTGCGATTTTACGCGCCTAATTTTTCGATAAGCCCTGCAAGATATTTGCGGAGCATTAACACGTCTTTCATATTGACGTCGCCGTCGGCGTTCACATCGGAGTTTTGGGCGTTGTAAGACACGTCCATGCCTGCCAACATCTTACGCAGCGTCAACACGTCTTTCATATTGACGGCGTTATCGCCGTTCGCATCGCCGAGAGCAACTTCCGCGTTTTGAGACGGATCGGTTTCAGTTGCGCTCGTCTTACTTCCTGTCGCCGTCGGCTCCGTCGCCGTTGTACTCGGCTTGCTTTGCGTCGGCATCGGGCGAACCTCGATGGTGCCGTCAGAATAGACGAGCACCATATCTCCGTCCTCGTTGATATAGGTGTTTATCACCGTTTTTTGAGCACTCGACTGGGTCACGCTCGACTGGGTTGAGGTCGGTTTGTTCGTCGTCGTGGTCGTCGTGGTTGTAGTAGTCGTAGTTGTCGTAGTTGTCGTAGTAGTCGTCTTCGTTGTCTTGGTAGTCGGCATAATACCGCCCTCGGCCGGCGTGCCGTTGGGATAGGAGACAACCGCGTCGCTGACGTTTTTCCATTCGCCGTCCCAAATCAGCTCGATATTGTCAACGTACATATACGCGCCATCGGCAAGAGTGTTCTCGTCGAGGAAGCAGATGCCGCCGTTGTTCAAACCGTTGACCGGGGCTCCACATTCATATTTACTCCAAGTAAACGTGCCGGTATTGAACTCGTTGGAACCCGGAGCATAGGAACTATGATCCGCATAATTTTCTTCAACATCATTGAGACAAACAAACGGATACAGATAGGAGTTTTTAGTAGACCCAGCATACGCAAAATCCACGTTCAGTTCGAGTTTGGAGCCGGTATCTTCCAAATCCCCTTGTGCGGTGAGAATATCGTCGATACCCTCCGGCCAAATGTACGGATGAACGCCGGCGTTGATGTGAGTCTCAGCATCGAGCTTATAGCGCAGGCAGTGGTTTCCGGAGCCTTCCGGCCATTCCACGATTTCACCGACATAGTCGTTGTATGCATAGTCGTTGCATTTTGTCATAATTGAGGTCGCGTTTTCGTCCTCAAAAGTAAACTTGTAGATTTGCATTACGCCGTTGTACGTTTCCGCACCGGTTCCCGTCGGTTCAACGGCGGCAGATGCATCCGGCGAGGCGGATTGCACGCCCAGATTTTGAGAGGCTGCCGTTACCGCTACGGTTGAAAACAACAGCGCAAAAGCCAGCAACACGACAAAGATTTTTTTCATGGTTTTTCCTCCTTGATTAACGTAGTTATCTTTATAATACTTTGTTTCCCACGAATTGTCAATAACCGTCCCTCTCGGGTAGCTTTATTTTTGGTTTTCCAAAAACCCCGTATTGCGTTTTCGAATAGGATATGGTATACTATCCCTAATTGAGCAAAAACGAGGTGGACGACGTGGAAAAAAGCGAAAAATTAGGTACTCTGCAAATCCTGCTTTCCGGGACGTTGTGGGGGTCGATGGGCATTTTCGTCCACGCGTTGTCCGACGACTTCGGGCTGACCTCGATGCAGATTGCGTGCGCACGTTTTACGCTCGCTACCCTCGCGTTTGCTGTGATTTTGTTCTTCAAAGACAAGTCCGCGTTTAAGGTGCGCTTGCGCGACCTGCCGTTGTTTTTTGCGACGGGACTTGTGAGCGTGTTGGCGTTTTCGTGGTGTTATTTCACCGCCATCCAGCAGATGACCATGTCGATGGCGGCGATTCTTCTCTATACCTCGCCGATTTGGGTGATGTTGTTGTCGGCGGTGTTGTTCAAGGAAAAAATCACCGTCAAAAAAATCGTGGCGTTGGTGCTCGCGTTCGGCGGATGTGTGTGCGTTTCCGGCGGTGGCGGCGGCAAAATGACCCTTTTGGGGCTTTTGACCGGCCTCGGCGCCGGCCTCGGCTATGGACTGTACAGCATTTTCAGCACGTTTTTACTGCGGCGGTATTCGCCGCTGACGGTGACGACCTACGCGTTTGCCATCGGCACTGTCGGTGCGTGGATTCTCTGCGATCCGGCGGATATGATTGTGAAAGTGACCGCCGCGCCGCCCGTTTCGATTGGGTTTTGGATTGTGGCGTGCAGTATCGTGACGGAATTTTTCCCGTATTTGATGTTTACGAACGGATTGCGCTCTGTTTCGGCATCGCGCGCGGCGATTATTGCGACCATCGAGCCGGTGGTGGCGACGATTATCGGCATTCTCCGTGGCGAACCGATGACGTTCTTTGTCGCGGTCGGCGTGGTGGCGGTGATTTCGGCGATTTTGGTGCTGAATATTCAATCAAAACACAAGGAGGTTGAGGAATAATGGCGTATACGGCGATGACTTGCCCGTCCTGCGGCTCGAAATTGGATGCGCCGGAGGGCGTGGACAGCTTCTTTTGTCAATTTTGCGGGTCGAAGATCGTAAAAGAAAAGCAGTTCGTGGAGGTCTCCTTTTCCGGCGTTGCCACGGCGGACAGCCTGCTTGAACGCGCCGTGCTGTTCCTTGACGACGGCAACTTTGACGAGGCGGCGCTCTATTTTAACCGCGTGCTCGACATTGACCCGAAATGCTCGAAAGCGTATCTCGGCAAGGTGCTTTGCGACCTCGAAATGAAAAAACCGGACGATTTGGCGAGCTATGACAAGCCGCTCGCGCAAAACGCCGATTTCCAAAAAGCGGCGCGGTTTGCGCCTGCGGACAAACAAAAACGGTTTGAGGAGTTGGCGGCGCGCTCGGCTGCCGCGTTCGAGAAAAAAGAGGCGGAATACGGGGGAAAGCTTCGCGCCGCCGAAGCCGCGGTGGAGGAAAAACGCCTGCAGCTTGCAAATTTAGCGTCGTGGCACACGAAACAGGTGCGGCTCTATCAGTTCTCGAAGCAGAATACGACGACGTTCTTGAAGCTCGGCGGTGTGTTGGTGCTTTTAACGCTGATGACCCTGCGCAGCCGCGGCTGGTTCCCCTGCGCGATGCTTGCACTTCTCGTTTTTGCGGCGGCGATCTTCCTTTATTTCGAGGGAAAAAGCGCGTCGACGAAGATGTTGACCTATGAGGAAGAAGAAATCGAGCTCAACCGCTTGGAGCGGGTGTACGAACAGCTTTGGGATGAGCATCAGGCGTGGCTCGAGCATTGAGGTGAGCGTATGGCGTATGAAAACGGCGAATGGGTGCTCCACGGGCTTGCAAAAGACGATCCGTATCGCCTGAAAACCCCGTGGGAGCTTTTGGACTATATCAACGAAATCGGGTTCTTGCCGCTGTTTGCGGGCGACATCCCCGGCCTTTCGGTGGAGGAACGCACGCTGGCGACCGATTGGTGGAGCGAGGACGAAGCGGTCGATCCGTGGGAGTGGCGGCGGGTGCTTGCCGCCTCCGGCAAGGTCGCTTACGGCAAGTTTTTCGGCGGCAAAGCGGGATTTATCTCGCTCGATTGGTTTCCCGCGTTTTGCAACTGGCGGCGGGACGGCTATGATTTCGATGCGCGGTATGAGGACGAGCTTGCGACGTTCCGCGAAAAGAAAATAATGGATCAGTTCCAAAACGGCGAGCGGGTGTTTTCGCACGAGCTGAAGCGCCTTGCCGGTTTCGGCAAGGGCGGCGAAAAGAATTTTCCCGGCGTGATGGCCGAGCTGCAAAAGAAAACGTATCTTGTGCTTTGCGATTTTTGTCAGCGCTTAAACAAAAAGCAAGAGCCGTACGGTTGGGCGCTCGCGGTGTATGCAACGCCGGAGACGGTGTTCGGCGCGGACACGATTGCCGCGGGCTACGCCGAAAAGCCGGAAGCATCGAGAGAACGCATTTTCGCGTGGCTCAAGCAGGAATACCCCATTGCTACCGAAAAACAAATTGAAAAACTGTTTGGGTAAAAAAAGACAGAGCAGAAAATCTGCTCTGTCTTTTTCCTTTGAGTTGAAAACGGGACATGGAATGTGGTATACTGACAACGTAGAGAAAGCGAGGTGGGAGTGTGACCGAAAAAACGTATATTGCGATCGACTTAAAGTCGTTTTACGCGTCGGTGGAGTGCGTGGAGCGGGGGTTAAACCCGCTGACAACGCATTTGGTGGTCGCCGATCCCACCCGCACCGAGAAAACGATCTGTCTCGCGGTGTCGCCGGCGCTCAAGGCGTACGGCGTTCCCGGTCGCGCGCGGCTGTTCGAGGTCGTGCAGCGGGTGAAGGACGTGAACGCCGCCCGCAAAAAAGCCTCCGGCGGCCGCCTTGCGGGAAAATCGTTTGACGTGCAGACGCTCGACGCGCATCCGGAAATGGCGCTCGACTATATCGTGGCGCCGCCGCAAATGGCGAAATATATGGAAAAAAGCAGCCAAATCTATTCGATTTATCTCAAATACGTCGCGCCGGAGGATATCCACGTCTATTCGGTGGACGAGGTGTTTATCGACGCAACGCCGTATCTCGGCGTGCGCCGTATGACGGCGCGGGAGTTCGCGTCGCTGCTGATTTCCGACGTGCTGGAGACGACCGGTATCACCGCGACGGCAGGCATCGCGCCCAACCTGTATCTGTGTAAAATCGCGATGGATATCGTCGCCAAGCACATTCCCGCCGACCGCGACGGCGTGCGTATTGCGGAGCTTTCGGAGCGGGAGTATCGCGAGCAGCTGTGGGAGCATCGCCCGCTGACGGATTTTTGGCGGATCGGCGCCGGCTACGCCAAACGCCTGGAGCAAAACGGAATGTATACGATGGGCGATGTGGCGCGCTGTTCGCTGGGTGGCCCGATGGATCGGCACAACGAGGCGCTGCTTTACAAGCTGTTCGGCATCAACGCCGAGCTGCTGATCGACCACGCGTGGGGTGTGGAGCCCTGCACCATCGCGGACGTGAAATCCTACGTGCCGGAAAACAACAGCCTCCATTCCGGGCAGGTGCTGCAGCATCCGTATACCGCCGACAAGGGACGGCTCATCGCCCGCGAAATGGCGGATCTGATGTCGCTGGATTTGGTGGACAAGGGACTTGTGACCGATCAAATGGTGCTCACCGTTTGTTACGACGTGGAAAACGTGAACGGCAAGGGACACTATGCGGGAGAGGTCGTGACCGACCGCTACGGACGGCGCGCGCCGAAGCCGGTTCACGGCTCCTGCCGACTTTCCGGCTATACCGCTTCGACCAAGGAGATCGTCGCCGCCGTTACGGAGATCTACGACCGCATCGTGGACAAGACGATGACGGTGCGGCGGCTGTACGTGGAGGCGAACCACGTGATCCGTGAGGAAAATATTCCGCCGGAAAATCCGGTCGAGCAGTTGGACTTTTTTACCGATTACGAGGAGCGCGAAGCGCAGAAAAAGGCGAATTCTACCGCAAAAAAGCGTGAGCGGAGTATGCAAAAGGCGCTGTTGTCCATTAAGAAAAAGTACGGCAAAAACGCCGTGCTGAAGGGTATGAATTTTGAAGAGGGCGCCACCACGCGCGAACGCAACGAGCAGGTGGGCGGCCACAAGGCGTGAGGTTGGATATGGGAAAATACGACGATATGCTCGATATGCCGCGCCCGAAAAGCGAGCGGCCGAAGATGTCTCTGTATGACCGCGCGGCGCAGTTTGCGCCGTTTGCGGCGCTGACCGGATACGAGTCGATTTTGGCGGAGACGGCGCGGCTGACCGATCGCAAGATCGACTTCGACGAGGACGTGCGCGCCGCGCTTGATCTGCGGTTTCGTCGGCTGTGCGAGCGGCTGGCGGAGCGTCCTGCGGTGACGCTTTTGCGCTTTTGCGCGGAC
Organism: Acutalibacteraceae bacterium; assembly: GCA_045640165.1. Classification (GTDB taxonomy): domain Bacteria; phylum Bacillota; class Clostridia; order Oscillospirales; family Acutalibacteraceae; genus RGIG426. Next base: position 12,948 of record JAZUEK010000069.1, on the reverse strand, counting down.
GAACGCAAGGAGGGCGGCCGCTATGAAACGGTTTGCGGGCGACTGAAAAAGCTGGACGTGAACGCGCAAACGCTGACCCTGGAAAGCGGCGAGGTGATCGCGTTGTCGGACGTGGCGTGGATCGAAAGCGACGACAAAGAAGAGGAGAACGCGGACGATGAATAAAACGATCCAAGTGGGAGAATTTACGGTGGAGATCTGCCGCAGCGTGCGCAAAACGCTGACGCTCAAGACGGGCAAAAACGGCAAGATCATCGCCTCTGCACCGCTGATGCTGGAGGAACGCCGCATCGTGGAATTTGTGGAACAGAAAAAAGAACGCCTGCGCAAAATGCTGGAGCGCGAGGCGAAAAACAGCGCTGTACAGCCGCTGACGGCAGAGGAATGCGCCGCGCTGAAAGCGTGTGCCAACGCGGAAATTCCCGCGTTGGTGGAAAAATATGCGGCGCAGATGGGCGTGTCCTACAACCGCGTTACTATTCGGATGCAAAAAACGCGGTGGGGCAGCTGCAGCAGTAAGGGAAATCTCAATTTTAACGCGCTGCTGATGCTGACGCCGCCCGAGGTGCGCGACAGCGTGGTGGTGCATGAGCTGGCCCACCGCAAGGAGATGAACCACAGCCGGAAATTTTATGAGCAGGTGTATGCCGCGTTCCCGCAATACGACGAATGTCACCGCTGGTTGAACGAACACGGCAGCGCGCTGTTGGCGCGGGTAAAGGAGGAAAAACAATGAGCGATCCGGAGAAAAATCGGGAGCTGTATCTGCGGCAAAAACGGCTGCTCGATACGTTTTTGGAGCACGGTGCGATCTCCAAGGCGCAATATGACAAAAGCTTTGGCGATTTGACCGAGAAAATGGGGATGGCGGACGTGGCGAACGCCATAGCCAAAGAAAAATCCGATAACCCGTAAGAAAATCGCGCGTTTTCGGTTGACAAACCGGATTTTTTTCGATATAATAAGCGTTGCGCTGTGGAGAGTTATCGAAACAAACGCGAAAATCGCATAGTTGGAGAGTTATCGAAGTGGTCATAACGGGCCTGACTCGAAATGTTTTACGGTTTAGGTAGTTTTATCCCCTAAAAAACCGCATAGCATCAAGGTTTTTGAGAGTTCAAATTTTACAATTTTACATTGTTCTTGCACGTTTTTCTTGCATTCTTGCAAGAAATCTGCATACACGGAGAGTTATCGAAGTGGTCATAACGGGCCTGACTCGAAATCAGGTAGCCCTCACGGGCTCGAGGGTTCGAATCCCTCACTCTCCGCCAAAAAAGTCTGGCAAATCAACGGTTTGCCAGGCTTTTTCTTTTTGTCTGCAACGGCAAATTTTACTCAAAAAGCCTCATTTTTGGCTTGTTTTTGACCGATTTTTGCACGTTTGCAAGAACGGGGCATACTCGTTAGACCTTGTCTCTCAAGGGCTTACAGACTTGCTTTGCATTTTTGCAAGAAAAAACACAATCACCAAGTTTGCATTTTTGCGTCCGGCATCGTGAGTATTTTATCCATCACGCTGGCGGAAGTCATCTTGGATTTATAATCTAAATGACTATAGATATTAGCTGTTGTACTAATATCGCTGTGACCAAGCCACTCTTGTATTTGCTTCATCGGCACATCGTTTGCCAACAACAGCGAAGCGCAGGAGTGTCTTAAATCATGAAAGCGGATGTGACGTAATCCATTTCGTTTCAGCAGTTTAGGGAACGTTTCCGTTACTGCATTCGGTTTGAAAATGTTTCCCATTGCATCCACGAAAATATAACCATCGTATTCCATGTTATAGCAATCGCCACAAACACGCTTGTTTTCTGCCTGCTGTTCTTTTAATGCAAGCAGCTTTTCTCTGAACTGACCTACTAATGGAAGTGATCGAAGGCTGGATTTTGTTTTTGCTCGGTCTGCGCAGATGATTTTGTTTTTACCATCCACCCTTGTTTCCGTCACAATATGTCGGACGGTGAGGATATTTCGTTCAAAATCAACTGCATCCCATTTGAGTCCCAAAACCTCGCTTCTCCGAAACCCATAAAACGCCGTCATTTGAATGACCAAAGATAAATAGTGATCCTTTGTCGCTTCAAATAAAGCTTCCAACTCATCCAGTCGATAATATCCGGCTACGTATTTTTGCTTTTTAGGCCGTTCTACTTTATCGGTTGGATTCGATGGAATGAGATCCATTTTCACGGCATACTTTAATGCCTTATGGATGTTGGCATGTTCGTGAATCACCGAATTGGCTGAAATCGTTTTCTGCTCATGCAGATAAAATGCCTGAATGTTTTTTGCTTGGAGTTCGCCAAGTGTGATTCCGGTTTCGCGGAAGTAAGGAACAATTTTGTTTTTCACCATATTGGTATAGGATGAAAAAGTTGTTTCTTCCACAGAGCCACGAATAATCTCAAGCCATAATTCCATGTAATCCGAAAACAACATATCCGGTGAAAGATCACCTTCCGGTGCGCTAACCGTCGGAATAACGTAGCTTCGCCTGGTTTCAGCCAACATTTTTTCAGCTTGTCTTTTGTTTCCCCGAACAGGGAGACCGGTTGGAATCCAAGGCTGCTTTCGTTTCCCGTTAGCATCTTTATAGGTCAGAACCATGTAGTAATAATCGTTTTTAATTTGTAGGTGTCCTGCTACCATATCATTACCTCCTTTTAGATAGCCTTTTATTGGGCACCCTTTCGGACTACACTCATTATAACACCCCATTGCAAGTACGTCCAATTAGGGCGAATTTCGAGCCGTATTACGCTGCCGGCCCGGAGCTATCTTCCGAAAGAGTATAACGAATAACATTGATTTTAGGAATGCGATACGCATTGCCGATTTTGAGTCCGTGAATATATCCATCGTTGATAAGTGAATAGGCCAAGTGTCTGCTGACACCCAGCATTTTCTGTACCTGCGACACGTTCACAATGTCCGGATACTCCACAAACATCACTTTATATAGTTCGTTAATTTCGGTTTTTGTCATGTATATACCTCCTTAATTTTTGGGTTTTAGGGTTTCCCTAACAAGCGAAATCTGTACGGACAGATTCGTTGCTTGCTAAGACGATCCCGTTATATTGTTTTCTTTGCATCGTCTGTATAAAACGTTTCTATTGTAGACGGTGCATTGTATAAGGCTGTTAGCAAATAGGCTCGAATGTTGCGGATGGTTTCTCCCGATTCTTTCATCCGTTCAAGCACATATTCAATATGACTTGCATCTAACATTTTGAATCGGTTGATTACCTGTTCTCTTGGATATTGTCGCTTTCCAATACAAATGGTTTCGCTCATGTCTCCCATCGTATCTTCCATCAAACATACAATTTCATCGATAATGCATTTGTCGTTATATTGAATAAGATAGTCATATTCAATCGCTTCTTTTATGCGCGATTGCATAACATCATATCTATCTATCTTATTACTAAAATTATTATTACTTGCATTTGATTCTTCTGTATCTTGAATAGGGAATATTGCATCTCCTGAGTTTGGGTTTTCCGAACTCCGGCTCGAAAAATAATCGTTTTCTGTGGAAAACGGGTGGACATAGAGTTTATTCGGTTTGCAAAGTCCTTGTCGTTTTTGTGTTAGCAAGTTGGCGTTCTCAAGTTCATCCATCATTCTTTTAACGCGTTGGTAACCACAATGACATATTTTTTCAAGATTTTCTTTCGTGTAGTATATATACACTTGTCCGTTTTCTATATCTATCCATCCGTTTTTCTTTGAAAGCTGGGCACGTTGAAGTAAGATGCCGTACAACGCGATACTTTCCAAAGAAAGAGACTTGTACTGTTCATCCTCACAAAGCACCCAGGGGATTTCAATATACCGGAACAACTGATTCCCGGGCCACGCATTTTCCACTCTTTTTTCACCTCCTATCCGATTCGATTTTGAGGACGTAATTCCTGCAGTAAAAACGCCCTCTATATAACCCGGAAAGCTGGCATTTATATGGCCAAAAATGCCGGGCAATATACTAACGCCATTCGATAATTGAGACAAAAGAAAAAGCGCCGTATGAGAAATAAAACAGAACTATTGCCCTGTTCCATTCTTCATACGGCGCTTGGAAGTTTTTCAGTCCATTCCCGGATCCTGCTCCGCTTGCACGATTAGAAATCTTTTATATTCAATTATCTTTTTAGACTTTTGTGTCTCACAAATCACTTTCTTTGTGATGTTGTGTTCACATTATACCGAACATTTGTTCTGTTGTCAATACTTTTTGAAGAAAAAAATTAAGGTGTGGCCAAATAACCACACCTTAACCTGGAATCGTCTTAGCAAGCAACGAATTGTGGGCCCAATTCACTTGTTAGGGAAGCCCCTAAGACCCTATCCTATCCCAAAGAACCGTTCAAAGAATCGTTGAAGCTTTTCAATAATCCGTTGTTTCTTCTCGGCACGATCTCCTCCGCCAAAACGCGATGTAGGCGGCATCAAATCGTCAATATCCGTTCCAGTCGTTTTGATCTCACCGTTACGGAAACAGTTTTCGAGATATTTTCTTGTCTCTGTTTCCTTGAGTTTTTCTTCCTCAATAATAGAAACCAATTCACTTTCTTTTGCTTCAGCCACAAAGCTGTGCCACTCCGCCATCACATCATCCACATCGTTGATGCCGGCAATGAAGCTATCGATAAGAGCTTTTTTACTACGAAGTTCCAAGCTTGAATCAATGGCTTTGTGAATGTCGATGAGCAACTCTTTGTCGAAGCAATGTGAGTCATGATATTTCTTAACAAGAATGAGGATGTAGTCGATGTTGATTTCGATTTGGCGAAGCAACTCCACCTCAAATACAATATCATCAGTGACATCCGTGCTCATCCCAGGTCTCGGCTTCAGTTCCTCACGAATATCGTGATACCGACCCGTGTAATCCTGTATGTCGCGGTCCGAAAGAATGCCATGTCCCTCAAATTCATCAAACGCAGAGAGCAAGTTTCTCATACGAAGAATAGCACCGAAAAGCGAAACAAACGCCTTCTTGTCGTGTAGCGTTTCCAATGTTTCACCCAACGGGAAACGATTTTGCAGTTCGTCCACCATCTGTGCATAGCCGGGATGCTCGTCTCCTTCGCCATCCACATAACCGTCGTAGTAATCTTTGTAGGTTTTCAGCACCACGATACCCGACGCATTCTTATCACCAAACAACGAAATGGCATCGTCCACTCGTCTTTGCAGATTGCGGAAACATACGATGTTGCCAAAATCCTTTACGCGATTCAAAATTCGGTTTGTACGGCTGAATGCTTGGATAAGTCCGTGCATTTTCAAGTTTTTATCTACCCACAGCGTGTTGAGCGTAGTCGCATCGAAACCGGTAAGGAACATGTTGACAACAATCAGCAAGTCAAGTTCCTTATTTTTCATCCGGAGTGAAACATCTTTGTAGTAGTTTTGGAACTTATCGCCATCGGTAGAATAATTGGTACGGAACATCTCGTTGTAGTCCCGAATAGCCCCATCCAAGAAATCACGAGACGGTTGATCAAGCCGCGTGGTATCCTCCGGATTTTCCTCATCAAGAAGTCCGTCCGGCTCCTCCTCGTTTGCGCCGTAACTGAAAATGGTCGCCACACGAATGCGTTTGGTCGGATCAGCTGCCATCTGCTTTTTGAACTCATTATAGTACAGTTTGGCTGCCGTTATCGAAGACACCGCCAAAATGGAGTTAAAGCCAATTACTCGTTGTTTTGCCTTAACTTCCTCCACCTCGGAACGCCCGGCAGTTGCCACATCTTCAATATTTGTCAACGTACTTAAAGTGTATGCTTGTCCATAACCCTTCCGATACGTCTTTTGGTCAAAGTGGTCGAGAATGTATTTCGTTACAAGTGCGATACGCTGCGGAGCCATATACGCTTTTTCGCGGTCAATATCCCACACGCTTTCATCCTCGATAGAATCGTCCGAATCCATCGTCTTGATGTAGTCCACGCGGAACGGAAGCACGTTATGGTCGTTAATGGCATCCACAATCGTGTAGGTATGTAACTGATCGCCAAAGGTCTGCTCGGTAGTAAAGAACTGGTCTTTGGTAGAAGCACCGGCATTCACCGAGAAAATGGGCGTACCGGTAAATCCAAACAAGTGGTATTTCTTGAAGTTCTTTACAACAGCAGCATGCATATCACCAAACTGACTACGGTGGCATTCATCAAAGATAATCACCACATGTTTCATATACACCGGGTGGTCTTTGTTCGCCTTAATAAAGGTGGCCAGCTTTTGAATCGTGGTAATGATAATATGTGCGTTATCGTCCTCTAATTGCTTTTTGAGGATTGCCGTAGAGCTGTTGGAGTTTGCCGCACCCTTTTCAAAACGGTCATACTCCTTCATCGTCTGATAGTCAAGGTCTTTACGGTCAACGACAAACAGAACCTTGTCAATGTACGACAGTTGCGATGCTAACCGAGCCGTTTTGAACGAAGTCAAAGTCTTACCGGAACCGGTAGTGTGCCAAATATATCCGCCACCGGCAATGTTGCCGTATTTCTTGTAGTTGTTCGCCACATCAATGCGCGAAAGAATACGCTCGGTCGCCGTAATCTGATATGGCCGCATTACAAGCAGCAGCTTTTCAGAGGTAAACACACAGTATTTGGTCAGCACGTTGAGAATCGTGTGCTTCGCAAAAAACGTCCGCGTAAAGTCCACCAAATCCGGAATAACGCGGTTTCCGGCATCCGCCCAAAACGAGGTAAACTCAAAGCTGTTGCTGGTCTTTTCCTTTTTAACCTTGCCGGTTTTGGCATCCTTAATCGCATTCCAACGAGTCGTATTCGAATAGTATTTCGTATTCGTGCCGTTGGAGATAACGAAAATCTGTACGTATTCAAACAGTCCGGAACCCGCCCAGAAACTGTCGCGCTGATACCGTTCAATTTGGTTAAACGCTTCACGAATCGGCACACCGCGCCGTTTCAGTTCCACGTGGACAAGCGGCAAGCCGTTGACGAGAACCGTCACATCATAGCGGTTATCGTGAGCCGCACCGTCTTCTTGCCCCACAACGTACTGGTTGATTACCTGAAGCGAGTTGTTGTGGACGTTATTTTTATCAATGAGCTTAATGTTCTTGCTCGAACCGTCATCCCGGCGCAACACCTGCACGTAGTCCTCTTGGATGCGTTGGGTTTTCGATACAATATCGTCATTTTGGTTGGCAATGGAATTCGAGAAAAAGCGTTCCCATTCTCCATCGGTAAAGGTATAGTCGTTGAGCTGTTCCAATTTTGTGCGCAAGTTAGACACAAGCTCCGCCTCCGAATGGATAGGCAGATACTCGTACCCCTGCTCGGTGAGCATCCGAATAAACTCCCGTTCTAACGCCGCTTCGCTTTGATACGCTTCGCTGCGCTTTTGAACCGGCTCATACTCGGTCACAACCGTATTTTCAGTTGTCTGCGCTACAATATTGAAATAGGCCATGGTTGCCCTCCCAAAATTATTACTTTGATTCGATTTCTGCTCTTAAATCTGCCAGTTTTTTCCCTTTGTATGTAAACCAAAGCGGCCCTTGAACCGGATGGTCAAAGCCCTTTAACTTCTGCGCAAGAGCAGATACAGAAGTAGTCTCTCCGTTATACTCAATGTGCCTATCATCAATCACCGTCGGTTTCACAGTCGAATCATCAATAAACACGATCTCCGCACCAAAAGGAATTCCAACTTGGCTAAAACGGAACGGTCCACGCCGGACACTCTCGCGTACTTCTTCGGCGATTTTTTCGTCTATCACTTCATGGCCTTCCGGCTCCATTCGTTTCAGACGATCGCTGGTACCGCTGATTTTTGCAATGCTTTCAAGCAATGCATAGCCATCTTCAGGTGACATAGCAAAAAACTCTTTAACTCGTTCCTTCCCATCAAAGGTTTCTATGGTTCGAAGGTCCGGGTTAAGACTATCAATCAATTTATGCAACTCTTTATCGGTCAGAGCACTATCAACCTCATAAACCGCATAAACGCGAAACGCAAACGGAATCGTCTCGCTTCTGTTTAATTGTTTTAAGCGTTTTTCAATATCCGTAGCATAACCGATTTTGATATAATCCGGAAATGAAGGGTTCGTAAGAATATAGATTACACCTTTCATGTAGGTTCCCCCTTAAAACATAATAGTTTGTCCCTATAATACTCATACTGCTTTTGCCGTGCTTCAATTTCTGCCGGGAGTCCGGCGGTGATATCATTGCAGAGCGCATCAAAGCGGTCAAGAATGGAAACAATACGCTCTTGCTCTGTAAGAAGCGGCAATGGAACAATGATATCGCCTAATGCGCTTGGCGTAACTTCAATAACTTTTGTTCCATGCGCCAACTTTTTCTTTTGAACAAAGAAATCTGCGGTATGAAACCAATACGACAGATACTTTGCATTTTGATTGTGGCTGATAATGGCGGTATGCCCACTAACAGCGATAGGTTCATCACCAAGCCACGCAACACACGAACAAACATCTTCCACATTCTCACTGGTGACAGCCATCACAATATCGCCGGGAACAGCTTGTTTGGATTTCTTAAATGTGTCATCCGCCACATAGGTAAGAGTCTTTGTTGTATGGATACCGAAATGGGTATACATCTGTCCGTAATGAATACAGGGCTTTCCTACTTCGACAAAATCCTTCTTTTGGAAATTGCCACCACGAGCAATAGTTGCAATATCATCCAAACGGACAAGACAATAGCCAAACACATACTGAATAAGCCTAATTAGATTCTGTCTGTCTGTCTGTCTATCTGTCTGTCTGTCTGTCTGTCTGTCTGTCTGTCTGTCTGTCTGTCTGTCTGTCAAAATTGTCGCACCGCCCTCTGCAAATGTCAAGAGCTGGTCACGATAAAATTCATATTGTTTTTTGCGTGCTTCAATTTCGGCAGGAAGACCGATTTTTAGGTCGGAGCAGATAGCATCAAAGTTATCAAGAGTATCGGCAATTTTCTTTTGAACATCAAGGCTTGGCATTACTATTTCAAAATTGTTCAGCATTGGTCGTCTTATCGAAGGAACCGAGCCCTGATACATCTGCTTTGCAATATATATGGGAAATTTAGCAACAAAATAATGATAAAGGTATCGGCCAAACAAACCTTCATCCGTTGGATGAATGCGATAAGCTCTTTGATGAAGTGCATATTTCCCAGTCACATAATGAAACACTTTTCCAACACCAGCACCATCACCTGCGGTGATTATCGCTTCTTCGTCATATTCATACTCATTTTTCGCTAACGGCTCCTGTGAGCGAACATAGAAAGGGTAAATGCCATTATCGACAGCATCGTCGGTATTACTTGAGCCAGTAGAAATATCCGCAATTTCAGAAAGTGGTTTTATTTTCGCTTCTAATCCTTTGCTTTGGAACAATTCATCCCTATAGTACTCATACTGCTTTTGTCTCGCTGTAAGCTCCGCTGTAAGCTCCGCTGTAAGCTCCGCTGTAAGCTCCGTGAAATTGTCTAAAATTCGGACAATTTCACGCTGAACCTCAATGGGAGGAACAGGGATAACAACCCTCGCCATCTTTTCCTTTGAAACATTAAATCTCGTAACGCCGCTTGCGGTTTTACCTATTTGATAACGCAAATCACTTGATCTAAAAAGATGTTTGGAAAAGCTGGGTTCAACGATGGAAGAATCGTTAAATCTAAAAATGAAACAGAAACTATTAAGATATAACTTTTCGTCGGTATGTTGTGTCAAAACAGACGATATACCGCATTCATCCGGTGTTTCTGAAGAACCTGTGAACAAAACATCTCCATACTGGATGGTATTTTGTTTTTCGCCATCGTTTACTCTTACTCTGTCCTCAACATCAATTTGGAGAGCAGGGTTTGAGTAGATGTTCCTGTATGTAATAAACTTTGCGTTTCCGTCTTTGAAATCTTCTTTTGATTTTCCAGTCAAACCGCCATAAAACTTTCCAAGTTCACCAAGAGTCTTTCTTTCGACTCCGTTGGGACAGAATTGGCTGATCAATTCTTCCAGTTTGCTCATTTAATTATCTCCGTTTCAGCGATGATTTCCTTCAAACTTTTCCCATTTTCGTCTTTCCAAGAAATCAGGCCATTCGTACTTGCACCAGTCACATAGTTTGCAGCAGTTGATGCACTTTTGAATGATACATCGCAAATAACCGTTGCATTCTTTACGGTATTAGTTCGTTGTTTTTCAATGGATTTTGCCCCTCTAAACTTTTCACTATAAGCGATAGTTTCAGAAATCTTACTACCCTTTAATACAACAAATTCGCCACTTTCAACATTGTAATCCACCTGAGCATTAACACTGCCTTTTTTACGAGTAAGATAAAGTCTCATATCATCATCCCTCAATTTCCTCAATAATAGCATCGATTTCTGCACGCAAGGTCGCTTCACGGGCGACAATTTCCTTAATTTCCGCATTCAGTTTAACAATGTCGATTTTTTCACGGGTGTCCTCTGCTTCCACATAAGTGGAAACCGAAAGATTGAAATCGTTTTCCGCAATCTCGTCGTAAGTAGCAAGATGCGAAAAATGCTCATCCTCCCGACGCTCGGCAAAAGTTGCCACAATGCGGTCAATGTTTTCCGGCGTAAGTTTGTTGTTGTTCGTAACCTTCACGCACTCGTTGGTCGCATCGATAAACAGCGTTTTATTATCCGTTTTGCCCTTTTTCAGCACCATAATGCAGGTAGCAATCGACGTGCCAAAGAACAGATTGGACGGCAGCTGAATCACGCAATCCACAAAGTTGTTATCCACGAGATACTGACGGATTTTCTTTTCGGCACCACCACGGTACATAATACCGGGGAAGCAAACGATCGCCGCCGTACCGTTGGGAGCCAACCACGAAAGGCTGTGCATAATAAACGCCAAGTCCGCTTTGGATTTCGGAGCCAACACACCGGCAGGCGCAAAACGCGGATCGTTGATAAGTAACGGGTTCTCGTCGCCCGCCCATTTGATAGAATACGGAGGATTGGAAACAATCAGCTCAAACGGCTCGTCGTCCCAATGCATCGGGCTGGTCAACGTATCCTCGCAAGCGATGTCAAACTTATCAAAGCCAATGTCGTGGAGGAACATATTGATACGACAAAGGTTGTAGGTTGTGATGTTGATTTCTTGACCAAAAAAGCCGTTGAGAACCGCATCCTTGCCAAGCACCTTTTCCGCTTTCAAAAGCAGCGAACCGGAACCACACGCCGGATCGTACACCTTGTTGATTTCAGTTTTGCCAACCGTGCCGAGCCGGGTAAGTAATTCGGAAACATCCGCCGGAGTAAAGAACTCGCCACCCGATTTGCCGGCATTAGACGCATACATCGTCATTAAGTATTCGTAGGCATCACCAAACGCATCGATATCGTGATTTTTTACGTCACCGAGGTTCATATTGCCGATACCATCGAGCAACTTCGCTAGCTTCTCGTTACGCTTGGCGACAGTCGCACCAAGTTTGTTGCTGTTCACGTCAAAGTCGTCAAACAAACCGGCAAAATCCACTTCGGACACGCTACCTTTAGCGGAATCCTCAATAGCGGTAAACACTTTTTCAAGCGTTTCGTTGAGGTTCTCATCCGTAGCCGCTTTTGCGCGAACATTGCAGAACAGTTGAGACGGAAGCATGAAAAATCCTTTTTCGCTGATAAGACTTGCGCGAGCTTCCTCTGCTTGTGCATCCGATATTTTGGCATAATCAAAGTCAGCGTTGCCGGCTTCAATTTCGCCTTGGTTAATGTAGTTCGCCAAGTTCTCGGAAATATAGCGATAGAACATAGTGCCGAGAACGTAGGTCTTAAAGTCCCAACCGTCCACAGAACCACGCAAGTCATCTGCAATCGCCCAAATGGCACGATGTAACTCCTCGCGTTCTTGTTCTTTCTTAATGTCAGCCATAGTCATATCCTCCTTATAGAATTCTCCATCTTAATTATCACACAACCAATGTCCCATAAAACGGACGTCATAAAAAGAAATTTGCATATACAATAAAATTATAACAAGCGTTGACGCAAAATGCAACAAATCTAACCGTTTTTCGACCTACTTTTTTGAATTTTTTCTCCTTCTCAAAAAAAGCGAGTCCCTCTCTCGCAGCGCGAGAAAGGGACTCTACTATTCTACCTATTCTTCATTCGCTATCCCATCATTCCATTTAGAAATAGTCCATAAGATATTTACATGTTTGGACGACTGGCGTATAATGTTATCGTATTCAACCGAACTGAGCCAATCGATTAAATAGCATTTCGGGATTACATACTTGTTCGGGAGCTCAAGAGCTTTTAGTTTTCCGGCTCGAACCCACGCTCCAACAGTTCTCCTGTTATATCCGGTAAACTCTACAACGTCTTGAACGTCAAGAACATCCGGATAGGCAGTCAGAGCATATTCATAGAAGTGTCGTGTCTTTTCCGCATCAAAAGCAACTGACGGTCGGATACGAATCTTGTATGGCTTCACGCTGCTGTCGCCGTAGCGATACCAGCCTTCAGGCGCGATATACCTTTGCGGATTAACTTCACGATCGTTCATAAAAGCAATAATATCTTGTTTACGGATTTTATAGCATCGGGTTTTCTTTCCGGTACAGGTATTCGGGATTAAATTAAATTGTAGAAGAAAGAGGGCAGTCCGTTTACTGATATGACATGCTATTCTCAGCTGCTCCTTGTTCATAATTTCCGGGTACTCTTTTAATTTTTCTTCATCGTATTTCATAGTGGAATTTCCTTTCAATATTTCTTGTCCGAAAGGGTGTTCCAATACGATATTTTTCTTGCATTTTTCTTGCATTTTTGCAAGAAAAACCCCTGATTTTGCAAGAACTCGGGAATGTGTGAACCGTGAAACTTCATTTATTTTTTTGGACGATTCCGGTCAATACATCCGCAAACCGTTTAAGCTGTAAGCTTT
>JAZUEK010000068.1:0-25278 GCA_045640165.1 Acutalibacteraceae bacterium | reverse complement strand
TAATACGGAAAGGTCGGGACGGTAAAATGGCTAACGAAGCAAACATCTTTAACGAAAAAAACGGCGTAGCGCCTCTGCGTATCATCGCGCTGCGCGGCGCGCAGGAGCTGGGCGAGGAGATCAACGGGTATCTCACCCGCTGGACGAAAGAGGCCGGCAACGAAGTGGACACCTTCCTTTTGGATTCGAATTGTCCGCGTTTCTCCTCCGGTGACTCCAAAGCGACGCTCAAAGAAAGCGTGCGCGGTGCCGACGTCTTCATTCTTGTGGACGTGGGCAACTACAACTGCACCTACAAAATGTTCGGCAAAGAGAATATGATGTCGCCGGACGACCATTTCCAAGATCTTAAACGCGTCATCCAAGCGGTCGGCGGTAAAGCCCACCGCATCAACGTGGTGATGCCGATCCTTTACGGCGGCCGTCAACACCGCCGCAACTACCGCGAGTCGCTTGACTGCGCCGCGATGCTCCAAGAGCTGCAGGCGATGGGCGTCGCGAACATCGTGACGTTCGACGCGCACGATGCGCGCGTGCAAAACGCCGTGCCGCTGATGGGCTTCGACAACCTGATGCCGTCGTATCAGGCGCTCAAAAAGCTGTTCCGCAGCGTGCCGGACATTAAACCCGACCGCGATCACCTCGCCGTCATCAGCCCGGACGTCGGCGCGATGCACCGCAATATGTACTATGCGTCCATTCTCGGCGTCGATCTCGGTATGTTCTACAAACGCCGCGACTTCTCGACGATCGTCAACGGCCGCAACCCGATCGTGGCGCACGAATATCTCGGCAACTCGGTCGAGGGCAAGGACGTGTTCGTCGCGGACGACATCATCTCCTCCGGTGACTCGATGCTCGACATCGCGTACGAGCTGAAAAAACGCAACGCCAACCGCGTGTTTGCGTACGCGACCTACGCGCTGTTCGCCAACGGTCTCGAGGCGTTCGACAAAGCGTATGAAGAGGGTATCATCTCCGGCATCCTCGGTACGAACCTCACCTACCGCACGCCGGAACTGCTCTCCCGCCCGTGGTTCTACGAGGTGGATATGGGCAAATACGTGTCCTACTTCATTGCGGCGCTCAACCAAGACTTCTCGGTGGAAAAGATCCTCGACCCGCATCAGAAAATCGTGGATCTCCTCGAAAACTTCCGCAACAAATAAGCGTTTCAAAACCCGCTTCTCACGAAGCGGGTTTTCTTTTGCCCAAAAAACACTTGCCAAAATTGGGCGGGTGCTTTATAATAATAGATAATCTTAAACCTTTTTGGGAAATGAGGTTGTTTGCTATGAAAAGAATTCTTGCGGCGGCAGTCGCCATCCTTTTGGTGTGCGTTCTGCTTTGCGGCTGTAACAAAAACGGCGAGGTGCGTCTGCCGGACGTGAGCTACGACAACGCGCCGGTGAGTGCCTACGCCTATGAGATCGACGAGAACCACGCCGTGATCACCGGCTTCAACGCCACCAACACGGTGGCGAACATTCCCGAGGAATTAGAGGGCAAGCCGGTCACGGAGATCGCCGACGGCGCGTTTAAAGCCAACGGCGCGCTGGATACCGTCAACCTGCCCTCCACCATTACGAGCGTGGGCGAAAGCGCCTTTGCCGCCTGCAGCAAGCTGCGCTCGGTGTCGCTGCCCTCGTCGCTCACCTATATCGACGACGACGCGTTTTACGGCTGTAACGCGCTGACGGTGGTCAACTTCCCCTACGCGCTGAACCATATCGGTGCCCGCGCCTTCTCCGGCTGTAAGAGCCTCGAGACCATCGCGTTCCCGGACAACTTCGTCTATATCGGCACCGACGCGTTCGACGGTACGCCGTGGCTGATGAAGCAATCCCGCGAGTTCGTCATCCAAAACGGCTCGCTGCTCAAATATAACGGCTCGCGCGAGATCGTCACCGTGCCGCTCGACGTGCGCGTGATCTCCGCCGCGTTTATGGGCAACGAGACCGTCACCAAGGTCATCCTGCCGGACACCGTCACCCACCTGACCTCCGACGCGTTCACCGGCTGCACCGCGCTCACCTCCATTTCCTTCGGCAAACGGCTGGAGGTGGTGGAAAGCGCCGCGTTCTCCGGCTGTGCCGCGCTCGAAGAGGTGACGTTCCCCGCTTCGATCAAAGCAATCGACAAAAACGCGTTTGCGGGCTGTACCGCGCTGACCACCGTTAAAGGACGGAAAGGCTCTGCCGCCGAATCTTATGCCCGCGCTGTCGGGCTCGAGTTCGTGGCGGCCTAAACTCTCGAAAAAAACAAGCGGCTGAACGTCGGTTCGGCCGCTTTTTTCGTATAGTTTTTTTCCTTTTGCACACACTACCGAAAAAGGAGTGGTGCTTGTGGAATGGGTGGCGCTTTGCAAAGCCTTTCTTGTGGGCGGCGGACTTTGTGTGATCGGTCAGCTGCTTATCGACCTGACCCATATGACGCCGGCGCGTATTTTGGTGAGCTTCGTCACCGCCGGCGTAGCGCTTACCGCCGTCGGGCTGTATGAGCCGCTCGTGACCTTTGCGGGTGCGGGCGCGACCGTGCCTCTTCTCGGTTTCGGCTACGTGCTTGCGACCGGCGTTCGCGAAGCGGTCGCGCAGGAGGGACTGCTCGGTGCGCTGACCGGCGGACTTTCCGCCACCGCGGGCGGCATCACCGCCGCGATCGTGCTCGGATTTTTGTGCGCCCTGCTCTCCCGCCCGAAAAGCAAAGCGGAATGATCGCAAAACAAAAAAAGACCGATGGAACACGTCCATCGGTCTTTTTTATAGAAGATTACTCCTTAATAATACCCCACAAACCGTCGGCATAGGTTTGGATATTGCCCGCGTTGTAGTAGCAGGTGCGCATCGTCAGCATATTGCCTTCGATCGAGATGTTCGCCCACGAGGACTGGCGACCGTTGCCGGAAATCGCCAGGTTCTCCGGCTTCACGGTAGCGGAGTTGACTTTCGATTCGGAGTCGCCGCCGGTCGCCGCCTGGATATACACCGCGCCCGCCGGATTCACAAGGTATTCGACCCCGTTCACCGTCTTTTTCGGCGAATCCGCAATGGGCTTGCCGCGGTCGCTCATCGGATAGGAGCGCAGATACACGTGCTCGTCCGCCTGCAGCACAAGATCGACACCGTTTTCGTTAAAGATACGGTTGAGCGGCGCCATCGTGATGTTTTTATACGACACCATCGGCACGTGCATCATCACGATCTTCCATTTTTTCGCGGAGCTCGCAAGATCCTTCTCAAGCCACGCCTTTTGCTCGGTATCCACGTTCGGCGAACGCACGCCGTCGCCGTAGCAGGTGTTAAGCACCACGAAGTGCGCGTCGCCGTAATCGAACGAGTAATACACGCCGTAGCTCTTTTTGCTGTTGGGCTCGGGATATTCAAACGTTAGGTGCTTGTAGGTCTCGTACTGACCGGCGGTATCGTTGGTCGCCTCGTGGTTGCCGGTCGCCGGCATAAACGGATACTGCGCGAGATAGTTCTCGTTACCGTTCAGCATCATCTGCCATTGGTGCAGATAGCGCGAGGTCTGTACGATGTCGCCGCCGTGCATAATGAACGAGAAATTCGGGTCGTTGGCAGCCGCGCCGTTGAGCGCATCCGCCATAAAGTGCGCCGCCGTTTGGTCTTGGGTGGCGGTCACCTGCGTGTCGCTCAAATAGATGAACGAGAAGTCACCCACCGTTTCGGGACGCGTCGTGAAGGTATACACGTCGCTCCAAATCTTTTTCTTGCCGTCGCCCACGCGATAGGCGTAGGTGGTGTCGTACTCCAGATTATCCATCACCACGCGGTGGGTGTAATCCGGGTTGGTCTTGTAACCGATCTTGGAGACCACCTTAAACTCATTCGTCTCGGCGCTGTACAGCGTGGACATCTCCGAGAACTCCTCGGTCGTGCCGTTAAACACCATCGCGTTCGAGAAATCCGGCTCCTCGCCGTCTTTCACCTTGACGACCTGCGCCACCGGGCCGAAGTTCTCGCGGGTGGTGTGCCAGGTCACCGCCATTTTGGTGGCGTCCATATTATAAAACGACAGCGTCACCTGCTCCTGCGCGAGTGTTTTGAGATAAAACGGCGAATAATCCTCCGTCGCATACGCGGCAAATTCCACGTCCAAGCCCGCCACGTATTTGCGGATGATCAGCACGTCTTTCATGTTGATCGCTTCGTCGCCGTTGCAGTCGGCGGCCTCGAAGTCCAGCTCGGTGCCGATGTCCGCCACGTATTTGCGGGCGGCAAGCGCATCCTTCATGTTGATCGCGCCGTCGGCAGTCGCGTCACCGCGCTCCGGACGGGCAGCGGACACAGCGAACGCCGGAACCGCCATCGTCAACACAAGCGCCAACAGCGCCGCCAAAGAAACGATTTTTTTCATTTTTCTTCACTCCTTTTTGAGTTTAACATAATAAGTATACACTATCCACGCAAAAAAAGCAATAAAAAATCCCAACCCCGCAGGGTTGGGATTTTTTCGCAGATTATTCCGCCGGATAGACGCTGACGCGTTTGCGGTCTTTGCCCACGCGCTCAAAACGCACGGTGCCGTTCTCTTTCGCATACAGCGTGTCATCGGAGCCGATGCCCACGTTGACGCCCGGATGGATGTGGGTGCCGCGCTGGCGAACGAGGATGTTGCCGGCGAGGACAGCCTGACCGTCGGCACGTTTCGCGCCGAGGCGTATGGATTCGGAGTCACGACCGTTCTTGGTCGAACCCATACCTTTTTTATGAGCGAACAGTTGAATGTTAATTTTCAGCATTTCGTTACACCTCCGTATCGTTGCTGTTGGTAATTTCGATTTTTGTCGGATACTGCTCGTGCAGACCCTCGAGATGCAGGTAAAACCCGTTCATCACGTCGTCTCCGCGAACGTTTTCCGGTTCGGTAAGCCGCAAAACGAGCTTGCCGTCCGCTTCCGCGATGTCGGCACGAAGCCCGCACACCTCGGTGAGCGTGTTAGCGGTCATATACGCCGCGGACGAAACCGCCGCGCACACGATATCCCGCCCCGCGGCACCACCGCAATGTCCGTCAAGGTCAAAACCGTCGATCCGGTCTCCCTTGCGGAAAAATGTGGCGCGCATCGTTCTTATTCCTCCGCAGCCGGAGCTTCTTCCGCGGCTTTCTTCGCAGTCGTACGGGCTTTGATGTCGCCGATCTCCACTTTCGTGTAGGGTTGACGATGGCCCATGGCGCGTTTGCTGCCTTTCTTCGGACGATAGGTGAACACGCGGATCTTTTTGCCTTTGCCGTTCTTCAGGACGGTCGCGGACACGGTCGCTCCTTTCAGGTAGGGGGCGCCGGTCTTCAGGCCTTTGTCATTCTGGATGGCAAGAACCTGGTCGAACACGACTTTGTCGCCCTCGGCAGCTTCGAGCTTCTCAACGAACAGAACGTCGCCGCTCTGCACTTTGTACTGTTTGCCGCCGGTTTCAATAATAGCGTACATGCTGGGGTTCCTTCTTTCTATAAGACTCGCTAACGCGGGCGGCGCTTTTTGGCGCACTTAAAAAAGCCCGAATTACGCGGCAAGGGTTATTGTATCATAGGATTTTCTCTTTGTCAACACTTTTTTCGCTTGTTTTTTATAATGGGTTATTTTATAATAGACCTATCCTATATATGGTGTTTTTGTTCCTGAAAAAACGCGCTATACCACGCCCGAAAAAAATAATCGAAAATTTTTTCAACTTTTTCCAATACATTCCCTCGCTCGTTCGTTATGGTAGTAGACACCCCGAAAAGGAGGAATATTTATGAAAAAATTGCTTGCTCTGTTTGCCACGGTATGCCTGCTTGCGTCGTGTATCGGCGCGGTAACGGCTTTTGCCGAAAGCGATCCTCTCCACACCGAAAAAATATCGGAGCTGCTGCTCAAAGCGATCGAGAGCGCCAAGGAAACCACCCTCATCCCCGTCGTTCTCCGCTATGAGGACGGTGCGGCGAACGAAGAGCTTTTGGACACCGTCGCCGCCGAGATCGCCGCCGAGGTCATCGGCGCGCGTGGCACGCTTCCCACCGGCACGCCGGTGACCGCGCTCATTCCCTACGACCGCATCCGCGCCACGCTGGAAACGTACGGTCTTTCGTATGCCGAGACGCCGCTTTTGACGCAGATGGAAACGGAATGGACCGAGACGATCTTTCTCTCGGAAGAGCTGATGAGTCAAGCGGCAAAGAATTTTCTGCGCTATCGCCTCTATGAGCATCACGGCGAGGCGTTCGCCTATGCGTGGTCGATCCCGCAGGACAACGTGCTGCTGTGCGACAAAATGGAGCCCGTTCTCGTCTTGAAGCTCACGACCGCCCAAATCGCCCGGCTGTCCGCCGACGAGAGTATTCTGTCTATGGGTCTCGGCAGCGAAAGAAACCCCGCGCCGTTTGAAAAAAAATACTACTTCCCGGGCGACGAGAGCAAAGTCACGAGCGCCCTGCTCACCATTCTTGCGGACACCGCGGACGATTTTATGCTCTCCATCACTCTGTGGTATCAAGAGCCGGAGGCGATCGCAAGCGTTCAGCAGGTGGCGCACGTCATCGCTTCGGACGTCTCCCGGGCGCTGGCGGATAAGGAGCCCATCTCCTACGACGGTATGCGCGAGCGACTGTGCGATGCCGGTCTCGGGGAATTTGCCGACGAGGTGATCCCCAAGATCGAAGCGCTTATAGACGAGTACGCTGACTTTTCCGCCGAAAAGATCATCACCGAGGTATATATCATGGCCGAGCGCTGGCTGTATGGGTGTGTCAACGACCAAGCCTCGGCAGAGCTGATGGCCGACCTCGGCGTTGACCCGGAAAACGTCTCCTTCCAAAGTCACTATGCGCCCATGTGGACGCTGACCGCCACCGCCGACGACATCGCCCGCTTCACGATGGACGAGCGCGTCGTCGAGGTAGACGTTTTCCAAAACTCCCACTACGTGGATATGCCGGATGCCGTGCTTCTCGGTGATGCCAACAACGACGGCGTCGTCAACCTGAAAGACGTGCTGACCGTCCGCAAATTCCTTATCGATTTTCCCATTTATATCCGACAGGAGGAGGCGGACGTCAACCACGATAACACCGTCAATATGAAAGACGTGCTGGCGCTGCGCCAAATCGTCCTCTACGGCAACGTCTATGCCCGCACCGACTGCGTTCCGTTCGCGTTGGAGGAGTTCGTGACGTCGGTCGGCGGGTCGGAGGAATTTTGTGCCACCTTCCCGAAAGCGGCGATCTTGCGCTCGAGCGCGGAGGTGGACGCCTATTTCGCCAAAACCGAGGGTGGCAACCTCTTCTCCGGCACGACCACTCCCGTCTCCCCGAAAAACACCTATGACGACGCGTTTTTTGCCGACAAGTTCCTCGTCGCTTTGCGCGTCGATGACCAGGACATCGACTATACCACCCCGATTTCCGGCGTATACCGTGTCAAAGACGGCTCGCTTGTCCTCCACAGCCAAAGCAATTGGGCGTATTCCCCGTGGACAGCGCAGGACGTGGCTCTCATCTCGCTGCCGCGCGAGCTGCTCGGCTCGTTCAACACCGTGTATGAGATCCGCCGCATCCCGATGCTGAACGACTTTTCGCTTGAGATCGAAGAGTATCGTTTAGAGTGGAAAGGTCGCTACGTCGTCCAATAAACCCCCTCGGCACCTCCGGCGATCTCGCCGGAGGTGTTTTTTGCGCCGTTTTTGAAAAATGGCGAAAGAGAAAACACTATGAAAAAACGAGAAAAACGGCGAAAACGCGAGATTGACCTATTGAAAATTAAAAAAGTGCAAAAAAGGTGTTGACAACGGCACCGAGCTATGGTATTATCATTCTCGTGCGAAAAACGGGGGTTGCCCCCGCTTCTGTCAAAGAGAATATTATTTTAGGAGGAACCACAATGTCCACGTATATGGAAAAAGCGGGCGAAGTTGCCCGCAAATGGTACGTCATCGACGCTGCCGGCAAACCGCTCGGCCGTGTTGCGGTGGCGGCGGCGGACCTGCTCCGCGGCAAAACCAAGCCGACCTACACCACCCACGTTGACTGCGGCGATCACGTTATCGTCATCAACTGCGGCAAAGCGGTGCTGACCGGCAACAAACTGCAGAAAAAAGTGTGGCAGCGCCACCCCGGCTGGATCGGCGGTCTGAAAACCGTTCCGTATTCCCAGCTGATGGAGACCCGTCCGGAAAAAGCGATGGAACTCGCGATTTACGGCATGGTCCCGAACAACACCATCGGCCGCGCCGCCATGACGCGCCTGCGTGTCTACGCCGGCGACCAACATGAGCAAGCCGCGCAGAAACCCGAAGCCTACGAGATTTAAGAAAGGAGACTGGTAAAAATGGATTTCAATAAACGCCCCTATTTCTATGGTACCGGCCGCCGCAAAAGCTCTGTGGCTCGTGTCCGCTTGTATGCCGGCACCGGTTCTGTGAAAATCAACGATCGTGAGATGGACGAGTACTTCGGTCTTGAGACCTTGAAACTCCTCGTTCGTCAGCCGCTGGAGCTTACCGGTCTCAACGGTAAGTTCGACATCGAGTGCCGCGTTGCCGGCGGCGGTGTGACCGGTCAAGCCGGCGCCATCCGTCACGGTATCGCCCGTGCCCTCCTGCAATACAACGACGGCGAGCTTCGCCCGGTTCTCAAAAAAGCCGGCCTGCTCACCCGTGATCCGCGTATGAAAGAGCGTAAGAAATACGGTCTTAAAGCCGCCCGTCGCGCTCCGCAGTTCAGCAAACGCTGATTTTACAACAAAATGCGCAAAAGCCCCGAAACTTCGGTTTCGGGGCTTTCTTTTTTATGTGAAAAAATCAGTTTTTGAGGCTCAGCCAGGTATCCACGTGGTGGATAGCGCAGCCGTAACCGGCAGAAAGCGTGTCTT
This sequence comes from Acutalibacteraceae bacterium, assembly GCA_045640165.1. Classification (GTDB taxonomy): domain Bacteria; phylum Bacillota; class Clostridia; order Oscillospirales; family Acutalibacteraceae; genus RGIG426. The sequence goes on along the minus strand of JAZUEK010000068.1, from coordinate 16,409 downwards.
TTTTGGACAGCGAGGTCAACACGCTTTGCACCTCTGCGTACATCACGGTTTTGCCCTCTTCCGCAAAGGAGAGGTTGGCGCCCTCCAGAGTGTAGTTGGACTCAAAACCGAGGATGATTTTGCAATTGTACTGCGAGCCGAGCGCGATTTCCTCGGCGCTGATGGAAAGCACAGCGGCGGCGGTGTCACGATAGGACATCAGCGTCAGCGTATCGGAGTTTTCCGCCAGCACGTCGAGAAGACGCACAGAGCTGCCATTCACCTTGACGGTGGTGCCATCCAGCCAGAACGGGATATCCCATTCGATAATCGTGCCATACTCGTGGGCGGCTTTGGTCGCACGCAACACCAAATCGGCATAGCCTTGCCAGTTGGGGCTTCCGCCGGTCGCCTGCGGCTCTACGTCAAAGTGGACGCCGTAGAATTTCGCGTTGGCAGGAGCCTGATTTTGATAGGTTTTGAAACGGGCAAATATCCCGTCAAAACCGGTGCTGCCACTTTGAACCCACGACGCATCACCGGCCAACCACGCCACGCGCATTCCGCGCGAGCCGGCGTCAATAATAAAATCGGCAATGTCGTCAAAGCTTTGAGAGGTGATGCAGAGATAAATCTCGGTCACGTGGTTTTGCTGCAAAAGGTCCAAGCGCTGTTTGCGCTGAGTTTCGTTGCTGATTTGGTCGGCGTTCCACCACCACGTACCGAGAGAACCGAATTTTTCGGCGGTATCATAGGTGATATACGGCGTACCCGACTGAGTAGGCGGCGTCGTTTTGCTCGGAACGGTCGCGGTGGGGTCGGTCGTCTTTTTAGAGGCGGTGGTCGTGGCAACGCCACCCTCCGCGCTCACAAGCTTGAAGGTGCGAATAGTCGCGCCTTTGCCCACAATACCGAGACGACCGGTTTCGCCGAACAGCGACGGGTCAATCTGCACTCTGCCCGTATACGTGCCTTGGATGAGCATCGGGGTACCGTCCTCGGCAAAGGTGGTCGAAGCGCCGGATGCGGCGGCAATCGTCGCGGCAATGGAGTTGTTCCAACCGTTGACGTTCAGATGCACGTCGCCGTCCAACGTCATATCGTATTCGAGGAACACGTTTTCGCCCTCGCGAGCGTAGAAGAACGGGGTGTTTTCGTTAAAATACATCACCCACACGTTCCAGTCTTTCGACTGATTGATAACGAAGCCGTTGCCCTCGTCCTTGATTTCGGTACCGTCCGTTTCATCCGTACCGTTGGTAATCACGTCAATCAGATTGAGTTCGCCGGTCACCGGTTTGCCCTGCGGCTCGGTAGCGGAAGTCTCGCCCGGCTCGCTCGGATCGACGTCGTCAAAGGATTTGATGATGCCGGCAATATATTTGCGAATCATCAGCACGTCCTTCATGTTGACCGCGCCGTCGTTGTTCACATCCGATGCCGCCATATCCGGCGAAGCGTCGATGCCGGCCAGATATTTGCGAAGCAGCAAAACGTCTTTCATATTCACCGCTTCGTCCGAGTTGGCATCGCCTTTGATGCCGGCTTTTTCGGTGGGTTTGGTGGTCGGTTCGCCTGCTTTGGTGCTCACCAGTTTGAAAGTACGAATGGTCGCGCCGGTACCCTCAATGCCGAGGCGGCCGTTTTCACCAATCATATCTCTAGTAATGGCAATTTTGCCGGTATACGTGCCGGCGGTCAGCATCGGCGTGCCGTCCTCCGCCGGAGCGGTGGAGGCGCCGGCCACTTTCGCAATCGCGGCGGCAACAGAGCTGTTCCAGCCGTTTACACACAGGTGGCCTTTGCCGTTCACGGTAAAGTCATAGACAAGATACAAATCCTCGCCCTCGGCAGGAGTGAATTCCAGCGCATCGTCGCTGTAATACAGCACCCACACGTTCCACGGTTTGGACTGGCTGATGACAAAGCCGGAACCGTTGTCGGTAATTTCGGTGGTGTCGGATTCATCCGTGCCGTTGCCGATGGTCTCAATCAAGTCAACCTCATTCGTAACGGTCACTTCACCCTCGGTGGGTTTGGTGGTCGGTTTCGTAGTCGGCTCAACAATCTTTTTGGTGGTTTCGTTGTCGCCCTGCGTGCCGGTGGACTCGCCCTCGACACCGCTCACCAAGCGGAAAGTGCGGATGGTCGCGTCCGCGCTGGCCACGCCGCGCAAACCGAAACGACCGTTTTCGCCAATCATATCTTTGGTCACTTCAATCGCGCCGGTATACGTACCGGCTTTGAGCATCGGGGTGCCATCCTCGGCGGCGGCGGTTTTTGCGCCGGCGGCCGCAGCGATGTCGGCAGCAACCGAGTTGTTCCACGCATTGAGGCACAGATGCACGTCACCGGAGGTGGTGAAATCGTAAACAAGATAGAGTTTTTCGCCGTCCGCCGCCTCAAATTCGGCGGCTTCGGCCACGTAGTTCATCACCCACACGTTCCACTGTTTCGGCTGGCTGATGACAAAGCCGGAACCGTTGTCGACGATTTCGGTGGTGTCGGATTCATCCGTGCCGTTGGTGATCACAGAAATCAGGTCAATGCCGGCGCTCTCCGCCACCTCTTTCGGTGCAGGCGGCTCGGTCGGCGCTTTCGACGGTGCAGGATCCGGAGTCTCCGGCGTACCGGCGGTGCAAACAAGCGCGCAGGTGCGGATTTCGATGCCGTTACCAAGCACGCCGATACGGCCGTTGTCACCGATTTGCGAACGGTCAAGTTCGAGCGCGCCGCTGTACGTGCCGCCCGGGATGGAATACACGCCACCCTCGCCGAGCACCGCGGCATCGCCGGCCAACTCTTTCGAGATGGGGTTGTTCCAGCCGCTAATCGTGAACTGCACGTTCGTGCCGGACGCCACCGTCATATCGTAAACAAGATACAGTTTTTCGCCGGCTTCGGGGGCGAAATCCGCCACCTCGTCGGTCCAATAGGAAACCCACGCTTTCCAGCCGCCGGTGCCGGGGATATTGACACCGCCCATGCCGTCTGCCGGCAACTCTTGGGTTTCGGTCACACCGTCCACAACAACGCCGAGGAGCGGCACGCTACGCTGTGTGTCGGCATCCGCCAACGACACAACACTCACAAGGCTCAACAGAAGAGCGCACGTGAGCAAAATACTGAACGCTTTCTTCATGTCTTTTTCCCTCCGAAAATGTATTTTGGGTCTGGTGTTTTTGAAATGCCCTTACGCCTTTGAGTATAACAAATTGTACCGAAAGTGTCAACCGCTCGCGGACACTTTTTTGCGAAACGCGCATCATTATTTATATACAGAACGTACAAAACGCATAAATCCTTGCACTTTCCGGTTAAGACGCCGTATAAGAAACCAAAAGTGCCAGCGGCCGCTCTCTGTTCGCGAAATCGTATTGACTTGTCGTCTCAAAAAAGTTATAATAACCTCAAATCACCAAGTGATTTTTTCTCGTTTTGCCGAAACGGTGAAACCTTTTGCCTTTGGGCGGAGTATTGTAAGTGAACGGGAAAAATCCCGTACAAACGAAAGGATGCGATTTCCATGGGAAAACATAAAGCACCAACTCACGCGAGTGAGCAAATGAAACACGAGTTTCAAGGAATGAATTTTGACTTGACCCTCACTGCCGACATCGGCAATGCGGACAAGGATTTTGCCAAATGGCTTCAGGACCAAACCACGCCGCCTCTCGCAAAGCTGCATACCTATTTTGATGCGCCGCGCGAGCCGGCCGACCCGAAATTCGACGTGCAAGGCAACGAAATTCCGCTCACCCCCGAAGAGGAAAATCAGGAAAAGCTCAACGAAGCGAAACGCACCCTGAACGACTATATCCTCTTCTATGAGACTTTCGTCAACAACCTGCCCCGTGTGCAGGGCGATGCCTACAATCCGCATTTCCTGCGCGCGCTGCAAAACGAGTTGCTGGGCGACCCGGAAGCGGAAGAAGACGACGTGCGCCTGATGGGTGTTGTCGATCAAAACGGCAAGACGTTCATCTCGTCGGTGGACGGTTTCGTTCCCGAAACGGACGCGTTCGGCCAACCGCTGCCGAAAGAGGAAACCCATAACGACCTCATCGGCCTGACCGACGCGTTCGGCGAAGAAATTTTCTTGTCCCACCACAAGGGCGGTCTTCAAAAAGCCATTGAGGACTATAACCGCCTGACGAACAACGCCGACATCGACAAACCGCAAATTAAAGCGCTGTACACGATGCTCGGCAATATGGAAAAAGCCGCCACCACGCTCGGCACCTACGCGCGCGCGGAAATCAGCGAAAGCACGCTGGCGCAAAACGCCGCGCTCGACGAGTGTGTTACCGAAATCAACCGCTACAACGCGGACGTGCGCGACTACGCCAAAAAGTGCGAGGAATTGGGCGTCGCCGCCGGCGATTATCGCGGCGCGTGGGCCAAATCCTCTCTGCACGAAAAAGAGATTGAAAAACTCGACCAACAAATCGCCGAGCAAAAGGAACTGCTCCGCAAGAAAAATCCGGATTTGCGCGAGGCGGAGCGGATGATGGTCGAGCGCCAAACGGTGCTCGAAGCCGCTGAACAGGAAATCGCAAGCCTCGATAAAAACATCCTCGAAAACGAAACCGAGCAGAAAAAACACCTGACGGCGCTTCAAGAAAAAACCAACGAATATCGCGCTATTCAAGAGGAGATTGCAAGCGCAAAAGCCTTGCACGAAGCGCGTTACGCCAAAGCGTACGCCCCCATTCAGGCGATGGAAAACGCGCTCGGCACCGAAGCGGTCATCCGCGCGGAGGAGCTGAACGACTTTGCTACGCGTATGGGACAGATTATGCGCGGTCTCGTCAGCGCCGCGTTCGATAAAGCGCCGCGCGACGAAATCGCCGAAAACGATTTCAAACTCTTGCGAGAGAACTTCGATAATCCGGAATCGCTCGTCGGCAAACTGGAAGATCCGCGCGCTTATCAGTATATTTACCATCTGCGCCAGTTTGAAAACGCCTACACCGCCCTTCATTCGAGGGAAGAAGCGCAAGAGAAAGTCGCCGAACTGCTCGACAAATACGAAGCCGACTTTAAGGAATACAAAGAAGACAGACGGTTGCAAAGACTTAAGGTCGACAAACCGTATTTCAAAGAGCGCATCCTCGATATGTTCGGTGCGCTGAAAACCGACCTCGACAACGAGTTGTTCCGCGTGTATCCCGGCTATGCGCAAAAGCGCGACGCCCTCAAAACCATCGAAAATGACAAAACCCAAACGCTCGCCTACATCGAGCAGTTGGGCGACAAGCGCGACATACTCGACCGCGAAATGAAAATCCACAAAGAGATGGTTGTGCAGTTTGAAGACCTCGCCAACATTCCGCGTAACAAAAAAGAAGAACTTCTCAAATCCGTTACGCCGCTGAAAGCCGAAGCCGAGCAATTCCGGAAAATGTACTGGGCAATCGTGGATAAAAACGCCCCGATCAAAAATGAAATCGAACGTTTGGAGAAAGAAAAAGAGACCCACGTAAAAGCCATCGGCGAACTGAAAGAACTGGGAACCACGCTCGACCAACTCACCGCCCGTCAAGACACGCTCGAAAAGAAAGCGAGCGCTCTGAAATCCGGTCTTAAAAACCCGGCTCGCGATGACAACCGTCCCGACGCCGCGTTTGCCAAAACGCACTATTTCATCAGCCATCTGTATGACCATATCGGTCGTCACTCGAACTCGACGGAGTTTTCCGCAATGGAAAAGGCCCTCGCTTCTGTGACGGAGCATTCGATGCTTCTCAAACACGGTATCAAAACCAAAACCGAGTTTGTCGATAGCCTGCAGACGCTCCGCGATAGCGCCAGCGCGTATCTGAATGCGAAAGACCGCCAGCATTTCGTGCTTGGCACCAGCCTGCGCCACTCGCGTCTGAACCTCGCGCGCCAAATCAAATCGTGGTGTGACGTTGTGGTGAACGATTATCGCCGCGATATCGCCGCTGAGCCGGATCGCGCAAAGGAGCATCTGCTGCGCTCCACGCCGATGGACGTGCTGTTGCCGCTCCCGAACGCCGAGAAAATCGCCGCTGCCGACGCCGCATTCCAAACCGCGCCGGTACAAAACGCGCCGGTCGAGGAACTAGGTCTGAACGCGCCGAACGACCCGAATCTTCAAAACGAGCCGATTGCCCCAGACGTTTCGATGTAAGCAACCAACCGTACAAAAACAAAAAAGGACTTGTCGAAAGACAAGTCCTTTTTTCGTGGTGGAGGCGGCGAGAATCGAACTCGCGTCCGAAAATCCATCCCCACAGCTTTCTCCGAGTGCAGTTTTTCTTTTAGGATTCCCCTCACAAACCGCCGAAAAACAGGCTGTTTGCTACGGTAGCCGCTACGTCATGACGGGAAAGGCGGCACTTTCCCGTTCACGTGCACCGCTAATCGACGCCCTTACCGAAGTCGCGGTAGTCTTCGGCAGGACGGGGGCCTAATTAGGCCGCCTGAGCAACAAGTTTGTTGTCGTTTACTTTTAAGGTGCGGATTTTTAAGCGGTTCCGCACCGCTACTCGCTTACTATGGATCCAAATCCCCGTCGAAACCTTTACGCCCCCGGGTAATCAAATCTCTTTATTTTTCAGCGCGCGCTCCGCCTCGCGGTTCAACTCCCGTTTGGCTTCCACCTCGCGCTTATCATACAATTTTTTACCGCGGCACAGTCCCACTTGCACTTTGACACGCGAATTTTTGAAATAGAGCGACAGCGGAACAAGCGTATACCCTTTTTGCTTCGTCTGACCAAGCAGGCGCATAATCTCTTTTTTGTGGAGCAGTAACCGCCGCACCCGAAGTGGATCGCGATTAAAGATGTTGCCTTGCTCATAAGGGCTTATGTGCATATTACACACGAACATCTCGCCGTCGTCGATACTGCACCACGCGTCTTTCAGGTTGCACGCGCCTTTTCGCAAAGATTTCACCTCGGTGCCGAACAGTTCGATGCCGGCTTCAAGGCTCTCTTCAACAAAATATTCGTGATACGCCTTTTTGTTTTGGGCAATCGTTTTGGTGTTTGCTTTGTCTGCCATATTGCCCACCTCTTACAGTTCGCTGCGCCCTTCGAGCGAATGGCGCAAGGTCACGTCGTCGGCGTATTCGAGGTCGCCGCCGACGGGAATGCCGTAAGCAAGACGGGTCACTTTAATGCCGAACGGCGCGAGCAATTTGGCGATATAGGTGGCGGTTACTTCGCCGTCCACCGTCGGGTTGGTCGCCATAATGACTTCCTCGATGTCCTCGTTTGCTACGCGGTGAAGCAATTCTTTAATGCGCAGTTGTTCCGGCGTCACGCCGTCCATCGGCGACAGGTTGCCGTGAAGCACGTGGTAAAGGCCCTTGTACTCCCGTGCGCGTTCAATCGCCATCACGTCTCGCGGATCGGCCACCACGCAAATGGTCTTGCGGTCGCGCGTCGGGTCGTCGCAAAACGGGCACACCTCGCGGTCGGTCAGATGACAGCACACCGTGCATTCGTGGACGTTCTCGCGCGCGTCCTTAAACGCATCCACAAAGGCGGCGGCGCGTTCGTCCGACACCGACAAAAGATAAAACGCCAGTCGTTGCGCGGATTTATGCCCGATTGCAGGCCATTTTTCCAGTTGTTCTACAAGCCGTTCCAGCGGCGCCGCCATCGAAGACATACTCGCCACCTCCTTTTCTTAAAAGTCAAACTGTTCTCTTACAGCAGTCCCGGAATGCTCATGCCGCCGGTGATTTTGCCCATGGATTCTTCCGAATCCTCCGCGGCCTTGCGGTTGGCCTCGTTCACAGCGGCAATCACCAAATCGGACAGCATTTCCACGTCGTCCGGATCGACCACTTCGGGGTCGATGGAAAGCGTAGTCAGTTCGTGGCCACCGTTGACAACCGCCGTCACCGTGCCGCCGCCGACCGTCGCGGAATACTCACGCTCTTGAAGCTCTTCCTGCAACGCCTGCATATCCGCTTGCATTTTCTGGGCCTGATGAATCATCCCCTGCATATTGTTCGGGCCGCCACGGCCCACACCTTGCGGTAATCTTGCTTTCATTTAAGTTTCCTCCTTAATATCCACCGCGATGCCGGCATCACGGCTCTCGCGCAAAAATGCAGACAACGGGCTTTCCGGCTCGTCCGGCACGCTTGCCGTTACGACGGGGGCCGTCTTTTTTAACCCAATACGATACGTCCTGCCGGTCACTTTTGCAATGGCGTCCACCAACTTTTGGCGGTTGCCGTCACTTTTCACCAGCGTGCGGAACATACCGTTTTCGGTGTAAATCAGCACCATATCATCGCGCGTGACCGCGTCGCTCCCCTCCAGCACACCACGAAGCGGCGGCGCCGTTTGGGCAAGTTCCGAGAGCACGTCATTCCACGCCGTAAAGGCAACGTCTCCCTCGTTTGCCGGCGTCGGCACAGCCGGCGGCTCGGGTTGCGATTCAGGTTGCGGCTCAGGTTGCGATTCGGCCGGCGAAACGGTAACCGGTGCCGGCGAAGCTGCAACCGGCGCGACCGGTGCGACAAGCGTTGGAATTTCCACTTTTTGCGGCGGCGCTATCGTCACCGATGCGCCGTTTTTAAGCGCCTCCTCAATCGCGTTCATGCGGCGATTGAGCGCGGCCGTGCTCGTGTCGAGCGACGGGTCACAGAGTTTAAGAAGCGCCATTTCCATTTCGATACGACGATTGGAACCGCCACGCAAGCGCTCAAGCGCGCTTTGCAGCACGTCCATACAATGCATCAGCGTCGGCAACGTGTACTGTTCCGCCTCGGCTTTCAGCCGCACCATCTCCTCCGGCGGCAACACAATCATTGCCGACGGGTCTTTTACCTGTTTGCACAACATCAACTGGCGGTAAAAGTCCAAACACTCCACACAAAGCCGCTCCATATCCTTGGAGGCGTTGTGTAGCGCATCCACCCATTCAAGCACCGTGCCGCCGTCACCGGCGCGCACAGCGGCAGACAACGCATACATCGGGTCGCGACCGGCAAGACCGGCGGTTTCGGTCACCACCGACATCGTCACCGCGTCCGTCCGCGACACACATTGATCAAGAAGCGACAACGCGTCGCGCATACCGCCGTCGGCCAACCTCGCGAGCATCAGCGCCGCATCCTCATCGACCGAAAACGCCTCGTTCTCGGCGATATGGGCAATGCGCTCGGCGATTTTCTCCGGCGCGATGCGCCCGAAATCAAACCGCTGACAGCGAGACAAAATCGTGTCGGGTAATTCCTGCACCTCGGTGGTGGCAAGAATGAAAATCACGTGCGCCGGCGGCTCTTCCAGCGTCTTAAGGAGCGCGTTAAACGCACTGTCGGTCATCATATGTACTTCGTCGATGATGTACACACGGTATTTCGCCACAGCAGGCATATACGCGACCTCTTCGCGCAATTCACGAACGTAATCCACGCCGTTGTTCGACGCGGCATCCAGTTCGGTCACGTCCAAAATCGTGCCGTCTTCAATGCCTCTGCACACCTCGCACTCGCCGCACGGATCGCCGTTCACGGGATGCAGGCAGTTGACCGCTTTCGCCAAAATTTTCGCACAAGAGGTTTTGCCCGTTCCGCGCGAACCGACAAACAGATAGGCGTGAGCCAAACGACCGCCATCCACCTCGTTTTTGAGCGCGTCGGTTACGTATTCCTGACCAACCACCTCCGAAAAGGTCTTCGGTCGCCATTTGCGATATAATACCTGATACATTTCCACAGCGCTCCTTTCTGATTATTTTGACATAACAAAGTTAAAAAGCGACAAGCAAAATCTGTGATTACTCGCGGCTGCGCTTTTACACAACGGAGTTAAAAGCGGCGAGCAAAATCTGTGATTACTCGCGGCTGCGCTTTTACACAACGGAGTTAAAAAACGCCCTCTCGGGTATACGGACGAGTCAGTTACCTGCGGCACACGGAAGCAACCGCTTAATGCTGCTCGGTTCCCCGCCTGACATGGTTCACAGCGCACCGTCGCACAGGACCGGCCCGCCCGTATACCCCAAAGGGCGTGTTTTCAGCGGCATCCACCGCATACACTCATAGTATACCCTATTTTCGCCAACATTGCAACCTTTTTTTGCATAAGAACAATAAAAAGGGCAACGGAAAAACCGTTGCCCTTTTTTACGTTACGAAAACTCAGATGAGCTCGAGGATGGCCATCTCGGCGGCGTCGCCGCGGCGAGCACCGATTTTGATGACGCGGGTGTAACCGCCGTTGCGATCGGCATATTTCGGCGCGATCTCGTCGAACAGTTTTTTCACAACGTCCTCTTTGGTGATGTAGGCGAGCGCCTGACGTTTGTTGGCCAGGGTCGGCTCTTTCGCGATGGTGATGAATTTTTCCGCCATCGCCTGCACCTCTTTGGCGCGAGTCACGGTCGTCTCAATACGGCCGGTTTCGAGGAAATGGGTCACCATTCCGCGCAGCATCGCCAGACGGCAATCGGTCGCGCGACCCAGTTTACGAGTTCCGGGCATGTTGTTTCACTCCTTACAAATGGTAGTTAAAAATCTTAGTCGTCATCGGAACGCAGGGCAAAACCCAGCGAATCCAGTTTGTGGATAACCTCTTCCAGCGATTTGCGGCCGAGGTTGCGGACCTTCATCATATCCTCTTCGGATTTTTGGATGAGGTCTTCCACCGTGTTGATTCCCGCGCGTTTCAAGCAGTTGAAGGAACGCACCGACAAATCGAGGTCTTCGATCGTCATCTCGAGAATCTTTTCTTTGCCGTTGTCGTCTTTCTCGACCATAATCGAGTTGCCGGCATAGGTGTCACCGGAGAGATCCACAAACAGGTTGAGGTGCTCCGTCAAAACTTTCGCCGACAGCGAAACGGCTTCTTTTGCCGAGATCGTACCGTTAGTCCACACTTCGATGGTCAACTTGTCATAGTCGGTAATCTGGCCGACACGGGTGTTTTCCACCGTGTAGTTGACTTTGCGGACCGGGGTGTAAATGGAGTCGACCGGAATCACGCCAATCGCCGGAGACAGCAACTGTTTGTTGCGGTCGGCGGCAATGTAGCCACGGCCACGATCGATGGTGATTTCCATCGACAGGCGGCCACCCTCGCCAATCGTCGCAATATAAACGTCCGGATCGAGGATTTCCACTTCGCTGTCGCATTTGATGTCGGCAGCGGTGACGGTTTTCGGGCCTTCTTCTTCAATATAGACGGTTTTAGGACCGTCGCCGTTGATTTTCACAATCAACCCTTTGATGTTCAAAACAATCTCGGTCACGTCTTCTTTGACGCCCTCGATAGTGGAGAACTCATGGAGAATTCCGTCGATTTTCACCGACGTCACGGCATAGCCAGGAAGCGACGACAAAAGGACGCGACGCAGGCTGTTGCCGAGGGTGGAACCATAGCCACGCTCCAACGGATCCACGGTGAATTTGCCGTAGGTGCCGTCTTCGGTGAGGTCCACAACCTCAATTCTCGGCTTCTCAATCTCAATCATGCAAAAGCCTCCTTATTAAAATGTAACTCTTCGAAAAAACGGATAAAAGCGGCAAGGACACGCTTATTTCGAGTACAACTCGACGATGAGCGTCTCTTCGATCGGAAGATCGATGTCCTCACGGGTCGCCAGCGCGACAACTTTCGCTTCGGAAGTCTGCTTGTTGAGATCCAGCCACTTCGGCACCGGACGGGAAGCGGTCGCTTCCTGGATGCCTTTCACGAGGTCGAGGCTGCGGCTTTCCTCTTTCAGAGCAACCGTCTGGCCCGGTTTCACGAGATAAGACGGGATGTTCACTTTTTTGCCGTTGACGGTCACGTGGCCGTGCAACACCATCTGACGAGCCTGGGCACGGGAAGTGCCGAAGCCGAGGCGATACGCCACGTTGTCCAGACGGGATTCCAAAATGGAGAGCAGGTTTTCACCGGTCACGCCCTGCATTTTGGTGGCTTTCTCAAAGTACGTACGGAACTGGCCTTCCAGAACGCCATAGTAGCGTTTGGCGAACTGTTTGGTACGCAGCTGTTTGCCGTACTCAGAAACTTTTTTGCGGCCCTGGCCGTGTTGGCCCGGGGCATACGCGCGGCGCTCAAGAGCGCATTTTTTGCTGTAGCAACGTTCCCCTTTGAGGAACAATTTTTGTCCTTCACGGCGGCACAGACGGCACACCGCACCGGTATATCTAGCCATTTCGTTACACCTCCATTAAACACGACGTCTTTTCGGCGGACGGCAGCCGTTGTGCGGCACCGGAGTCACGTCTTTGATGAGCGTGATCTCGAGGCCGGCGGCTTGCAACGCACGAATCGCGGCTTCGCGACCGGCGCCCGGGCCTTTGACGTACACTTCAACGGTCTTCAGACCGTGCTCCATCGCGGCTTTCGCGGCAGTCTCCGCAGCGGTCTGGGCCGCGAACGGAGTGGATTTACGAGAACCACGGAAACCGAGTTCGCCGGCAGACGCCCACGAGAGCGCGTTGCCCTGCGTATCGGTCAGCGTGACGATGGTGTTGTTGAACGTAGATTGGATATGCGCGGCTCCACGCTCGATATTTTTGCGTTCTTTGCGGCGACGGGTAGCACCCTTGCGCGCAGCAGTTTTGGCAGCAGCCATTGTTATCCCTCCTACTTATTTCTTCTTGTTGGCAATGGTTTTCTTCGGACCTTTGCGGGTACGAGCATTCGTCTTGGAACGCTGACCACGCACCGGCAAGCCTTTGCGGTGACGAAGACCGCGATAGCTGCCGATCTCGATGAGGCGTTTGATGTCGAACGCCACGTCGCGGCGGAGGTCACCTTCCACAACATAGTTGTGGTCGATGTACTCACGGAGTTTAGAAGCATCTTCCTCGGTCAGATCGCGAACACGGATGTCCGGATCCACACCGGTAGCGGCAAGAATGTCACTTGCCGATTTGCGGCCGATACCGAAAATATAGGTAAGGCCGATTTCAATACGTTTATCTCTGGGCAGGTCTACGCCGGCGATACGCGCCATAATACTTTCCTTCCTTTCGTGGGGCCTTTTGCCCCGTCATAAGATCGCGCAGGCAATTAGCCTTGGCGCTGCTTGTGCTTCGGGTTTTCGCAGATGACCATCACTTTGCCTTTGCGTTTGATGATCTTGCATTTCTCGCAGATTTTCTTCACAGAAGGTCTGACTTTCATAAAAAATACCTCCTCAGCATCAAAGATGCGGTTTTGGGTTGTCCCCTTCGTGGGGGCTTACTTACTTCTCCAGGTGATACGCCCTTTAGAAAGATCGTAAGGCGACATTTCCATCGTCACCTTATCGCCCGGCAGAATGCGAATAAAGTTCGTACGCAATTTGCCGGAAATGTGGGCGAGCACCTTGTGGCCGTTGGCCAATTCGACTTGGAACGTGGCATTGGGAAGAGCTTCCACAACAACGCCTTCCACTTCGATAACGTCCGCCTTGGACATTCGATAACCTCCTTTAATCATAACGGCGGATTTCCGCCGAGTGGACACTAACAGATGCTTACGGTTGGGTCAGAATCACCGGACCCTCTGTCGTGACGGCGATGGTGTGCTCGAAATGGGCAGAGAGCTTTCTGTCTTTCGTGAGCACCGTCCAACCCTCCGGCAACACCTCAATCTCGTGAGTGCCGCAGTTGATCATCGGTTCAATGGCGATGGTCATACCGGGGACGAGACGCGGGCCTCTTCCCGGTGTGCCAAAGTTCGGAACATTCGGTTCCTCGTGCAGGTGCGTACCTACTCCGTGGCCGACGTACTGTCGTACCACCGAATAACCACGCTCCTCGACATACGCCTGCACAGCGTGGCTGATGTCGCCGATGCGGTTTCCTGCGACTGCCTGCGCGATGCCCTCGTAAAGGCTTTCGCGCGTGGCGTCGAGAAGCGCCTGTGCCTCGTCGGAAATTGTTCCGACGGGGAACGTGGCGGCATTGTCGCCATGATAGCCGTGATAGAACGCGCCAACGTCCACGCTGACGATGTCCCCTTCGTGGAGGACGCGATCTCCCGGTATGCCGTGGATGACCGTTTCGTTTACCGACAGGCACGCAGACGCAGGGAATCCACCGTAACCGAGAAACGAGGGGGTAGCCCCCTGTTTCTCGATGAAGTGGCGGATTTTGCGGTCGAGCTCACCGGTCGTCATACCGACCTTGATGGATTCGCCCGCGAACTGCAAAGCCTGTGCCGAGATGCGACATGCGTCGCGCATATCGTTGAGCTCTCGGCTGTTTTTAACGATAATCATTCCGCTGCCCCAACGGCTTCCAGAACGAGCTTGGTCGTGTCGGCGATTTCCGCCTGACCTTTGACCGATTTCAGCTTGCCCTGGCCCTCGTAGAAGGCTTTCAGCGGTTCCGTTTTTTCGTGGTACTCTTTCAGACGAGCCACAACGGTTTCCGGTTGGTCATCCTTGCGTTGAACAAGGGTGCCGCCGCAAGCGTCGCAAACGCCGTCCACTTTCGAGGGTCTAAACTCGATGTGGTAGGAGTTGCCGCACTCGCTGCAAACACGGCGGCCCGATACACGCTGAGCAATGACTTCGTCCGCGACGTCGATGTCGATGACGCGGTCGATGACGATGCCCATACGGTCAAGCGCCTCGGCTTGGGGAATGGTGCGCGGAAAACCGTCCAAAATGAAGCCGTTTTTGCAATCGTCTTTGGCGAGACGCTCTTGGATAATACCAATCACAATCTCGTCCGGAACGAGAGAACCGGCCTCCATAAAGGCTTTGGCTTTCAGACCCATTTCCGTGCCGCTTTTCAACGCTTCACGGATAATGTTACCCGTGGAAATGGTGGGGATGTTGAGAGCGTTGCAAACCTGCTCGGCTTGCGTGCCCTTACCGGCGCCCGGAGCGCCGAGGAAAATGAGATTCATATCTTTTCCTCCTTTGTCACGAAAGGCTTATTCCAAGAAGCCTTTGTAGTGACGCATCATAATCTGGCTTTCGATCTGCTGCATGGTTTCCAGCGCAACGCCGACGACGATCATCACGGACGTACCGCCGATGCCCAGTCCGATGCCGGTAAATTTACCGAAGATGGACGGGAACAGCGCGATAACGCCGAGGAAGAGGGAACCAATCAACGTAATCTTGGAGATTACTTTGCGGATGTAGTCCACGGTGGGTTTGCCCGGACGATAGCCGGGAATCGCACCGGAGTTTTTCCGCAGGTTGTTCGCCATCTCCACCGGATTGTACTGGATGGTCACGTAGAAGAACGCGAAACCGATGATGAGCAGGAAGTAGAGAATGATGTAAACCCAACTGTTGGAACTGAACGCGCTGAAGAACCAGCTGGTGTTGTCCGCGTCCCAACCGAAGAATTGTTTCAAGATGGACGGCATAGACACGATCGAGACCGCCAAGATGATCGGCATAACACCGGACATATTGACTTTGATCGGGATGAATGTGTTCTGGCCGCCGTAGATTTTGCGACCGACGGTACGTTTGGCGTACTGAATCGGGATGCGGCGCTCCGCGTTGGACATGAAAACAATCAGTCCGATAATCGCGAGGAACAGCACCAGGATAATCGGCACCAAGATCACGTACTTGAGACCGCCCTTGTCGATGTTCTTGACACCTTCCATAAAGATGGTGTAAAGATTCATCAAACCACTGGGCAGACGGGAAATGATACCCGCAAACAAGAGGATCGAGATACCGTTGCCGATGCCGCGCTCGTTGATCTGCTCACCGAGCCACATCATAAGAGCGGAACCGGCGGTGAAGCACAACACGATAGCGATACCGCAGAACCAACCGGCGAAACCGCCCTTGGCACACGCAGCAAGCGCGCCGTATTTGTTTTTCACCATGAAATAGTACGCGACGCCGAGCAAAAGACCCAAAATCACCGTCACATAACGGGTGATTTGACCGAGTTTTTTGCGGCCTTCCTCGCCGTTTTGCGCCATGCGCTCAAGGGCAGGGATGGCAACCGTCAACAGCTGGATGATAATGCTCGCGTTGATGTACGGGGTGATGGACAACGCAAAGATACTCGCGTCAGAGAAACCGCCACCGGACATCAGCGTCAAATACGCCATCAAATCCGAGCTGTCGTCAATCGCATTTTTGAGAATTTCGATGTCGATAAACGGAACCGGAATGGCCGAACCGACACGGAAGATCAACACGATAAGAAGGGTGTAGAGGATCTTCTTGCGGATGTCGGCGACTTTCCAGGCATTACGCAAGGTCTGAAACATGTCAGATCACCTCTGCCTTTCCGCCCGCACTCTCGATTTTCTCTTTGGCAGAACCGGAGAACGCCGCCGCTTTCACGGTAAGCGCTTTTTCCAGTTTGCCGTTGCCGAGGATTTTCACCCCGTCGCAAGCTTTTTTGATGATGCCGGCCGCAATGAGCGCATCCGCGTCCACAACCGCATTCGCGTCGAACGCATTGAGCGCCGCGACGTTCACGATCGCATACTCCTTCGCGAAAATGTT
>JAZUEK010000067.1:0-22211 GCA_045640165.1 Acutalibacteraceae bacterium | reverse complement strand
CGGCGGCACAACCGCGCCCTGCTCAACCGGCGGCGCAACCGCGCCCTGCTCAACCGGCGGCGCAACCTCGCCCGACGTTCCAGCCGATTCCGACGCAGCCCAGCGCGGTAGTCACACCGGAGAAAAAACCGCTGACCTCGTTCCCCAAGCCCTCCGCGCAAACAGTCGCTCAGCCGACTGCCGCCACCGCACCGGCCGCAAAAGCCCCCGTCTCCGCACCGGCAACAGCGGCGGTTTCCGCAGCGCCTGCGGCTCCGACCGCTCCGACCGCTCCGGCGAAGAAGAAAAAGAAAAAAGATAAATGGATTTGGCGTTTTCTCGGCAACATTCTGCCGAAGAAAGGCGACGGCGCGTGGGAATTGGTGCGTAAAGGTGTCTGCATCTGCGCGATTCTCGTGCTCCTCGGCAGTTCCTGCGTCCTGCTTAACGACTTTGTGCTGACGCCGATGTCCGGTACGAACACCATCACCCACATCGACGACGTGCGCAAACAGCCGGTCGATCCCGACGAAGATACCAGCATCTACCCTGCCGGTATTTTGGACTCGTTCAAAAACCTCTATAAGAAAAACGGCGACACCATCGGTTGGGTGAAATACAAATCCACCAGCCCCTACTGGCACGAAAAATTGGCCGACCCGGGCTACGTCGTCGTCCAGTCGCGCGACAACGATTTTTACCTCCATCGCGACTTCAATAAAGGGGACGACCGCAACGGTACGATTTATATGGACTACCGCTGCGACTACAGCACAAAACAAGCCGCTGACGATGCGCGCGTGACCATTCTTTACGGCCACAATATGTACAGCGGCCTGATGTTCGCCAACGTGAACAAACTGCTCGACAGCCTCGCCTACGCCCAGTCTGCGCCGTTGGTGGAGTTCAGTTCCCTCTACGCCGAAAACCAGTATAAAGTGTTTGCCGTCATCAGCCACGACAGCACCGAAGAGGGCGCGTACAACTTCCTGCAAACAGGTTTCAACAACGACCAAGAATTCTTGGAATACATCACCGAAGCGCGACTCCGCTCGTGGTACAACTACAACGACGTAGACGTGCGCGCCGACGACAAGATTCTCATTCTGTTCACCTGCAGTAACACCTACCAAACCACGATGGGCAAAGAAGGCCGCACCATCCTGATGGCGCGCAAGGTACGTGACGGAGAATCCACCGAAACGGACATCTCCTCCATCACCGAAAACACCGGCAAACTGATGCCGCGCCAGTGGTATGTGAACAACGATTTGTCTTTGCCGGAATACTATTCCTCCCAAGACGCCGCCGAACGCGCGGTACAAGACGCGATGCAATAACTTCCTTGAAGCGAGGATTTTTTATGAACGCAAATCAAGAACTCATTCTCATCAAAAACGGCGAATTGGCGCTTAAGGGCTTAAACCGCAACACATTCGAGGCGATTTTGTGCAAAAACCTGCGTCGCAGTTTGAAACACGTCGGCAGTTTTGAAATTAAAAAATCCCAATCCACCATCTACGTGTTCCCCCAGTCGGACGACGCGGATTTGGACGCCGCCGCCGACCGCGTCGCCAAAACGTTTGGCATCGCGGCCTACTCGCGCGCCAAAATGGTAGAAAAAGATTTGGATGCCATCTGCCGCGCCTGCGCGGACTATTTCAAAGACGCTCTCGACCTTGTCTCCTCGTTCAAAGTCGAAGCGAAACGGGCGGATAAATCGTTCACCCACCCGTCGCCCGAAATCTGTGCCACCGTCGGCGAATATCTGCTGGACGCCTTTCCGCATCTTTGCGTAGACGTGCACAACCCCGACCTCACCGTCGTGGTGGAAATCCGCGATTTCGGCGCGTTCATCCACGCGCTCCAACTGCCGGGTGCAGGTGGAATGCCCGTCGGCACCGGCGGCAAATGCGGTCTGCTTCTCTCCGGCGGTATCGACTCCCCCGTCGCCGCCTATATGATGGCGAAACGCGGCATCACGCTGTGCGGTATCCATTTTGCCTCGCCACCGTATACGAGCGAACGCGCCGAACAAAAAGTGGTAAATTTGCTCGAAAAAATCACGCCGTACACCGGCTATGCCGAACTGTACGTCGTGCCGTTTACACATATTCAAGAGGAAATTCGCGACCATTGCCCCGAAGACCTCTTTACGCTGATTATGCGCCGCTTTATGATGCGGTGTGCCACCGTGCTCGCTAAAGAAAAGAACTGTGAAGCCCTCATTACCGGCGAAAGCGTCGGTCAAGTGGCGAGCCAGACGATTCCGGCAATGGCGTGCACCGAAGCCGTCACCGATTTGCCGATTTTCCGTCCGTGTATCGGGTTGGACAAAGAGGAAATCGTCGCGATTTCCCGTAAAATCGGCACGTTCGAAATCTCAATTGAGCCCTACGAGGACTGCTGCACCGTCTTTACGCCGCGCCATCCCCGTACGCGTCCGAAACTGGCAATGTTGGAAGAGGCAGAGAAAGCCCTCGACGTCGAAGCGCTTGTGAGCGAGGCGGTTGCCGCCGCCTATCGCCGCCGCATCCAATATTGACCCTCAAAAAATCAAACGAAAGGAGTGGTATCCGATGACCGTCACCCGTCGCCTTTGCGTATTCGGGCTGTCGCTTGAGGACGTGGCGTCTCGCCTGTCCGACCGCCTGACCGCCGACAATCCTCACCTGACCCTTACGGCGGAAGAAAACGAAGTGACCGTCCTGCTTACCGCGGATGCCGACTCCACCGAAATCGCCGTGGCCTCCTTGGACGATTGCACCGCCTTCGTCCGCGATCGCCTCGGCATTTTTGTTTACGGCGAGGATACCCCCGATTTGCAACATCGTGTCGTATCCCTGCTTCTCGAAAAAAACAAAAAAATCGCCACCGCCGAGTCCTGCACCGCCGGTCTTCTCTCCGCCGCTCTCACCGAGGTCAGCGGCGCGTCCGCCGTCTTTGACTGCGGCATCACCTCGTATGCCAGCGAAATTAAACACTCAGTTCTCGGCGTACCGAACGACCTGCTCGACACCTACGGCGCCGTCTCCGAACAAGTCGCGGCCGCCATGGCGACCGGCGTTCGCCGGTTAAGCGGCGCCGACTTCGGCATCGGCATCACCGGTGTCGCCGGGCCGGGTCCCAGTGAAGGCATCCCTGCCGGCACGGTGTTCGTCGCCCTTGCCGACGAAAAACGAGTGTGGGTCAAAAAAATCGACTATCCCGACGCCGACCGTGAGCAGGTACGCCTTTTTGCCGTAAAAACCGCGCTCGACCTCGCGCGCCGCTATCTCGAAGCGCTTCCCGGTGTTATGGCAGGCGCACTGTCTCTCGAAAAACCCTCTTCAGAAACCATTCCGTTCCCCACCGGGCGCGTCAAAAAACTGCATTTCTGGTCGCCGCTATTCCCCTCGAAATCCCAGGGCAAAGCGGCGTTATTCCGCGCGGTCGCGTTGTGGTTTCTCATCGCCGTTTTGCTCGGCGCCATCGCTTTTTCCACCTACTATTTCATCTACCGTCCGCTGCGCAACGAGCAGATGTACGACCGCCTGGAATCCGTCTACTACGCAGGACTCGCCGACACCTCTACCGTCGTAGATACGTCGATGTATCCCGAGGGAATGCTGTCTCGCTTTTTTGCGTTGTACGACCAAAACTCCGACATCCGCGGCTGGCTGAAAATCGACGGTACCACCATCGCCTATCCCGTGATGGGCAGCCGCCATTCCACCTATTACGCCACCCACGATTTCTCGGGAGAACCGTCCGATTACGGCGTTCCCTACTTTGCGCCGTCTGCCGATTTCTCCTCGGCAAAAGCGGCGGAGAAAAACCGCACACTCACCGTGTTCGGCAACCGCGAGGGCGAAACGCAGATGTTCTCTCCGCTACTCAACTACACCGATGCGGCGTTCTTCTCTGCTCATGAATATTTGACCCTCAACACGCTGTATTCCGAAGACCGCTATCGGGTCGTCGCCGTTTTTACCGCCGGCACCACCGAACCCGATTTTTCCTATGATAATCCGCCGACAGACGCCAAAGCCTATGCGGCGTTTCTGAAAGAACTCGAAGCGCGCTCGCTTTTTCAACTGCCCGTCGCACTCACCGCCGACAGCCGCCTGCTCTTTTTGTCCGTAGACGACCCTTCGGACGCCTCCGAAATGCGCCGGCTCGTCGTCGCGGCCCAGTATTGCCCGGCAGGCACCCCCGAAACCGTGTATCCTATTAAAGAAAAGCCGCAAAACGCTTTTCCCACAACAGCGCAACGTGCCGACGCCACCCTCTCAACAACCGGCGCAACCGTCTCGACAACCGGCCAAACCACCGAATCGACTACCGCGCCGACTTCGCCTGTGACAACGCGCCCGTTACCCCCTCCGCCACCGGCCACTACCGCGCGACCCGTTCCGGTAACCGAGCCAACCACCCGTAAAACCACCAAGAAAACCACTCTGCCGCCCACCACCGAGCCTACCGCTCCTTCCACCACGGCGGCCACCACGATGAGCACCGAAGAGCCCACCGTTTTTACCACCACAGCACCTAATTTTGAGTAATTCCCAAATTTTTCTTGACAAATTGATATCACAATGATATCATATCAAGCGAAAGGGGGCATACGATATGCTCAATATTCAACACCTCACCAAGCGCTACGGCGACACCGTCGCCGTGGACGACCTCTCCCTGCGCATTCTCCCCGGCGAACTGTACGGTTTTATCGGCCACAACGGCGCCGGCAAAACGACGACCATCAAGGCGTGTTGCGGTATTCTCGACTTCCAGGAAGGCGAGATCCTCATCGATGGCATTTCCGTGAAAGAAGATCCGCTCGCCTGCAAAGCCAACATCGCCTATTTACCGGACAACCCGGATTTGTACGAATTTATGACCGGCATCCGCTACTTGAACTTCATCGCGGATATTTTCGGCATTCCTGCCGATAAGCGCCAAAAACGCATCCGTTCTCTCGGCGACCGCTTTGATTTAACCAAAGACTTGGCACAGCCGATTTCCGCCTATTCCCACGGTATGAAACAAAAGCTCGCCATTATCTCCGCGTTTTTGCACGACCCGAAACTGCTCATTATGGATGAGCCGTTCGTCGGCCTCGACCCCGTATCGTCCCACGAACTGAAAATGCTGATGCGCGAACTGTGCGACAATGGCGGCGCCATTTTCTTCTCGACCCACGTGCTGGAAGTCGCCGAAAAACTGTGTGATAAAGTCGCCATCATCCGCGGCGGCAAGCTTGTCTGCTCCGGCACGATGGAGGAGGTCAAAGGCGACGGCTCGCTCGAAGACGTGTTCCTCGAATTGGAGGCGGACGAATGATGCTGAAAGCCCTGCTGAAAAAGCAGTTCTCCGAACTGCTTTACAGTTATATGAAGCGCGGCGTGGCAAAGCCGGATGAAAAAGGCAACGGCAACAAAGGCAAACTTCTTTTGTTCGGGGCTTTGATGCTGTATGTCATCGGCGTGTTCGTGTGGATTTTCTATGGAGTTATGAAAGAACTCTGCCCAACGCTTTGCGCGTTCGGCCTGCAATGGCTCTATTTCTCCCTCGCAGGAATGCTCGCCACCGCACTCGCCATCATCGGCAGTATCTTCCTCGTACAATACCAACTGTACGAAGCAAAAGACAACGATTTACTGCTCTCGATGCCGATTCCCACGTCGTATATTATGTTCACGCGCCTTTTCGCGCTGTACGTTCAAAACTTCCTTTTTGAAGCACTGGTGTTCGCCCCTGCCATCGTAGTGTATATGCAAAACGGACAGGTGCACCCCGTCGCCACCGTCATCAACTGCGTGCTGTTGCTTCTCCTGATGCCGCTGTTTTCGCTCGCACTCGCCTGCGTGCTCGGCTGGCTTGTGGCGCTGTTGTCCGCGCGGATGCGCCACCGCAACCTCGCCGTTGTCGTGTTTTCGCTCGCGTTTATCGGCGGCTATATCTACGTCTATTCGCAATACAGCGTGTTCTTAGAAAAAATTCTGCAAAACAGCGACGATATCAGCGAAAAAGTCAAGACGCTCTTTTACCCGTTCTATGAACTGGGTCTCGCCGCCACCGGCCGCGTGGGCGCACTTCTCTTGTTCGCGCTCATCACCGCCGCCGTGTCGGCACTCGTCTTCTTGCTTCTGAAAGCCAACTTCGTCAAACTCGCCACCGCTAAACCCAACGAGAAAAAAGCGGTGTATAAAGAAAAAACCGCCCGTGCATCGTCGGCGGACGGCGCGCTCCTTAAACGCGAGGCATTACACCTCGTCAAAAGTCCCGTGTATCTGTTAAACGGTGCGCTCGGCTCGATAGCGATGCTTCTCGGCGCGGTGGCCGTCGTGTGGAAACGCGACCTGCTCGAATTTTTGCCGGCTCTGTTTCCGGATGAACCGGCATACGTCGGTGTTGCAGAATTGGTGGTAGCGCTACTCGTCTGCTTCGCCTGTGCGATGAACGCCATTACCGCACCGTCGATTTCGCTCGAGGGCAAATCCATCTGGATTGCACAATCGCTCCCCATCCCTGCCGAAAAAGTACTGTTCGCGAAACTGCGCCTGCATATCCTGGTCAGCGCCCCCGTCGCGCTCTTGTTTGCCGGCTCGTTCGCTTACGTGCTGCAAATCAGCGGCAAGGGGCTTGCGCTGATGTTGCTTACTCCGTTGTTGTTCATATTGCTTACCGGACTGATTGGATTAGTGTGCAATCTCAAAATGCCCAACCTCAAATGGAACAACGAAGCCTACGCCGTTAAACAGAGCTTTTCCGTTTTGGCGGCTATCATCGCCGTTATTGCGTTCCTCGGTCTGTTCATGTTGGCATTCCGCTTCCTGCTCGATCCCCTCACTGCCTACGATTTACTGCTGATTTTCGATGCCGTGATGGTCGCCGTTTCGCTCGTGTTGATGCAATGGCTTCGCACACGCGGCGCCAAGATTTTCAGCACCCTTTCCTAAATAACCGCCACAAAAAAAGGCGTTGGTCAAAGACCAACGCCTTTTTATTATTACATATAGAAACAATCCAAATTCCACTTTGTAGGGTTGTTGTCGATATACTCCCATATCCGCAAATAATCTTTTTCATTACGAACAATATGGTCGTGGTACGACCTTTGAAACACGTTCATTCCTGCGTCAATATTAACCAATCGTTTCAACACCGCCACAAGACGTGGTATCACATCGTTCGTAGGGGACGGCGCCCTCGACGTCCCTACTCTGCAATCTGCGCATTCCACCGAAACGAGCAAGTGAATATGGTTAGGCATAATCACAAAGTTCTTCAAAACCACGCCATGGATTTTTTCGGTGGAGCGTATATGCCTTTCAGCAATTTCCCCGACGGAAGACAACTTCACAAAAGGGGCGTCGAGGGCGCCGCCCCCTACAACCTCACCGAACACTTTCCTTTTGTTTTTTGCGCAAATCGTAATAAAATACACGCCATTCTCACTGTAATTGTGATATTTCAAACGGTTCGGCTTTCTATTGCGCATCATTTTGAAAGTTCTTTGAGCGTCGGGAAACTCTTGTCACGGGCATTGAGCATCATCTCTTCCGCCGGCAACTCCGGCCACTCGATACCCACGTCGGGGTCGTTCCAAAGAAGGCCGCCCTCGTCCTCGGGATGATAAAAATCGTCGCATTTGTAAAGAATCTCCGCCGTATCGGACAGCACCAAATATCCGTGCGCAAATCCCTTCGGCACGAATAACTGCTTACGGTTATTCTCCGAAAGCGTCACACCGAACCACATCCCGTACGTGCTGCTCCGCGGCCGCAAATCCACCACCGCGTCAAACACCTCGCCTTTGAGCACACGCAACAGTTTCGCCTGCGGATGTGCCTTTTGAAAATGCAAACCGCGCAACACGCCGCGATGAGAAAACGCTTGGTTGTCCTGCACGAACACGTTCGGGATACCTGCCTCGGCAAACGCCTCGTGGTTATAACTCTCCATAAAGCCACCGCGCTCGTCGCCCAAAAAATGCGGTTCAATCACACAAACGCCGTCAATCTCCGTCCAATAAAAATCAAATCCGGCCATCCGAATCCCTCCTTATTTTTTCACTTCGCGCAACCGTTTCGCAATGGAGCGCCACATATTCCACCGATTGCTCCCCATCGCGGAGAATTTTCCGTGATGGTCTTTGGTGGCCGTTCCCTCGTGCCGCCGATAATCGAGCAGCACTTTCGGCAAAAACGCCACGCTCCCCCGTTTTTCCGCAAGCAACCCGAGCCACTGATCGTGCATCGGGATGCGGTCGTCGAACGGAAGCGCCACGTCCAAAAGTTCTTTCTTAAGCGCCATACAACACCCGATATACGAGTTTTTCCACAGATTTTTCATATATCCCGGCCGCGAGCCGCGGAACGCGAAAAACGACGGCGACAACACGTGGCGCTCGTTGTCGGTCATCTGCGCATCGTGCAAAACGAGGGTGGCACCCGTCTCCTCAAAGCAGGCGAGCACCGCCTCCACCTTGTCCGCGTGCCACACGTCGTCCTGGTCGGACAAAAAGATGACGTCACCGTCGCAAGCGGCAAGCGCGTGTTCGAAATTCTTGATAAGCCCCTGTTGCGGCCCGTCAATCAGTTTCACGCGCCCATCCTCTTTTGCGAGGTTGCAGACAATATCGTGTGTACCGTCGGTCGAGCCGTCGTCCGACACGATGATTTCATCCCCCTCGCCGAGGTTTTGCAAAATCGAGGTCAATTGTTCTTCTATATACGCCTCGCCGTTATAGGCGGCAAGCGCCACCGACACTTTCATACGTCTTTCTCCTTTCGCCACTTGCGAAAATACAGTCTAAGCGAGTGCAAATGCATCCGAAACAGTTTCGGATTGTGATAGCTCGCGCGCTCCCACGCGTGCACCGCGACCGCCTGCGGCATACAAGTAGCTTTGCCCAACTTGCGTGCGCGGCGCGTCAAATCCGCATCCTCGCAATAGAGGAAAAATTGTTCGTCAAATCCACCGAGTTTTTTGAACACGTCGGTACGAATAAACATAAAACATCCGGTGCAAAACTCCACGTCAATCGGCGCAGACACGTCCGCATCGCTCATCGTGTATTCGATGCGCTTTTTGCGGAAATAGCGACTGTACTTTTGCAGTTTTCCGGACAGAACGTAGCGAAAATTCGGGTTCTTCCGCGGCACGTCCTGCACCGTTCCGTCTTCGTTGCGAATCAGAGGGCAGGTAATCGCCACGTCGGGATTTTCATCCATATAGGCGGCAAGTTTCGACAGCGTATCCTCCGCGAGCGTGATATCCGGATTGATAATCGCGTGGTAGTCGGACGAAAGATGCGAAAGCACCGCGTTGTGACCGCCGCCGAAGCCGCGGTTGTCCTGCTCGATGACCGTCACCTGCGGAAATTGCTCACGAACGAGCGCCGCCGTGCCGTCGGCCGAGCCGTTGTCCACCACGAAGACGGACAGTTCCGCCCCCTTGGTCTGCAAAAACAAGCTGTCCAAAAGCCGGCCGATGACGTCCGCACTGTTATAGGTTACAATCGAAACCGAAACCATACAAACCTCCCACGAATGCAAGCCAAAACCTGCCCCGTGCTCTAAAAAACTTCCGTTTTGGGAATCGCTTCCCTTAAAACATTTACATAGTATACCATATAGAAGTGAAAAAGTCCAGTCCGAATTGATTTCCCCCGATTTCGTCAAAAAATCGAAAAAAATTTGCAAAAAAATCCAACTTTTTGTCATTTGGGGGTAGATTTTTGGAAAAGAGTGTGTTATACTATATACAGTATTCAAAGGGAACCCGTTTCCGCTAAATCTTGCGAAAGGAGAAAACTCCGCCTATGGGTGTCTTTGACAAATGGCTGCGCGGAGTCCCCTCTCCCGACCGCGGCCGAAAACCTACCCCTTCTCGCCCCACTTCCACCATCGGAAGCACCATCCGCGAACGACAAACTACCCCCGTTCGCTCGGCCGTAACTCCCCGTCCTGCCGTTGCCGTAAAGCGGCGCGACGGCGCACCGCTCTCGGAGGCGCCGACGCCGAAACTCGCGCAACCGCCGGTCACCGCTTCGCCGATTGCCGCCGCTAAACCGGCGGTCGTCTTCGACGATGCGCTCCAGAAAAAGCTCGACCGCTATTTCGAGCGGTTGCGAGCGGTCTATCCAAACGGCGTCATCTCCCGTCTCAACACCGGACAGAAGAAACTCGCCGAACGGGGTGCCCAGTTACGCAAGATGTGCCATATGGAAAACGAGTTGGACGCGTTCTTCGCCCTCGGCGGCTTCACCTATGAACGCACCGCCGGCGGAAGGCCGCGCAACGTCCAAAGCCCCACGGCGCAAACCGCCCTCGTGAATCAAGTAAAAGCCTTGTTCCCGAACGGCATTTCCTCCGCCGCCGAGCTGGATCGCGCGGACCACGCCCTCTACCTGCAGTTACGCAGTGCGGCGCGGCTCTCCGGTGGCACCATCACCGCCTTTTTGAACGACAATGAATTGAACGTAAAAGGAGAAAAAGCAGTATGACTACTAACAAAATCAAATTGAACATCGTGGGCACCGAATACTCCATCGTTTCGGACGAACCCGTCAGCTATATGACCGAACTCGGTATGCAGGTGGACAAAGAAATGCGCGAGATTATGCAAGATCCCCGTATCTCCACCGCGATGGCGGCCGTGCTTGTGGCGCTCAACAACGCCGACGCTGTCCGCAAAGCCGAATCCGCGGCGGACAACCTCCGCTCCCAGATGAAAGGCTACCTCGACGACAATGCGCGCGCCCGTATGGAAAGCGACACCACGCGCCGCGAAATCGAACGCCTGCGCGAGGAAAACCGCAAACTGCGCGAACGACTCTCGATGTAAGCGCCTAAACTCGACATCTTCTTTTCTGAATATTCTCTGACAGAGGCAAAAAAGACGAGCGGTTCCTTTTCGCTCGTCTTTTTTGCACCCTTTTTTCGGTTGTCAGATTTCAATATCCACGCACGCGCGCGACTCACGAAGCGGTTTCATAAACGCACCGACCGCTTTGTGGTCCGGATGAACGATATACGCGTTCAGGTCGTCGAAATTTTCGAAATCGCTGATGAGAAGCAAATCGCAATTGCCGGCGGCGGCGCCGTCCGCACCGACAAAGGTTTCGGAATGTTTAATCAGGTCGATTTTTCCGGGAAGCGCATCCAGCATTGCTTTGGTGGCAAGCACGTTTTCTTTTTTGCTTTTGCCGTCCGCCTCTTCCAAAAATTTGAACAATACAATATGTCGAATCATCATTTTTCCTCCTTGTCCCGTTTTCGCCCCACAGTATACCACATTTAGGCTTGTTTGTCACGGAAAAATGTGCTAAAATAGAGAAAAATCACGAAAAAGGAGTTTTGCAATATGGATTCAATCTTGTTATGGGTCATCGCGGCGTTGCTCTGCGCGTGTGTGGTGTTGCTCATCGTATTGCTTTTGCGCCAGTCGAAATCTGCAAACGACCAAGCCCTCAAAGACGCGCTCGAAACCCAAAAACGCGCGCTCGCCGACGATCTCCATCGCGAATCCCAAGATATGGCCGCGCACATTACCACCCTCGGTCGCGGTTTTGACGCTCACCAGAAAGAATTGCTTAAACTGCAACTCGAACAGCAAGAGCAACTCCACAAAACCCTCAATTCCCAAACCGACAAAGTAACCGCCACCCTCACCCAATCGGTGGAAAAACTACAAGCCGGCAATGAGAAAAAGCTCGATGAAATGCGCGCCACGGTGGACGAAAAATTGTCCGCCACGCTGTCCGAACGCCTGGACGCCAGTTTCAAAACCGTCGGCGAGCAACTGCAAAACGTCTATAAATCCATGGGCGAGATGAAACAACTCGCCGGCGACGTCAATTCCCTCTCGCGCGTGCTCTCCAACGTCAAAACGCGCGGCACGTTCGCCGAAGTACAACTCGGCAACCTACTCGAGCAGACCCTCACCGCCGACCAGTTCGAGCGCAACGTCTCGCCGAAGAATAACCGCGACGTGGTGGAATATGCCGTTAAAATCCCCTCGAAAGAGGACGACGGAAAATACATCTGGCTTCCCATCGACTCCAAATTCCCTCAAGAGGATTACCTGCGCATCGTTGAAGCCGCCGAAGCCGGCGACGCCGTGGCTGTGGAAGAAGCCGCCAAAGCGCTCGAAACGTTTGTCAAAGGTCAGGCGAAAAAAATCGCCGAACTGTACGTCAGCGTTCCCAAAACCACCGATTTCGCCATTCTGTTTCTCCCCACCGAGGGCTTGTATGCCGAAGTGCTCCGCCGCCCCGGCCTTGTGGAGACTATCCAGACAAAATACCGCGTGATGATTTGCGGCCCGACAACGCTGACCGCGTTCCTCAACACGCTGTCGATGGGCTTCCGCACCATTGCGATTGACAAGCGCGCCGCCGAGGTGTGGAAAGTGCTGTCCGCCGTTAAGGAGCAATACGACAAATTCGGCGGTCTGCTCGGCAAAGTCCGCAAAAAGATTGACGAAGCCGGCAGCGCCATCGACGACGCCCAACACCGCAACGAAATGATTCAAAAGAAACTCCGCCGCGTAGAAGACCTCCCCGACGGAGAAAGCGCCGACACATTGCTGGAACTCACCGACTCCTTCATTTCGGACGAGGACGAATAACGCGCGTATAAATCAAAAACCCCCAACCGCGAGGTTGGGGGTTTTCTTATGCTTACTTTTTCAAATACGTGTCCACCGTAAACCGCGGACGGCGTTTGGATTCGAGATAAATCTTGCCGATGTATTCGCCCACAATGCCGATGGCGAGCAACTGCAAACCGCCGAGCAGCCAAATGGACACCATAAGGCTTGTCCAGCCGCTGACCGTCGCGCCGATACACAGCCGCACGATGGAGTAGATAATGAGCGCCAAGCTAACCACCAGCGAACACACGCCGGCACCGCTCACGAGGCGAATCGGACGAATGGAAAGCGAGGTCACTCCCTCCCACGCGAGCGCAAGCATCTTCGACAGCGGATATTTGCTCTCGCCGGCGAGCCGTTCTTTACGGTCGTAATAGACAATCGCGTTCGGATAGCCAATCATCGGCACAAGGCCCCTCAAAAAGAGGTTCGTTTCGGTATATTCCGCAAGCGTATCCAGCGCGCGCTTGGACATCAGGCGGAAATCCGCGTGATTAAACACCACTTTCGCGCCGAGATGCTTGAGAATTTTATAATAACTCTCGGCGGTAAACCGCTTAAAGAAACTGTCTGTTTCGCGCGCGCGGCGCACACCGTAGACGATGTCTGCGCCGTTCTCAAATTTTTCGAGCATCTCGTCAATCGCGTCCACGTCGTCCTGCAAATCCGCATCGAGCGACACCACCGCGTCCGCATCCTCTTTGGCGGTGAGAAGTCCGGCAAGCAGCGCGTTTTGGTGGCCGCGATTATGACTTAGCCGCAGGCCGCGCACCAACAAATTCTCGGCAAACAGCCCCTCAATCAGATTCCACGTGCGATCGGTCGAGCCGTCATCCACAAACAGCAGGCGGCTTTCGGGGCTGATTTTTCCCTGACGAATCAATTCGCCCCATTTGGCCGAAAGCACCGCCGCGGTCTGCGGCAACACAGCCTCTTCATTAAAGCAAGGCACAACGGCAAACAGCGTTTTCATAACGCGCCCTCCTCAAACGGTGCGGCGGCGAGATCAATGCACACCGACAGCAATTTTTTCTTTTGCGCCTCGGAGAACACGCGGTAAAACGCCAAAATTTGTTTTTCGTCTTTGGTCAACTCGTCAACGGGAAGCGGACGATTTTCGTCAATCACCTCGCCGTCGTGAAGCACCGACGGCAACTCCTCCGAAGAAACGGGCTGATCCATCAAAAGCAAAAAGGAGGGACTTTGGGGGCAAAGCAACCGAATCAGCGCACGCAGCGTGTCAAGCGACGGCGCACATTTCCCCGATTCATAGTACGAATAGGTCGAACGCGACACCGAAAGCACGTTGGCAACTTGTTCTTGCGACATTCCGTGACTGGCACGCAAAAGCGCCAACCGCGTACCGAAAATCTGTTGTGTGGTCTGTTCCATAAAGCCCAGTCCTTTCCTTTCACGATTAGAGTTAGTATACCATATTTCCCCAAATCCTGCAACCCTTTTTCACAAAAGTTCGTTCGACAGAAAATTATGGTTGAATTTTTTGGCGAATAATGTTATACTATCTTATTATTATAATTAAAATAGGGTATGGTATGAGTTTATGAGTATGAAACGCTGGACTTACGCTCCCGTGGACAAGGAGCGTGCCGCCGCATTGGCGGAAGAAACCGGCATCGACGCATTTTTGGCGTTGTTGCTGACCGTCCGCGGCATCCACGATGCCGACGCCGCCCGTGAATTCCTTTACGGCGGCGAAGAAACGGTGGATCCGTTCTCTTTTATGGATATGGATTTGGCGGTAGACCGCATCACGCGTGCCATCGACGAAAACGAGCCGATGGCCATCTTCGGCGACTATGACGCCGACGGCATCACCGCCACCGTGCTTCTTTACACCTATTTGCGCTATCGCGGCGCCAACGTGTGCTATCTGTTGCCTCAGCGTGACGGCGAGGGCTACGGTCTCCACCGCGACACGGTGGAACGCCTTGCCGCGGACGGGGTCAAACTGCTCATCACGGTGGACAACGGCATCGCCGCGGTGGAAGAAGTCGAACTGGCGGCCGCCCACGGCATCGACGTGGTCGTCACCGACCACCACATTCCGCAGGACATTCTGCCTCATGCCGTCGCGGTGGTCAACCCCCACCGCAAAGACTGCGAAAGCACGTTCAAGGACTACGCCGGCGTCGGCGTGGCGTTCAAACTCGTGTGTGCCCTCGAAGGGGACGACGAGTGGGCCATCCACGAATATTCCGACCTCGTTGCCATCGGCACACTCGCCGATATTATGCCGCTCTCCGGCGAAAACCGCACCCTCGTGCGTGCCGGCCTTGAGCGCATCAACGCAGGCACGCGTCCGGGACTGGTCGCCCTTGCCGAAGTCGCAGGCGCAAGCGGAAAAACCCAAACGTCCTCCACCGCCGTGTTCACCCTCGCGCCGCGTATCAACGCCGCCGGTCGTATGGGCGACCCCCAAAAAGCCGCGGAGTTGTTGCTCGCCGAAACCGCCGAGGAAGCGGCGGCACTCGCTCGCGAAATTCAAGAATATAACCAAAAGCGCCAAGCCCTCGAGGCGGATTTGCTTAAAGAGGTGCTCGCCCGTATTGACGAACACCCCGAATGGACCCACGACCGCATTCTCGTCATCGACGGCGAGGGTTGGTACAGCGGCATCGTCGGCATTCTCGCCGCGCGCATTCTCGAGCGCTACGGCAAACCGTGTATGCTTCTCTCTTCTCTGCCGGACAAAGTCAAAGGCTCCGGTCGCAGCGTCAAAGGCTTTCCGCTCTTTGACGCCATCGCCTCCTGCGACGATTTGCTCACCTCGTTCGGCGGCCACGAACTGGCGGCAGGCGTCAGCCTTTGCCCCGAAAACGTGGCGGAATTCCGCCGCCGCATTAACGAGTGGGCGGCCGAACACTATCCCGAAATGCCCACCGCGACCCTCAACATCGACTGCAAACTCTCGCCGGCGCAGGTGCGCCCCGCGATTTTGGATACCATCGCCACGCTCGAGCCGTTCGGCGCCGGCAACTCCCTGCCGCAATTCGCTTTATGCAATATGCAGGTAGCGGACATCACCCCCGTCGGCAACGGCAAGCATCTGCGCATCTCCGTCAAACGAGACGGCGCGTCGCTCAACGTGATGTGGTTCCATATGACGCTCCAACAGTGCCCGTTCACCAAAGGCGACACCGTTGACCTCGCGTGCACGCTCGACCGCAACGAATACCGCGGCAACGTGTCCGTCACCATCATCATCAAAGATGCGATGTTCTCCGAATCCGAACGAGAAGAGTGGCTGTCCACTCTCGCCGTTTTCGATTCTCTGCGCCGCGGCGACTGCACACACCTGCCGCCGCTTCCGGCGCGCGATTCTCTCGAAAAGCTCTATCGTCATATCCGCAAAACCGACGGCTTTTCCGGCCGGTGGGACGGACTCGCCCGTGCGCTCGGATTTTCCGTATCGCCGCGCGATTTGCGCCTCTCCGCCGAAATTTTGGTGCAGGCCAATCTTCTGTCCGTCTCCGACCGCAGCGAACAGGTAGAAATCACTCTGCTCCCTGCCGAGGGCAAAGCGGACTTATCCGAGACGCCGCTGTGGAAACGTCTCGCAACCTAATTTGTTCAATTTTTTTACAGAAAGGAGCGAAATCGTATGTTGTGCAAAGAAAACCTCATCAACGATCTCAAGAAAAGCATCTCTCTCAGCGACCGTACCCATGACGAAGCGGTCATCGACAAGGCCATTGACTACGCCATCACGGCCCACACCGGCCAATTTCGCTCCTCCGGCGAGGAATACGTCTGCCACCCGTTGCAGGTGGCGCTCATCCTCGTCCAAATGGGAATGGATACCGAAACCATCGTTGCCGCTCTGCTCCACGACGTGGTGGAAGATACCGATGCGACCCTCGCCGACCTCACCCATGAATTCGGCGCCAACGTCGCACTTCTTGTGGACGGCGTGACCAAAATCGAAAAGCTGGCGTTCTCCACCAAAGAGGAACAACAGGCGGAAAACTTCCGCAAAATGCTTTTGGCGCTGTCTAAGGACGTGCGCGTGATTATCATTAAACTCGCCGACCGCCTGCACAATATGCGCACCATCGGCGCCGTTCCCGAACAAAAACGCCGCGACAAAGCGAAAGAGACGATGGACATTTACGCGCCCATCGCCCACCGCCTCGGTATGGAAGAAATCAAAGAGGAGCTCGAAGACATCTCCATCCGCACGCTCGACCCCGTCGCCTACGACGAGATTGAGGAGACGATGAAACTCCAAAAAACCGTCCGCGATGCGTTTTTGGACCGCATCAAAGATGCGATTACCGACCGCCTCACGGAATACGGGCTGACCGCCACCGTCACCGGCCGTACCAAGAGTATTGCGAGTTCCTATCGCAAAATGTATCTCCTCGGCAAAACGATGGACGAGATTTACGACGTCTACGCCGTGCGCATCATCGTGGACGAGGTGAACGACTGCTATAACGCGCTCGGTCTGGTTCACGAAATGTTCCGCCCCATTCCGGGTCGTTTCAAAGACTATATTTCTTCCCCGAAACCGAATATGTACCAGTCGCTCCACACCACCGTTATCGGCACCGATGGTATTCCGTTCGAGGTGCAAATCCGCACGTGGAAAATGCACTACACCGCCGAGTACGGCATCGCCGCCCACTGGAAATACAAGGCCGGCGTGCGCGGCGACGACCAATTTGACGAGCGACTCAAATGGGTGCGCCAATTTATCGAAAACCAAAACGAGATTGAAGATGCGGACGAAGCCATCCGCACCATCCGCACCGACCTTACGTCGGACGAAATTTTCGCCCTCACCCCGAAAGGCGACGTCATTTCGCTTCCCACCGGCGCAACGGTGATCGACTTTGCCTATGCCATCCACTCCGCCGTCGGCAACCGCATGATCGGTGCCAAAGCGGATGGCCGCATCGTGCCGCTCGACTACCGCGTCAAAACCGGTCAAATCATCGAGGTCATGACCTCGCCGAACGAAGACCACGGCCCGAGCCGCGACTGGCTCAACGTCGTGCAAACGGGCGAAGCACGCACCAAAATCCGCACATGGTTTAAGCGCGAACGCCGCGACGAAAACATTGTCCACGGCAAAGCGGAACTGGAGCGCGAACTCTCCCGTAACCTCATTCGCCTGCCGGAAGAACAGATACTGGAGCTGCTCGAAGCCGAGGCGAAACGCCAGCACTGCAACACGGTCGAAGACCTCTACGCCGCCATCGGTTACGGCGGTGTGCTGCTCTCGAAACTCGTGCCGCGGCTGAAAGAAGAATATCTCCGCATTTTGCGCGAGTCCGAGACCATCACCCCCGAGCAGGTCGTCTCCACCGCCCCGAAAAAGACCAACAACGGCGGCGTCGTCATCGAGGGTATCGAAAACTGCCTTGTCAAATTCTCCCGTTGCTGTAACCCCCTGCCGGGCGACAACATCATCGGGTTTATCACCCGTGGCAACGGCGTCTCCATCCACAAGCAAGATTGCGTCAACGTCACCGTCGACAAAGAGCCGGAGCGTTGGGTCAACTGCCGGTGGGAGGATTCCGTCCGCTCGGATTTCAAAGCCACCGTTTATGTGGACGCTTACGACCGCCCCGATTTGCTGTCCGACGTGCTCGCGCAACTGTCGTCGATGCACATCGCGCTTCACTCGGTCTCGGCGCGCGAGGCAGACAACGGCTACGCCGTTATTGAAGCCACCATCGCCGCCAACAGCGTTGACCAATTAAACACCGTTCTCGCGCGGCTTGCTCGCGTACCGAGCGTTATCTCGGTAAAACGGTAATTGTAAGGAGAACACTATGCGACTTGTCTACCAACGCGTTTCCGACGCTTCTGTCACCGTCGAGGGCAACGTCATCGGTCAAATTGAAAAAGGTGCGGTGCTTCTGCTCGGCGTCGGACAGGAAGACACGAAACAAGACGCCGACCTTCTCGCCAAAAAAGCGGCGGAGCTGCGCGTGTTTGAAGACGAAAACGGCAAAATGAATTTGAGCCTGCTCGACGTGGGCGGCGACGCCCTCGTCGTGTCCAACTTCACGCTCTACGGCAACTGCCGCCACGGTCGTCGCCCCGACTTTTTCGGCGCGGCACGGCCGGACGTGGCCATTCCCCTTTATGAATATTTCGTCGAAGCCCTCAAATCCCTCGGCATCGGCCGTGTGGAAACGGGCGAATTCGGCGCGGATATGGCGCTCCAAATCGGCGGCGACGGACCGGTCACGCTGGTCATCGACTCCGCCGAGCTCGGAAAAAGAAAGGACTAATCCCATGATTCTCGAAAAACTGCCGGTCGGCAAACTGCTGACCAACTGCTATCTGCTGGCGGACGATAACGGCCGCGGCGTGTTCATCGACCCCGGTGACCACGCAGGTCGTCTGCTCGATATTGCGCGCGAAAAAGGCGTGCAAATCGAAGCCATCTGGCTGACTCACGGTCATTTCGACCATATGCTTGCCGTCGCCGAAATCAAACGCGCCACCGGCGCCAAATTATACGTCCACGCAGAAGACGAGAGCTGTCTTACCGACCCTCGGCGCAATCTGCTCGCGTATTTTACCGTCAACGTCCCGTTGTCCCTCAAAGCGGACGTTCTTTTCCGCGAGGGCGACATTCTGCAAGCCGGCGACCTGCCGTTTACCGTGTGGGAGACCCCGGGCCACACGCCGGGCAGCTGCTGTTTTGTCAACGAAGCGCTCGGCATCGTCTTCTCCGGCGACACGCTGTTTGAAAACGGCATCGGCCGCACCGATATGCCCGGCGGCGATGACGAAACGCTCCGCATCTCCATTGAACGCCTCGAAAAAATCACCTCTTCGCCGCGCGTCTATCCCGGTCACGGCGAGGACTTTACTCTCGGTGGCGCCTTATGATTTTAGTCACCGAAAACCACGACTTCCACTACGAAACCGCCAACATCTGCCGCTTTTTCGTGCCGGATGAAAAAATAAAAACCGTCAAAGAGCGCCCCGAAGCGGTCGGCGACGAATTGCTCGCCGTCACCACGTTGCTTGAGGGCGAAACGGGCGCCAAAACGGTGTGTAAACTCCAATACGGCGACTTTTGCGAAATGCGCACAAACTTCATCTCTGCCGACAGCGCCCACTACCGCGATGACTGCGAACGCACGCTCGCAACCGAACTGTATCACCTCTTTTGCGCGCTGTTTGAAACCACCCAGAGTTGGGGCATTCTCACCGGCGTCCGCCCGATCAAACTCCTGCGCCGCACGGTGAACGAATGTGGACTTTCCGAAGCGCTCGACCGCTTTCGCAACGTGTGGCTGTGCGACGAGCAAAAACTCTCGCTCGCCGAAACCACCCTTAAACACGAAAACGAGATTTTGGCGCTTTCGCGCCCCGACTCATTCAGTCTCTATATCTCCATTCCGTTCTGCCCGACACGATGCGACTACTGCTCGTTCGTGTCGCATACCGTGGACCGCGCGGCGTATTTGATTCCCGATTATCTCCGCCTTTTGTGCGAAGAAATCCGCGAAACCGCGCGCATCGCCGCCCGTCTCGGCTTGCGGCTCGAAACCGTCTACGTCGGTGGCGGAACACCGACCACTCTCGACGCGGCGCAGATGACAACCCTGCTGAAAACCGTCGCTGACGCGTTCGATTTGTCAACCGTGCGCGAGTTCACGGTAGAAGCCGGCCGTCCCGACACGGTCACGGAAGAAAAACTCCGCGCCATTAAAGCGGCAGGCATCGAGCGCGTAAGCATCAATCCCCAAACGCTCCACAATTCCGTGCTGTCCGCCATCGGTCGCAAACACACCGTCGAGGAATTCTACCAAGCCTTTGACCTTGCGCGTAAAGTGGGCTTTGCGGTGGTCAACACCGATTTAATCACCGGCCTTCCCACCGACACGGTGGACGGCTTTGCGAAAACGCTCGACGGCATTTTGGCACTCGCTCCCGAAAACGTGACCGTGCACACCCTCTCGATGAAACACGGTTCGAATTTGGTCGCCTCCCGTCGCTTTGAAATCGCCCAAAAAACCGCCGAAGCCAAAGCGATGTCCGCGCTGTCGGTCGAAAAACTGACCGCCGCCGGCTACATTCCCTACTACCTCTACCGCCAAGGCCGCACAATGGGCAACCAAGAAAACGTCGGCTGGGCAAAACCCGGGTGCGAGGGGCTCTACAACGTCTATATTATGGATGAAACCCACACAATTCTCGGGTGCGGCGCCGGCGCCGTATCCAAACTCAAGCAACCGAACGGGGAATACATCGAGCGTATTTTCAACTACAAATTCCCCTACGAATACGTGTCCGGATTTCCGGAGATGCTGGCGCGCAAAGCCGGTATCGACGATTTTTATACACGCTTCCCAAGCAATTAACTGAAAGGAGAAATGAAAAATGGGAACTTTTGAAGACATTTTGAACAAAGCGAAACGCGGTGCCGAAACGGTCGGCCAAAAAACCGGCGACTTCATCGAGGTCACCAAACTGAAAATGGCGGCTTCCGACGTCGATAAAGAAATCGCCGCCACCTTCGAGGGTCTCGGTCGTCTCGTCTATGACGCCCAAAAATCCGAAGAAGACGTGTCCGATATGATTGAGGAATGCATCCAAAACATCGACGAACTGCAAGAAGCGGCGGACGCGATTCGCGAGCAAATCTATTCCTATAAGAATATGAACCGCTGTGTCGCGTGCGGCGCGATCATCGACAAAGAGGCGGCGTTCTGCTCGAAATGCGGCGCTCCGCTGACGGTCGAGGAAGAAGCCCCGGTCGAAGAAACCGAAGAATAAACCATTCGCAAAAAAGCGGAGAGGATTTGCCACGAGTTCCTAAGGAAGTTTTTCAAGAACACGTGGCGAGCAAAAGCAAATGAAAATACCGAGAATAGCAAAAATGCTATTCTCGGTATTTCTTTTTATCCACACATTCGTTTTTCCTTTTTTCATCGACTACAATAAAGCCACAAGGAGGCGATGAACTTGAAAACCAAACGAAAACGCATCTATTTAGATGACTTTGATCACCGACTGCTGGTTGCATGTCTTGTGACAGCTCGGAACGAATATCAAAGCGAAGAAAAACCATTAGAGGATGTCGATGACCTTATTCTGAAAATCATCAACGCACCCACAAAGAAACTTCGAGTTGTAGGAAAGGAGAACGCATAATGGAAAAGTACATCACGGATGAACGCACCGGGCTGAAATACGAGTTGGTCGGAGATTATTACCTCATTGCCGGTGATGATGAAACGGAAGAACGCCCTATCGGGGTTTGGGGACAACAACACTTGCAGTATTTAAGGCAACATCACAAGGCGATTTATGACAGCTTGCTGCTTTCCGGCAAATTGAACAACTACCTCACCGACATCGACAAGCAAGCGGACGAGATGTTTCAGCTGCTTGTAAAACAACTTGCCGACCGCGACAGCATTACCGAACAACTGAAAGCCACTGACCAAATGGAGTGGGTGCGACGGATGAATGCCGAGAGGGAAGCGGCGATAGAAATCATCAACAATAATCTGATCTGTATATGAGGAAAGTGGCAAGATCTTGAGATCTTGCCACTTCTGTTATGTCATTATGCTTAACCGGTATTTCTCCGA
>JAZUEK010000066.1:0-28260 GCA_045640165.1 Acutalibacteraceae bacterium | reverse complement strand
CTTTCGGGCGCGACAGCGCACCCCGACGATCGAGAATGGTATGTGCTTTGGAATATCGAATTGACCGATACGCCGGGCACGGTGGTGGGCAATCTATGCTTTCACGGTATGCCGATAAACGGTGCGGTGGAGCTCGGTTACGGCACCAATCCCGGATTTGAGGGGCGCGGCTATATGACCGAGGCGGTAACCGCCGTTGCCGCATGGGCGGCAGCGCAACCGGGCGTTTTGCGCGTGGAAGCGGAGACCGCGCCGGATAATGCGGCGTCGATGCGCGTGCTTCAAAAAGCCGGCTTTGTGCCGACAGGTGCGGTGGGCGACGAAGGTCCGCGCTTTGTGTGGAGGGGATAAAATGCAACTGAAAAACACCCTGCTTGTCGTGAAAGACGTGGAAAAAGCAAAGCGGTTTTACTGCGATGTGTTCGGGTTTTCGGTGTTGCAAGACAACGACGGTAACCTCCTGTTGACCGACGGATTGGCGCTGCAAGACGAGGCGATTTGGCGCAAGTTTTTGGGGCGCGAGGTCACGCCGAAAAGCAACGCCTGCGAACTGTATTTTGAGGAAGCTGATTTGGACGGATTCTTGGAAAAACTTTTGCGGCTGTATCCCGAAACGGAATTTGTCAACCGCAAAATGACCCACAGTTGGGGACAGACCGTCGTGCGGTTTTATGATTTGGACGGCAATTTAATTGAAGTCGGCACGCCGATGGAGTAAAGGAGCGACCTATGGATATTCGGTTTGCAACGCGAGAGGATACGGGAAAAATCCTGGCGTTTATTAAAGAACTCGCCGCGTATGAAAAAATGGAAAACGAAGTCGTGGCGACCGAAGCGCTGCTTTGCGAGTGGATTTTCGACAAGCAGAAAGCGGAAGTGATTTTCGCCGTGGAAGACGGCGT
Organism: Acutalibacteraceae bacterium; assembly: GCA_045640165.1. Classification (GTDB taxonomy): domain Bacteria; phylum Bacillota; class Clostridia; order Oscillospirales; family Acutalibacteraceae; genus RGIG426. The sequence goes on along the minus strand of JAZUEK010000066.1, from coordinate 27,358 downwards.
GGAAGTCGGTTTTGCGCTGTTTTTTCATAATTTTTCCACCTTTCTCGGCCGCGCCGGAATCTATCTTGAGGATTTGTACGTAAAGCCGGAATATCGCGGCCGCGGCTTCGGCAAAGCGCTGATAAAGAAGCTTGCCGCGATTGCGAAAGAACGCGGTTGCGGTCGGCTCGAATGGTGGTGCCTTGACTGGAACAAACCGAGCATCGACTTTTATCTGTCGCTTGGGGCACAGCCGATGAACGATTGGACAGTTTACCGCGTGACGGGCGATGCGCTTGCCGCGCTTGCTAAAGAAAAGGAGTGAACGTTATGTTGCCGGGTGGCGATATGATTGTGAGTTTATATACCCTGCCGAAAATGCCGGACACGGGGAACGTCAAAATTAAACGCGCGTTTCCGGCGGACAAGACGAAAATCCTTGCCTTTATCCGCGAGCATTTTTCCGAAAACTGGGTGAACGAAGCGGAACAGGCAATTGTGCAGGACGTGCCGAAATGCTTTATTGCGGTGGAAGACGGCAAAATTATCGGGTTTTCCTGCTTTGATTCGTCCGCAAAAAGTTTCTTCGGCCCGATTGGCGTGGACAAGTCCCGACGCGGAGATAACGTGGGCACGGCGCTGCTTTTACGCACGCTGAATGCTATGCGTGAATATGGCTACGCCTACGCGATCATCGGCTGGGTGACGGATGCGGCGGAGTTTTATAAGAAGACGGTGGGCGCGACGTTCATCCCGAACGGCGGCCCGGAAAACAGCGTATATTCCAATATGATTGACGTGTGAGGCGAAAACAATGGATTTTGATATTTTGTATGCGCTCCAAAATCTCCGGTGTGAGTTTTTGGACAAGTTTATTCTGGCGCTGACGTGGCTTGTGGGTGACTACGGCCAACTGTGGGCTGTCGTCGGTGCGGTGATGCTGTTTTTTAAGAAAACGCGCAAATGCGGCATTGTGGTGCTGATTTCTTACGCGCTCGTGTTCCTCGGCGGACAGTATGTACTGAAAGACCTCATCGCGCGTGAGCGACCGTGCGTACTCGACCAAACGGTGGAACTGATTGTCGCACGCAAAACGAGTTATTCCTGCCCGTCCACCCACACGGCGTGGGCATTCGCGGCGGCAACGTCGATTTTCCTCCACTTTAAGAAGTGGGGCATCGGCTTGTTTGTCGTGGCGGCGGTTATCGGGTTTTCGCGGTTGTATCTGTTTATGCATTTCCCGACCGACGTGCTGTTCGGCGCGGTACTCGGCGCGGCATTTGCGGTCGGCACGTATTTCCTTTTGAAAGCGTTTCGCAAAAAAGAGCCGGTGAAAGAGGAGAGCGCAGAATGACGGAAAAAGAGATTGAAGCGCGGCTGTTTTCGATGAAAGACGAGACTTATGCCGCGTTTCAGGCGAAACTGATGCCGACGGTCGATCCTGCGCGGATTATCGGCGTGCGCACACCGGCGTTGCGGCAGTTTGCGAAAGAACTGTATAAAACGGGGGATAACGGCGCGTTTTTGGCGGCGCTTCCGCATAGGTATTATGATGAAAACAACCTCCATGGGTTTCTCTTGTGCGAGGGCAAGGATTACGCCGAAACGGTAAAAGCGGTGGATGCGTTTTTGCCGTTTGTGGACAACTGGGCGACCTGCGATTTACTGTCGCCGAAAGTGTTTAAGAAACACCGCACCGCACTCAAAGCGGATATCGACCGCTGGATGGCATCGGATAAGGTCTATACCGTGCGGTTCGGCATCGAAATGGCGATGAGCCACTTTTTGGACGAGGATTTTGACCCGTCCTTTCTCGAAAAAGCCGCTTCCTTGCGGTTTGACGAATATTATGTTAAAATGATGGTTGCGTGGTACGTGGCGACCGCACTCGCCAAACAATGGGACGCGACACTTCCGCTGTTGACGGAGGGAAAATTGGACGATTGGACCCACAATAAGTCCATTCAAAAAGCGATCGAGAGTTATCGCGTATCTGACGAACAAAAAACCTACTTGCGCACATTAAAACGAAAGGGGAAAACGCCGTGACGAACGAGGAGTTGACACGGAAGAACGAAGAGCTGGAAGCTCAGGTGAAAGCGCTTGATAAAAAAGTGAAAACCTACGAGCGCGCGGTGCTCGAAATGTGTTGGGCGCTTGCCGGAACGGTTGACGCGAAAGACCCGTATACGAACGGCCACTCCGAGCGCGTTGCCGACTATACGCGGATGCTCGCGAAGAAAATGGGCATCCCGAACGAACAGCAAAAAGACCTCTACTACACCGCGCTGCTTCACGATATCGGCAAAATCGGCATTCCGAACGAAATCCTCAACAAGCCTACGAAACTGACGAATGAGGAATTCCAGACCATCCGCAACCATACGATTTACGGCGACCAAATTTTGGGGCGGCTTATGTCCATTCCGTCGATTGCAGTTGCCGCACGGTCGCACCACGAACGCTATGACGGCACGGGGTATCCCGACGGCTTAAAGGGTGAGGATATTCCGCTTGCCGCGCGGATTGTGGCGGTGGCGGATAGTTACGATGCCATGACCTCGGTACGCACCTATTCGGGTGTGCGGCCGCAAGCGGACGTACGCGCCGAAATCGAAAAGGGCGCTGGTACCCAGTTCGACCCGAACATTGCCGCGTTGATGCTCGAACTCATCGACGAGGACAAAGACTATGAATTCCACGCATAAAGAGGGGATTTCTTGTGATTTATACCGTTACGCTAAACCCGGCGATTGACCATATCGTGAGTTTGCCGACGTTGGCAGTGGGCGGCCTCAACCGTGCCGAAACAGAGGCGTTTTCGTTCGGCGGCAAAGGTGTCAACGTGTCACGCGTGCTCAAAGAATGCGGTGTGCCGTCGGTGGCGCTCGGTTTTGTTGCCGGATTTACCGGTGATATGCTGGAAAAAGGTGTAAAGGCAAATGGCATTACATCCGATTTTATCCGCGTAGCCGGAGAAACAAGGGTAAACACCAAAATCTCTGCCAACGGGGAAGAAACGGAACTCAATGGCGTTGGGCCGACTGTTTCCGAAGCAGATTTTTCGAAATTGCTCTGTAAAGTGAAAGAACTTAACAGTGGCGATGTGCTCGTGATGTCCGGTTCGCTCGCCAAAGGGCTTTCTGCGGACAGTTACGCCCGACTTGCCGCCTCTGTGAAAGACGGTGTGCGCGTGGTGGTGGATGCCGCCGGCGACGCGCTCCAATCCGCGCTTGCGGCAAAGCCGTATCTCATTAAACCCAACGAGGCGGAACTCTGCGCGTTGTGCGGCACGGGAGACGTGCTTTCCCTTGCCAAAAAAGCGCAGGCGATGGGTGCCAAGAACGTGCTCGCTTCCCGTGGGGCGACGGGTGCGTTGCTCTTAACCGAACACGGCGAGGTGCTTGAATGCGAAGCGCCGCGCGGCACGGTGAAAAGCACTGTCGGCGCAGGTGATTCCCTGCTTGCCGGCTTTTTGGCGGCGCTCACGTGCGGAAAATCGCTTGCCGACGCGCTCCGGTGCGGCGTTGCCGCCGGGAGCGCGACTGCCTTTTCGGTGGGGCTTGCTGAAAAAGAGGATATTGACGCGGTGCTCGCCGCGATGTGATAAGAAAGAGGGCGTTTTGATGCAACAAACTCACGGCGCGTGTCCCGAATGTGGGCACAAATTCTTTTCGTATGAGCCGGCACAACGGTTTTACGGCAGCCCGATTCGCACTTGCAAAAAGTGCGGTCAAAAATACTTTGACGCGCGGTATCACGAGATTGCCATCGAGGGAATTGCGAAAAAAGATGTTGCTAAATGGCCGGCATTTGTGCTGATGTTTCTCGGTGCGTTTTTGATGCATCGCGGCAATCGCTTATGGGATATGAAACAACTGGGAACGCCGGACTTTATGCAAAAGGTGCTGCCGGTGTTGTTGATTGTGGTCGGTGGTCTGCTGGCGCTCGGCGGTATCTATGAGCTGTATGCGGTGCTGTCCGGAAAGAAAGCGGCAAATATGGAAAAACTGCGCGCCGAATCGGAAGAACGGTTAAAGAATCCTGCCTATGCGCAGGAATTAAAGACGATGGGTCTTCCCGTGCCGGAGCAATACGTAAACGGAGGGCTTGAGGAATGAAAGAGAAACTCAGAAACGGTTTGTTGATTTTGGTGGCGGTGCTTATCGTCGGCTATTTGCTTGTGGCCGGTGCGCTGGAACTGACGAGCAAAAACAACTTGGTAACCATGAAACCGGCGGCCGGTATGTCGGCGATGGACGTGGAGCATTCCGCGATGGGCATCCTTCCTATTGGACAAGAGCATTATTTCTTGGTAGGTGAAAATGCCGGCGACGTTCAAAACGTCTATATTGTCCGCGCCGGAAAGAATTGGGCAAAAGACAATTTCGATGCGGATGCCCTTGCAAAAGACAAAAACTTTACCGTAACGGCGCTTAAAAAGCGGCTTGACTACGAGGTGGGGCAAGAATTCGCCGCGGAGCTTACTGAAACAGAGGGGACGAATTACCCGTTCGGCGCGTCCTACTATCTTGACGTGAACTACCAATCTGCCGCGATGATGAAGATTGTTGCCGGCGTGTTGTTCCTCGCTACCGCGATTTTGGCGGTGTTGCGCAAGCTCGGCAACGGCGCAGGCAAAGTGCTGACTGTGCTTCCGGCAATTACCTGTGTGGCAGGCTTGCTCGTCGCCGTGTTCGGGTTGTGGTAAGCCGATGAGAGAGATTGAAAAATTTTCGGTTTCGGGCGGCACGCTGTCGTATTTTCGCTTTGGCGAGGGGACAACGCCGCTGGTTATTCTTCCGGGAATGAGCTTAAAACCGATTGCCAATTCCGCCTCGGCCATTGCCGGAGCGTATCACGATTTTCGCCACGAGTTTCGTGCGTTTGTGTTTGACTATCGCGAGCCGGTGGGCGACAGCGCCACGCCGCGTGATTTCGCTGCTGATGTTGCCGCGGCGCTCGATGCGCTCGGGGTGAAAAACGCCTGCGTGTTCGGCGCCTCGCTCGGCGGAATGGTCGCCTTGTGGCTTGCGATTGACCGCCCCGATTTGGTCGGCAAATTAGCGCTCGGTTCGACTACGGCGAAAACGCCGGAGGTGGGCAAAGCCGCGATGCACGAATGGGCGGCGCTTGCCGAAAACGGCGACGTAGCGGCGCTTAACCGCTCGGTGTGGGCGCGGTTGTATACGACCGCGTATCTCGCCAAATGGGCGGACGCGTTCGCCTTTCTCGAAAAGGACGGAACGGCCGCGGAGTGCGCCCGTTTTGTGGCGTTGTCGCAGGTGGTGTGCCGGATGGATGCCGAAGCGGAACTTTCGAAAATCGCCTGTCCGACGCTGGTGCTCGCCGCAGGAAAGGATTCGATTTTTCCGCCTGTGTGCTCCGAAACGATTGCGAAAGCGACGGGCGCGGACTATTTTGTGTATGAGGAGTATTGCCACAGCGTGTTTGACGAAGCGGAGGATTACAAAGACCGCTTGATGGCGTTTTTTAAGGAGTAATCGATGAACGAAAAACAGAAATGGGAGCGGCGCTCTCATTTGTTCGGGGCGGACGAATACGTTTGCCCGTATTGCGGCTTTGTTGCGGACAAGCCGACACCGATTTGTCCACACTGCAAGAAAGAGGTTGCGAGCATAAAATCCGACCTCGGTTGGGTGGACGAAGCGGAGATTTTTGACATTTTCGGAGGATAAAGGAGAGGGCGTTTTGGGTAAAACGAAAGAGGGAAAACAGAATGCGTCTCCACTGGCGGAAAAGGCGGCAACGCCCGTTTCCGACCGCAAGGATTTTATTACCCTTGCGAGTGTCGTTGCGGCGCTTTCGGTGATGTGGCTTCACACCAACAACTGCTTTTGGTGGATGAGCGTTGATGATGTGCGCTGGCCGTTCGCCAATGGGATTGAAACGCTGTTTTACTTTGCGGCGCCTTTGTATTTTATGATTTCCGGCGCCACGCTTGTGAACTACCGCGACCGCTATTCTACGGGGCAATATTTTGCGAAACGTGCGCTCAAAATTTTGCCGGCATTTTTTGTGTGGAACTTTATCGCGCTCCTCTATCAGGCGTTTTACAAGAAAACGGTGGTGTTTGCGAACGTCACCGTGCTCAGCTTTATTAAAGGCGCGTTTAACTCGCAATATCTCGGTATTTACTGGTTCTTGCCGGCGATTATCTGCGTGTATTTGATTTTGCCGTTGTTTGCCGCGGTGGAAAAGGACAAACGCCGTAAGATTTTTACCTATTTCGTGCTTGTTTGCCTTGTGTGCAACAAATTGATTCCGTTGATTTTGTCCGTTTTCAAATGGGACTTTCCCTGGCCGTTCGCCGATCAGGGAACGTGGCTCAACTACGTGTTGTACGCTGTTTTAGGCTATCTTATCAGCGAGTACGAGGCGCCGACGTGGATGCGCTTGACGGTGTACGGTTTGGCGCTCGCGGCTATGCTTGTGCACGGAATCGGCACGCTTGCGGATTCTCAATATACGGGAAGTGTCTCCTATCTCTTTAAGGGATATGAAAAATTGCCGTCGTATCTCTATGCGGCCGGCGTGTTCTTGTTCATCAAGGAAGTCAGCGGTGACGTGATGCGGTGGAAACCGGTGCGTTTTGTGATAGAGCGTATGGCGAAATACACGTTCGTGACCTACCTTATGCATTGGTATCTCATGGAGATGTTCCTCGATATGTTCCATGCGAATTGGTTTACAAACCTGTTCGGGTGCGCGCCGATTGACGTGCTTACGATTGGAGCGAATTTGTGGTATCGCCTGCTGACGCCGTTCCTCTTGTATGCTGTGTGTATGGGGATTGCGTGGGTACTGCGTAAAATTCCGCTTGTGAAATATATCGTACCGTGAGGCGTCCTATGGGAAAGAAAGACGAAAAAACCAACGTGATGCGCCTGCTTGATGCGGCGAACGTTGCCTATACCGAGCATCATTATGAGCAAGACCCAACCAAAACGGGTGAGGAGATTGCGGCGATTCTCGGCGAAAATCCGGCGGCGGTGTTTAAGACGCTTGTGACCGTCGGCAAAAGCGGCAAGCACTACGTGTTCGCTGTGCCGGTAGCACAGTCGCTTAACCTCAAGAAAGCGGCGAGTGCGGCAGGAGAAAAATACGTGGAGATGATTCCACAAAAGGCGCTTCTTCCGTTGACCGGTTACGTCCATGGCGGTTGCTCGCCGCTTGGGATGAAAAAGGCGTTTCCGACCTTTTTCGACAAGAGTGTGGAGACGTTTGATACCGTGTATTTTTCCGCCGGAAAAGTGGGATATCAGGTAGAACTGAAAACCGAAGACCTAAAACGCGTGTTGCCGTTTACGGCGGCGGACGTGTGTGAATAAAGGAGTGGTATCGATGACGAACGAGACTTTGGAAGTGTTAAAAACGCGTCGCGCGGTGCGCAAATTCCTGCCGAAACAGGTGGAAAAAGAAAAATTGGACGCGATTTTGGAGGCCGGCACCTTTGCACCGACCGCTATCGGCCGTCAACCGGTGAAAATCATCGCGTTGCAAGACCCCGAAGCGGTGGCGGCGGCGGACGAACTCAACCGTATTGTGCGCGGCGGCGATTTGCGCCCGTATTACGGCGCACCGACGATTATCCTCGTGCTGGTGACCGACGATTCCTATACGCCGGAACTGGACGGCGCCGCGGCATGTACCAATATGCTCAACGCCGCGCGTTCGCTCGGGCTTGGCTCGTGCTGGATTCACCGTTGCGGCGGTATGTTTGAGTTGCCGGAGGGAAAAGCGCTTCTTAAAAAATGGGGCTTCACCGAACATCTCACCGGCATCGCCTCGATTGCACTCGGTTACACCGACGGGGAAGAGCCCACGCCGGCACCGCGCAAAGAGGGGATTGTAACCGTCATTTAACGGTTTTTCGTGGGATTCCATAAAGTTTTCACCCTTTTTTCGCCCTCGCATACGCTGATAATAACACAAAGCGGAAAGCGAGGGATGCATGTGTGTAAAAGCAGAACGAGCGTAGGAGTGGTGGCTGCCGCGTTTGGCGCAGGACTGCTCGTTGCCACGGTGTTGCCGATGAAAGTGACGTTGTTCATCTTGGCGGCGGCGCTGATTTTGCTCGGATGCTCGTCCCGTCGCTGACCGCGAGAAAAGGGGGCGGAAACATGAAAATCGTCGTAGTGAAAGGGTCTCGCTTCACGGCCGGACTGCTTCGAAAATGGTTTCATATTCCGAAAACAAGCGATACATAAAGAGAAAAGCCCCACCGATGTGGGGCTTTTTCGTTTGACTTTTTTTGAAAAACGTGGTATGGTATTCCTTGGAAACTCATAAAACTATGCGAGGGGATACCGTATGGGATTTTTAGATATCTTTTTAATCGGCGTGGCGCTTTCTATGGATGCGTTCTCCGTGTCGGTATGTAAAGGACTTTCGGTTAAAAAAGTGGAATGGAAGCACTTGGCGCTTTGCGGCCTCTATTTCGGCGGATTCCAGTTTTTGATGCCGATTCTCGGCTACTACCTCGGCTCGTGGTGTGTGGATTTCGTCGGCAAGGTTGACCATTGGGTGGCGTTCGGCCTTTTGGCGCTCATCGGGCTTAATATGATTCGCGCGGCCATCTTCGACAAAGACGATGACGACGTGGATGCCTCGTTCGCCGTGCCGGTGATGCTGTCGCTGGCGCTCGCTACCAGTATCGACGCGCTCGCTGTGGGTGTGACGTTTTCGCTTCCGTCCGCCGGTGGGGTCAAGGTGTGGCTCGCCGCCGCACTCATCGGTGTAACGACGTTTGTGCTTTCCGCTCTCGGTGTAAAACTGGGGAGCAAAGTCGGTGAAAAGTTCGAAAAATCCGCTTCTATTGTGGGCGGCGCGGTGCTTGTGCTGCTCGGTCTTAAAATTTTGCTCACCGATTTGGGTGTGATTTCCCTGCCGTTTTAAGCGAAACACTTGACAAATTGCCCGAAATGCTGTATACTCTGTAAGCAAAGGGGACAAGAGTCGTTGCAACTTTGCAACGGCTCTTTTTTGCGGATTTTTTATGAAGAAAGAACGTGTAAAACAATGTCCAAGTCCTATGACGTGGTAATCATCGGCGGCGGTATCGGCGGACTGATGGCGGCTTACCGCCTGCGCCGCAACCGTCCGGAATTAAAAATCGCTATCACCGAGCGCGGCAATTCGATTGAAAAGCGCGTGTGTCCGGCCGGCGGCAACAAAACCTGCGCCCACTGCACCACGTGCAGTATTACAAGCGGATTTGCCGGCGCCGGCGCGTTTTCCGACGGTAAGTTTAACCTCGGCACCGCCTACGGCGGCACGCTGGGTGAAGAACTCGGCGACGACGTGGCGAACGCCTATATTCGCGAGGTGGACGAGGTCTTAAACGAATATTGCACCTCCGGTGTGCCGCGTGTGTATCATTCGAACGACGAACTCAAATTGCTGTGCATCCAGAATAACCTTCGTCTGCTCGATATGAACGTCAAGCACCTCGGTACGGATAATAACTTCAAGACGATGCAAAACCTCATCGACGGTATCGCTGCGTCAGGAACGGATTTATTTACGTTTTACGACTGCGCGACCATCGAAAAAGAGGGGGACGGCTACCGCTTAATCTACACAAACGGGGAAGAGCTGACCGCTTCTTACGTGATTATTGCCACCGGCCGCGGCGGCGCGAACTTTGTGGCGGATTTTTGCCGCAGTTTCGACGTGCCGATGAAATCCAACCATATCGACATCGGTGTGCGTGTGGAGATGAAAGACCTCATCTGGAAGCATTTTTCGGATAAAATCTACGAGCCGAAAATTCTTTATAAGACTAAAACATTTGAGGATCGTTGCCGGATGTTCTGCTTTAACCAAGGCGGCCTGGTGTCCGCGGAGAATAACCACGGGATTATTACCGCCAACGGTCACTCGTTTGCCGAAGCGGACAAGAAAACGGAAAACTGCAACTTCGCCATTTTGTCGAGTATCCGCTTTACCGAGCCGTTCAATCAACCGACGGAATACGCCGAGAACATCTCGCGTCTTGCCAATATGATTGGTAAAGGCAACGTGCTCGTTCAGCGCTTTGGCGATTTGGTGCGCGGTCGCCGCACCAACGAGCATCGCTTAAAACAAAACACCGTTACGCCCACGCTCAAAGCCACCGCAGGGGACATCTCGCTTGTGCTTCCGCACCGCATCCTCACGAACATCATCGAGACGATTTATGCGCTCGATAAGGTCGCGCCGGGCACGGCGAACGACGACACGCTCCTCTACGGATGCGAGAGCAAGTACTACTCCATTCGTCCCGTGTTCCAAAACGACCACTTTGAACTGGTGGACGGCGTGTATATCATCGGCGACGGCAGCGGAATCTGCCGCGGATTGTCCCAATCGGGTGCGATGGGCATTTATGTGGCGGATTGTATCACAAAATCGCAAAAAAACTAAATATTGTGGAATTGTGCGGAGCAGTTTGACTGCTCCGCACAATATTTTGGGGAGATTCATCACTTTTTTCGTCAAAACGACCAAAACTTTTTCTGTATTTTTCGCGATTTTAGCAAGTTCGACAAAGTTCCACACATTATTCCGAAACTGTTGACAAAATCGGTCGAACTGTGGTAAGATAATCGTGTCAAAACTGAATGATTTGCCAATATAGGTTCGGATTTCGGAACAGCGTTCCGAGGGCCCGAACGTTTCTACCGTGAAGCCGCAATTCACGACTATTGGTCCCTTGGGTTTCTTGCGCTATGTTGGCAAACAGACTGATTTTTCGGTCTGTTTTTTTATTTTGGAGGGCTTGCCGTGAAAGCGTTAGAAGAAAAAATCTTACAAGAGGGCAAAGTCCTTCCCGGTGAAGTGCTGAAAGTCGGCTCATTCCTCAATCAGCAAATTGACACCGACCTGCTCACCGCTATGGGGCAAGAGGGCGCGCGGCTGTTCAAAGATGCCGGCGTAACGAAAGTCTTGACCATCGAGGCTTCCGGTATTGCGCTTGCCGTGATGGTGGGCGCGGCGCTTCACGTGCCGGCGGTGTTCGCCAAAAAGAGCAAAACCATTAACGTCTCCGGTGACGTGTATACGACCGTGATTCATTCCTATACTCACGGTAAGGACAACGACGTGATTGTCCCGAAAGATTATCTTTCCGAAACCGACAATGTCCTGATTGTGGACGATTTCCTCGCTACCGGCACCGCCGTTGAGGGGCTTATCGACTTGGTCGGACAAGCCGGTGCGAAAGTCGCCGGCGTTATCAGCGCGGTGGAGAAAGGCTTCCAAGGCGGCGGCGATGCGCTTCGCGCTCGCGGCATTCGCGTGGAATCGCTCGCCGTGGTGGAGAGTATGAGCGATACGGGGCTCACTTTCCGCGCTCAATAAATTTGATGTAAATTTTATTTACATACATTTTTACAATTATTTTCAGGAGGGAACACTAATGAAAAAACTCATCAGCATTGTTCTCGTCGCCACTATCGCGCTTATGTGCCTCGCTTTTGCGGGCTGCGACAACGCAAAAGACGAGACCAGCAAAGCCGCCGACACCAGCAAAGCCGATACCGCGGACCTGTCCGGTATGAAAATCGGTCTTATCTGCCTGCACGACGAAAACTCCACCTATGACAACAACTTCATCGCCGCGATGAAAGACGCTCAGAAAAACCTGGGCCTCGCCGATGATCAAGTCCTCATCAAAACCAACGTTCCGGAAGGCGCCGAGTGCTATGACGTCGCTGCCGAACTCGCGGATGCCGGCTGCAACTTCATCTTCGCCGACTCCTTCGGTCATGAGAGCTACATCATCCAAGCGGCTAAAGAGTTCCCGGATGTTCAGTTCGCTCATGCGACCGGTACCAACTCCCAGGTCGTGAACCTGCCGAACTATCACAATGCGTTCGCCTCCATCTATGAGGGTCGTTTCCTCGCCGGTGTTGCTGCCGGTATGAAACTCAACGAGATGATCGAAGCCGGCAAAATCAAGGCTGAAGAAGCTGTGATCGGTTACGTCGGTGCGTGGCCGTATGCCGAGGTTATCTCCGGTTACACCTCTTTCTTCCTGGGCGCTCGTTACATCTGCCCGACCGCGACCATGAAAGTCACCTACACCAACTCCTGGTTCGACATCGCCCTCGAGCGTGAAGGCGCTCTGGCGCTTATCAAAGCCGGCTGCGTCCTGATTTCTCAGCACGCTGACTCCGAGGGTGCTCCGAAAGCCTGCGAAGAGAACGGTGTCCCGGATGTTTCCTACAACATCAGCACCGCTTCCATCGCTCCGAACACCGCGATTATCGCTTCCAAAATCAACTGGGCTCCGTACTATGAGATGGCCATCAAAGCTATCGCCGCCGGCAAGACCTTTGACACCGACTGGTGCGGCACCATCGACACCGGTTCCGTTGAGCTGACTGAGATCAACGAGAAAGTCGCTGCCGCCGGCACTGCCGAGAAGATTGAAGAAGTCAAAGCGAAGATCCTCTCCGGCGAGCTCAAAGTGTTCGACACCGCGACCTTCACCGTGAAAGATCCGGACACCATCAAAACGAACGAAGCCAACTTCGTTTCTGCCGACAACTACAAGACGGACGCCGACGGTCACCTGACCTCCTACATGGCGGACGCCGTTGCCGACGAGGCGTTCACCCCGGATACCGACGTTATCAAAGACGGCGAATTCGCTGAGTCTTCGGTGCGTTCCGCTCCGTACTTCAACGTCATCATCGACGGCATCACTCTGATGTAATTTTCAGAAAACCGCATACAAGGCAGGGCGAGCAATCGCCCTGCCTTATGCTCTTTTTTTCACCCCCTGATTTCTATTACCATTACGGAGGTATACGATGGCTAACGCAGCAATTGAACTGAAAAATATCAGCAAACGCTTCGGCTCCATCCAAGCCAACAACGGTGTAAACTTGACGGTCAACAAAGGCGAGATTTTGTCTCTGCTCGGCGAAAACGGCAGCGGCAAAACCACGCTGATGAATATGATTTCCGGCATTTATTTCCCGGATGAAGGTCAAATTTTCATCGATGGCGAGGAAGTGGTTATCCGTTCGCCGAAAGACGCATTCCGCTATAACATCGGTATGATTCACCAACACTTCAAACTGGTGGATTTGTTTTCCGCGGCGGAAAATATCGTGCTCGGTCTCAAAGAAGAGGGCAAGTTCGATATGAAAAAGGTCTGCGCCCGTGTGGCGGAGATCAGCGAACGCTATGGCTTTGAGATTGATCCCAACAAAAAGATTTACGAGATGTCCGTCTCGGAAAAACAGACGGTGGAAATCATCAAAGTGCTGTATCGCGGCGCAAACATTCTCATTTTGGACGAACCGACTGCGGTGTTGACTCCGCAGGAGACCCAAAAACTGTTTGCGATTCTGCGCCGTATGCGTGACGACGGAAAAGCCATTATCATCATCACCCACAAACTGCACGAGGTGTTGTCGTTGTCCGACCGCGTATCGGTGTTGCGTAAAGGCCAGTTTATCGGTACGGTCAAGACCTCCGAAACGAGTGAATCGGAATTGACCGAAATGATGGTTGGCAAAAAAGTCAACCTCGACATCGAGCGTACCGATCCCGTCGATCCGGTGGACCGTTTGGTGGTCGGCAGTATCGACGTCATCAACCGCGAGGGAATCAAAGTGCTGGACGACGTGTGCTTTACCGCCCGTTCCGGCGAGATTCTCGGTATCGCCGGTATCGCCGGCAGCGGTCAACGTGAACTTCTCGAGTGTATTGCCGGTCTGCAGAAAGTGCAGCGCGGCAAAGTGCTCTATAACAATCCGCAAACCGGAGAAGAGGAGAACCTGCGCGACAAAACGCCGATGCAGATTCGCCAACTGGGTGTGCGGTTGTCGTTTGTGCCGGAGGATCGTCTCGGTATGGGTCTTGTGTCCGATATGGACATTATCGACAATATGATGCTCCGCAGTTATCGCAAGGGTCCGACCGCGTTCGTGGAACGCAAAGACCCCAAAAATCTCGCAGATTCCATCATTCGCGACTTGGAAGTTGTCACACCCAGTGCGACGACGCCGGTACGTCAACTGTCCGGCGGTAACGTCCAAAAGGTGTTGGTCGGCCGTGAAATTGCCGCGGCGCCGACAGTGTTGATGGTGGCGTACCCGGTGCGCGGCCTCGACATCAACTCCTCGTATATGATTTACAATATGCTCAACGAGCAAAAGAAAAAAGGCGTGGCGGTCATCTTCGTCGGCGAGGACTTGGACGTGCTCATCGAGTTGTGCGACCGCATCCTCGTTATCGGTTCCGGTAAAGTGGCCGGTATCGTCGAGGCTCGCGACACGGATAAAAACAAAATCGGTCTGCTTATGACCAAATCCGACAGTTTGCAAGAAGGGGGTGACGCCGATGAGTAAGCAAAAGCAAAAAGCTGTGAAAGAGCCGCTCATTCACATCACCAAAAAGCGCAACGATATGGTCTGGTGGCAAGCGTGGCTGATTCGCGGTGCCGCTGTTGTGCTGGCGCTGATTGTGTGCGCGCTCATTATTGTGCTTCTGACCGGCTACAACCCCATTGAAGTCTACAAGAAGATGATTGAAGGCAGCTTCTCCACTACCCGTAAGGTGTGGTCACTGCTCCAAGGTATCGCGATGCTCCTTTGCATCTCGCTTGCCGTGACGCCGGCGTTTAAGATGAAATTCTGGAACCTCGGTGCACAAGGTCAGGTCCTTGTCGGTGCGCTTGCCTGCGCCGCGTGTATGTTCTATTTCAAAAGCACGCTTCCGTCGTGGCTGCTCATCGTCGTGATGCTGTTTGCGGCGATTGTCGCCGGTATGATTTGGGCGCTCATTCCTGCGTTCTTCAAAGCCCACTGGAACACCAATGAATCGTTGTTCACCCTGATGATGAACTACATCGCGATTCAGCTTGTGTCCTTCGCTATCGCCTCTTGGGTGACGAGCGGCTCCGGCGTGCTTGGTCTTCTTAACTCCGACACCAACTGCGGTTGGTTGCCGTCGGTGTTCGGCCAAAAATACTTCATCAACGTGGTGACGGTGGCGTTGATCACCGTGATTATGTACGTGTACCTCAAGTACACGAAACACGGCTACGAAATCGCTGTGGTGGGCGGCAGTGAAAACACCGCTCGCTATATCGGCATCAACGTGAAAAACATCATTTTGCGGACGCTCGCGTTCTCCGGTGCGATGTGCGGTCTTGCCGGTTTCCTGCTCGTTTCCGGTACGCACCACACCGTTACCGAAACGCTTGAGGGCGGCATGGGCTTTACCGCCATTATGGTGTCGTGGCTTGCAAAATTCAATCCCATCGTGATGGTGCTTACCTCGTTCCTTATCGTGTTCTTGCAACGCGGTTCCAGTGAGATTGCGACCGCGTTCCGCTTGAACGAAAGTGTGGCGGATATTCTCACCGGTGTGATTTTGTTCTTCATTATCGGTTGCGAGTTCTTTATTCGCTACAAGATTCATTTCCGCAAAAAGCATAAGGAGGGAGAAGAATGAACTTTTTGAACACTGCCGCGACCTTTGTGAACGCGGCCATCATTCAAGGTATCCCGCTCTTATACGGTTCCACCGGTGAGATTATCACCGAAAAAAGCGGTAACTTGAACCTCGGTATCCCCGGTATTATGTACGTGGGCGGTATTTCCGGTATCATCGGTGCGTATTTATATGAACACTCCGTCGAAACGCCGGCGGCGTTTTGGTGCATCGTGATTCCGTTCTTGTCCTCGCTTCTCGGCTCGGCGCTGATGTCGCTGATTTACAGCTTTTTGACCATCACGCTCCGCGCCAACCAGAACGTGACCGGCTTGGCGCTGACTACGTTCGGTATCGGTATCGGTAACTTCTTCGGCGGCTCGCTTCTCTCGTTCTTCGACGAAAGCGGCTCCATCGCCGTTATCACCACCGGCGGTTATTACAAAACGAAACTGCCGTTCGCCGATAGTTTGGGACTGTTCGGTAAGACCTTCTTGTCGTTCGGCTTCCTCGCGTATTTGGCGATTATCATTGCTTTGGTCGCGTCGTGGTATTTAAACCACACCCGTGCCGGTCTTAACCTGCGCGCGGTGGGTGAAAACCCGGCGACGGCGGATGCGGCAGGTATCAACGTTATCCGCCACAAATATCTTTCCACCGTCATCGGCGGTATGATTGCCGGCCTCGGCGGACTGTATTTCGTGATGGACTACACCTGCGGCGCGTGGACGAACAACGGCTTCGGCGACCGCGGATGGCTCGCTATCGCCATCGTGATTTTCGCCCTGTGGCGTCCGCGTTCGGCGATTCTCAGCAGCTTTATTTTCGGCGGTTTGTATATCATCTGTGTGTACATCCCCGGACTGTCGAGTGCTGCGAAAGAAATCATCAAAATGCTGCCGTACCTCGTGACGATTGTCGTGCTTGTGGTGACGAGCTTGCGTAAAAAACGCGAGTATCAGCCGCCGGCAAGCCTCGGTCTTTCGTATTTCCGCGAAGAACGGTAACGGGCTTTATGACCTAAATGAAAAGAGTAAAGCACCTGCCGAATTTGCTTTGGCAGGTGTTTTTTCCGAAAAGAACGTAACTATTTTGAAAATGCCGGGGTATTTAGGTTAGAAACCCCAAAAACTCGCTTGTAAAAAGGAGAGACCATTATGCCACCGATTACAAACCAACAGAAACGGGACTTTACGAAAAAAATCGATGCTTTTGAAAAAAAGCTCGCGTCGCTTACAAAGGATGACATTGAAAACGTCACCACGAAACAGATAAAAATCGGCAATATCACCTATACCAGAGAGGTTTCCGAGGAAATTGAGAATATGGTTAAGGCCTACGACGAGCTGTATCAGCTGGACAAGGCCACTTTTACGCAGACCGGCGAGCACCTGAATGAGGATCGCCAGATGAAAGCGTATTATGCCGCCTGTGAAAAGCTCGGAATGCCTTTCTGGAATAGAGTGCTAACGGGAACGCCGGAAGGTCTTGTGAAAAGCAAGATCGCGAATTCCCAAAACGCGGTGAACTCCGATGACCCGAAAAAAGCGGCTGAGTCGATCAACGACGCGCTTCATGCGGTACGAAGAACTAAAAATTGGAAGAGCCTGGCATCGGAGATTGAGAAGCTTTACCATGCTGCCGAGAATAAATTTGGGTATACCGTTTTTAATGGGACAAGGTTAGGCTTCGGCCAAAGGCTTGGTAAGATGGGCTTCAATCTCCAAATGGAATCGTTCGAGAAAATGCTCGAGAGCTACGATCCCAACGTCCCCACCGATCTAGAACCGTTTGCCGTCAAATACGAAGCGGTGCTCTCTTCTGCCCAGAACGATAAAGGAGTCTATTATGACAAGGATCGTTGTGACAAAGCGTTTCAAGCTGCTGTGGGCAAATTGGGAATGGAATTTTGCAAACATCTTTCGTCGGTTCCGCAAGAGTTTTTGAATAATGAAATCGACTCGTTCACCATGGCTGTAAACGTTTATGACAAGTCGAAAAACCCCGAAAAAGCCCAAAACCTGACCGCCAGGTATTTGGATACGGTGAGCCTGATCCTCAAAAACGATCCGTCAAACAAGACGTCGCTTGTTCAGCGTATGTATGATGCCGTAAAGAAAAAATGCGGCGAAGCGGCTGCCGACAGAATCGTTGAGATCGCTGCAGCTTCGAAAAAGCTGCCGGATTTGGTGGGTTCAATCGAGAAAAAACATAAGGAAGCGAAACAGAACGAGCAAAAGAAACAAGCCGAACAAGAATCGACTGCCGACTTCGCCTGGCGAGAAAAATGGAAAAAACCGATGGAAGTCGTGTATGAGCAATTCTTTGATCCCGCGCTCATCAACCGGGTCTTAAACGCGAGATCCGCTGCCGATAAGAAGAACCAACCCATTTTGAGCTCCGACGAGGATCTTGCCTTTTTGAATGGGATGGCCACCAAAGCCAATCTGCTTTACAACTTCGCCCACCGCGACTACTTAAAGCCAATCGATGAGGCTGTGCATAGCATTTATGAGGACTATGCGTTGGCGCGTGAGCATTATAAAGAAGAAATCAGCAGTGGCGACGTGGGCTCTCCGCTTTACCAAGCGCGTTTGGAAGCGCTGACGGCGTGCGGCGCTATGGGCGTGATGGCGAGCCGCTTTATCTCCGTTGCCAAAGCGAATTCTCTCGGCTTCGAGAACGTGAAAGACGTTGACCCGATGAAAACGCTTCGAGAGACGCTTACCGTTTTGCGGGACGAGATGGAGCGTATTCCGAAAAGCGGAAACGATACGCGGCTGTATACCAATTTGGATAACGCGATCAGGGGCGTGATCGATAACGCCGGTATTTCCCTGGAAGAGCTGCACACGGCGGCCGAGCAGTATTTTAACGCTCGCAAAGGCGTGATTTTCAGCCCCTTTACCGCGGCGGGCAAACAGCGTTTGGATATTGCCAACCGCGTGATCGGATTTTTGGACGTTGTCAAATATAAAAAATTAGATCCGATGTCGAAAACGAAAGAGGACGAGCCGGAGGTCAAAGCGAAAAACGAAGTCAAAGAGAACGCGAAGACGGAAGCGCCGAAGTCGCAAGTGAAGACCGAAGCGCCGAAGTCGCAAGCGAAGACGGAAGCGACGAAGTCGCAAGCGAAAACCGAAGCGACGAAGTCGCAAGCGAAAACCGAAGCGACGAAGTCGCAAGTGAAGACGGAAGCGACGAAGTCGCAAGCGAAGACGGAAGAGCCGAAGTCGCAAGCAAAAACCGAAGCGCCGAAGTCGCAAGCGAAAACCAAAGCGACGAATTTGAGCGAGACCGTATACGACAAGATCCATGATAAATGCATCGAGTTGACAAGAGATAAAAAAATCCTCACCTTTGATCAAGCGCTGGCAATCGACGTAAAAGCGGATGCCGGCACGTTTGCTCAAAAAGATTATTTGAATGGGCTCTTGGACAAAGAGAATGAGCTAAAAGACCTTGCCCAAAAATACCCCGACCGGGACGCTTTTGAAAACGCGCTGGATGGACTTCTGAAAGAGCTCAACAATGCTCCCAAGACAAACGCCGAGACAGCCGTCAACGTCGGATATGCGTTGGAGACCAACGAGGCTGCGGCACAACAAACCACTCTAACTTAAACGCAAATGAAAAAAGCGCTGTATCATCAGATACAGCGCTTTTTCTTACGTCTTATTTGATTTTCGGGAACGCGGCTTTCGCGTTTTGCTCGGTTTGCGAGAGTAGCTCGTCCACCGTGATGCCGCGCACGCCGGCGATGACCGCCGCCGAGTAGGCAATCATGGTCGAATCGCACCGCTTGCCGCGCAGGGGAACGGGCGCCATATACGGCGCGTCCGTTTCGAGGAGCAGGCGGTCGGCAGGGACGGCTTTCGCGACCTCAAGGGGTTTGACGGCGTTTTTGAACGTCGTTGCGCCGCCGAGCCCGATATACATCCCGAGCGAGACGATTTCTTTCATCGTTTCCACGCTTCCGGAGAAGCAATGCACCACGCCTTTTGGCTTGTAGTGTTTTAGGATGTTGAGCGTATCCTCGTGCGCCTCGCGGTCGTGGACGATGACCGGCGCATCGAGCGCCACCGCGAGCTCCACTTGCCGCGCGAACCATTTTCGTTGCATTTCGCGTGGCGTGGTGTCATAGTGGTAGTCGAGTCCGATTTCGCCGATGGCGACCGCTTTTTCGTCCGCATACAGCCGAGCGACTTGCTCCATCATCGGTTCCAAATCCGCGTCGGTGAGCCCTTCGAGTTCACCGGGATGCACGCCGACAGCGGCATAGACAAACGGGAACGCGTGGGCGAGGGAGAGGGAGGATTCACAAGAGGGGATATCCACCGCGGCGTTTATCACGCCGCACACGCCGTTTGCCGGAAAAGCCGCCAAAAGCGCGTTTCTGTCCTCGTCAAAGGCGTGGTCGTCATAGTGAGCGTGCGTGTCGAAAATGGGCATTTTAGCGCACCTTCGAGCCGGGCTTCACGTTGTCCACGAACAGCACCTGCACGTCGTTTTCGCCGGCGTCTGCCGCCAAAATCATACCGGCGCTTTCGACGCCGCAGAGGGTGGCAGGTTTGAGGTTGGCAACCAGCACGATGTTGTGGCCGATAAGGTCTTCCGGTTTGTACCACGGCGCAATGCCGGACGCGACGGTGCGGTCTTTTCCGGAGCCGTCATCCAACGTCAGTTTCAAGAGCTTTTTCGCCTTTTTCACCGGCTCGCACGCGGTAATTTTCGCTACGCGCAGGTCGATTTTGGCGAACTCGTCAATCGAAATTTCCGGCAGGAACGCAACGCCCTCCGGTTTCGCCGCGGCCGCAGCTTTGGCGGCGCGTTCGGCGGCAACTTCTTCGAGAATTTTCTTCTCGTCGAGGCGCGCAAACAGCGGTTTGCCCTCGCCGACAGCGTAGCCGTCCGCCAGCGCAAAGGTCAGTTTGTCCCAATCGCCGAGCGCCGCTTCGTCCGCCTGCAACTGGGCAAAGATAGAAGCGGAGGTATCCGGCGTAAACGGTTTGAGCAAAATCGCGAGCAGGCGAATGCCGTCGAGCAGGTTATACAGCACGTCGTTGAGGCGCGCTTTGGTCTCCTCGGATTTGGCGAGCACCCACGGAGCGGTTTCGTCGATATACTTGTTGAGGCGACGGGCGAATTCCATCACGGTTGCCGCCGCATCCGCGTTGTGATAACTCTCCATGCACGCGGTGCATTTTTCGACCGTGGCGGCGGCGCAGGCGGCGAGGTCTTTGTCGGTTGCGTCGGTCACGGCGGCAGGTTTCGTTACTTTGCCGTCGAAATATTTGTTCGCCATCGCAATGGTGCGGTTGACGAGGTTACCGAGCGTGTTCGCAAGGTCGTTGTTATAGCGCTCGATAAAGCTGTCGTAGGTGATAGAGCCGTCTTGCGCAAAGGGGATTTCGGCGAGCATATAGTAGCGCACCGCATCCGTGCCGAAGCGTTTGACCATATCGTCCGCATACAACACGTTGCCGCGAGATTTGCTCATTTTTTCCTCGCCGAAGAGCAGCCACGGGTGACCGAGCACCTGTTTCGGAAGCGGCAGTCCGAGCGCCATCAGTTCAATGGGCCAATAGATGGTGTGGAAACGCACGATGTCTTTGCCGATAACGTGCAAATCCGCAGGCCAGTATTTGTCGAACAGCGGATCGCTGCCGTCCGGGTTATAGCCGCAACCGGTGATGTAGTTGGACAGCGCGTCCAGCCACACGTAGGTGACGTGCTTTTCGTCAAACGGCACCGGAACGCCCCACGTAAAGGTGGAACGGGAAACGCAGAGGTCTTGCAGTCCGGGTTTTAAGAAGTTGTTGACCATTTCCGCTTTACGGCTTGCCGGTTGGAAGAAGTCGGGATTTTGGTCGTAATACTCCATCAATTTGTCTTGGTATTTCGACAGTTTCAGGAAGTAGGCTTCCTCTTTCGCGTCGTGGACGTCGCGGCCGCAGTCGGGGCATTTGCCGTCCACAAGCTGGGAGTTCGTAAAGAACGCCTCGCACTCGACGCAGTATTTGCCCTCGTACTCGCTCTTGTAAATGTCGCCCTGGTCGTACAGTTTCTTAAAGATGCCCTGAACCGCTTTTTCGTGATCTTCATCGGTGGTGCGGATAAAGCGGTCGTAGGTGACGTTCAGGCTGTCCCAAACGGCTTTGATTTGGGAAGCGACACCGTCCACGTATTTTTGCGGCGTAATGCCGGCGGCTTCCGCTTCGCGCTGAATCTTCTGGCCGTGTTCGTCCGAACCGGTCAAAAAGCGCACGTCATAGCCGCGCAGGCGTTTATACCGCGCAATCCAGTCGGCAAGCACGATATCATAGGCGTTGCCGATGTGGGGTTTACGGGACGCATAAGCGATAGCCGTGGTGATATAAAACTTGGGTTTGCTCATAGGGCAGACCTCCTTTTGGAGATTTTCGTCATTAAAGGTTATTTTACCATTTTTCACTTAAAAATACAAGTGTTTTTCCTTAAAAAAGTGCCGCAATCGCGCCGAACAGACCATAGGAGAGGGCGGACATAATGACGGTGGCGAGAAGCACGCCGATGATGACGGCAGGGAACGCTTTTTTGAATTTCATATTGAGCATAGACGCGATGAGAGAACCGGTCCATGCGCCGGTGCCGGGAAGCGGAATGCCAACGAACAGAACAAGCGCCCAAAACGCGCCGTTTTCGAGCTTGTCGGTTTTGCCCTCGGCTTTTTTCTCGATTTTTTCAACGAGCGGACGGAACAGCCGCGTTTTCTTCATCCAGTTGAAAATCGGGGTGATAAACCACAGAATGAACGGCACGGGGAGCAGGTTGCCGACGATACAAAGCGGCACGGCTTTCATAATATCCACGCCGAGACCGGCTGCCGCGAGCAAACCGCCGCGGCATTCGAGAATGGGAACCATCGAGATGAGGAAGACGAGTAGTTCGCTGCTCAGCCAGGAAAAGGTCTTTTCAAACCACGCAATCATCTTTTCGGCCAAGCCCTGTTTTTCCTCATTTTGCGGTTCAGTGGGGGCAACGTCGGTCGGCGCGGTGGTGGTTTTTGTGATGGCCGCAGTGGGCGTTACAACGTCGCCGCGACGGTAGACGTTGATTTCCAAATGCTTAAGAAACACGTGGTCTTTGTAGCCGGAGGCATCGCTGAAAAAGGCGAGCTTGGTGGTTTTTGCGTTCATTTGCGGTGCCAAGAGATTGCCTTTTTTATCGGTGGCGGTGCCAACGCATTTTTGGGTCGTTTCGCAGAGCTCTTCCTCCATAATGGAGCAACCCTCTTTGGTGTCACTGCCCCAAAATTCGAAACCGTCGGTGAAGAAACCGGCGACCGCATAGCCGCTTTTGCCGGAGACGTAGCCGTTGGTTTTGATTTCGTAGTATTCGTCGCCCTCAATGACGCCGTTTTTCGCAATATCGTCGCGGAGGATACTGTTGATGGTGTCGTCATCGACCGTGCCGATATAGTCGGAAATGGTGACCATTTTCACAACGTCCGCGTTATACAGCGACACTTTTTTAAGGTCGCCGCGGTTGGCAGGGTTGGTGGTTGTGGCGGCAGAGGTGTAAGACGGACGGGTGACGGTCACGCCGGTATCTTTGTAGGAAACGGTGGTGGGGAGCGTGCCGGCTAATTTTTTGAGCGCACGGGTGTGGTGGATGGCGATGCCGGCGTCCACGATGTAGTGGTGACTGTCGATATCGGCGCGAATTTCGTCCATCATCGCGCAGAGATAGGTCTTGTCCTTGTTATGAATATCCACCGACTCGCCCTCGCCGGAGTCGCCGGTCTCAATACCGTAGGTGAAATCGACGTTGTGGGAGATGGCGGCATCTACCGCGCCGGCCGCGTTCGCGCGATACAGCACGTTCTCGGCGGTACTGCGATAGGACATCAGTGACAGCGAGCCTTTGCCGTTGGCGATGATGCTGCACACGCCGTTATAAAATCCTTTTTCGCCGTTATATTCCACGTTGCCGCAACCGCTCCACGCAGGGTTTACGTCAAATTCCGTGTAAATCCCTTCGTCAACGAGATACGTTTTGGCGTTGGCAACCAAGTTGTCGCAGTAAGTCTGAAGCGTTTTGGTGTTGTAACCGCCCGGCTCTACGTCAAAGTGAATACCGTACAGTTTGTCAGAGGGGAAGCGGTTCGTATAGGCTTTGTAGCCGTCACGAATTTTTTCAAGGTATTTTTCGGACATCAGTTCGTTGGTGGCGAGCACCGGATCGTCCATCAACACGGCGACGCGCATGCCGTGTTTCATTGCCGCTCGCACAAAGGTGTGGATGTCGTCATGCTTAGCGGTGTCCCACAGATAGGTGTAGGATTCGAGATACACCTCGGTTACGCCGGTTTGTTCAAGCAGGCCGAGATAGTCCTCACGCGTCGTCTCATCGACGGCATCATCCATATACCACCACCAACAGCCGAGTCGCTCGCGCCCGTCATACGTTTGGGCGGTGGCGCCAAAGGCGCAGGAGAGCAGGGAACACAAGAGGAGCGCCGCAAGCAACACCGCGACGGCGGATTTCTTAAAATTGTGGGCTTTGTTAAGCATAAAACGACACCTCATACAGTGAAATAATCGGAACTCTTTTACTATACGCGATTTTTCCTAAAAAAGCAAGAGGAAAGGGGAAAATGCTTGACAAAAAACGCAAAATGTGGTTTACTGTCAAGGATGAATGTTTGGAGGCAAACGCTATGAAAAACGTATTTGATGAACTGAAAGCGCGCGGCATGATTGCCCAGACCACCAACGAGGAGAAAATCCGCGAATTGCTGGGCGGCGACAAACCCGTGACGTTTTATATCGGCTTTGACCCGACGGCGGACAGCCTGCACGTCGGCCACTTTGTGCAACTGATGGTCATGGCGCATCTGCAACGCGCCGGACACCGTCCGATTGCGCTTCTCGGCGGCGGCACCGCGATGGTCGGCGATCCGAGCGGCAAGTCGGATATGCGCAAAATGATGACGGTGGACACCATCAACTACCACGTGGAATGCTTCAAAAAACAGATGTCCCGTTTCCTCGATTTTTCCGATGGAAAAGCGCTGATGGTGAACAACGGCGACTGGCTGCGCAATCTTAACTATATCGAATTTCTGCGTGACGTGGGCGTGCATTTCACGGTCAACCGTATGCTCGCCGCGGAATGCTTCAAGGCGCGTATGGAGCGCGGCCTCAGTTTCCTCGAATTCAACTATATGCTGATGCAGGGTTACGATTTTCTGCGCCTGCACGAGGATTATGACTGCTCGATGGAAATGGGCGGCGACGACCAATGGTCGAATATGATTGCCGGCGTGGAACTCTGCCGCCGCAAACTCGGCCACGAGGTGCAGGCGATGACCTTCACGCTGCTCACCACGTCCGAGGGCAAAAAGATGGGTAAAACCGAAAAAGGCGCGGTGTGGCTCAATGCCGAAAAAACCTCGCCGTATGATTTCTTCCAATATTGGCGCAACATCAACGATGCCGACGTGGAGCGTTGCTTAAAACTGCTCACGTTCCTGCCGGTGGAGGAGATTGAACGTGATATGCACGCGCCGGATTGCAACATCAACGCGATGAAAGAAAAACTCGCCTACGAAGTGACCGCGCTGGTGCACGGTGAAGACGAGGCGAACAAAGCGCTCGAAGCGGCGCGCGCGGTGTTTTCTGCCGGCGGCGTGTCCGAGAATATGCCGTCTACCCAGCTTGCCGCCGACGCGGTGAGTGAGGACGGTATCGGTGCGATTGACCTTTTGATGGCGACGGGACTTACCCCGTCTCGCGGCGAAGCGCGCCGCCTGATTCAGCAGGGCGGTCTCACTGTCGATGACGAGAAAATCACCGACGTGAACGGTGTGATTGCCAAAGCCGCGGTCGACAAAGGCTACGTCGTCATCAAAAAAGGCAAAAAGACCTTCCACAAGGCACTGTTGTAAGCGATGAACGAGTATCAAACGCTTTCGGCGTATTACGACCGGCTGATGCCGCAAACCGATTTTGAAGCGCGAGCAGATTACCTGCTCGCGCTGTTTGCGCGTTTTGGAAAAACGCCGCAATCGGTGCTCGATTTGGCGTGCGGCACGGGGGAAATGACCAAAACGCTTACCAAACGCGGTTTCGATATGACCGGTGTGGACGGCTCGGAGGAAATGCTTGCCGAAGCCGACGACAAGGTAAGAAGCTTTACACCGGAAGTGCTGCTTCTCAAGCAGGATATGCGCGCGCTCGACCTGCGCGACACGGTGGATGGTGCAATTTGCCTGCAAGACAGCCTAAATCATCTACTGAAAACCGCGGATTTGCAGTCGGTTTTCGACCGTTTGCGTTTGTTTGTTGCGCCGGGCGGATTGGTGCTTTTTGATATGAATACGCCGTTTAAGCATCGCGAAATCCTCGGAAATAACGATTTTATTCTCGAAGCGGATGGACTTGTGTGTAATTGGCAAAACCTTTACACCGAAAAAACCGCCACGGTGGATATGCAACTCGACTTTTTCGAGGAAGAAGCAGACGGACGCTACGTTCGCACCACCGATTTTGTGCGCGAGAGGGCGTATACGCTTAAAACGGTACGCCAAATTCTCGAAAAAGCGGAGTTTGAACTGTGCGCCGTGTTCGCCGATGGGACGTTTGACACACCTGCCGACGATTGCGAGCGATGGATGCTGGTGGCGAAGAATTGCCGTCCGGCCAATGAATTTACGGAGTGAAAACGATGGGAAAATGTATTCGCTGTTTAACGACGGACGCCACCGTGATGGTGATGGGTCTCGACTCCACCGACATCGTGGCGAAAGCCGAACAAATCCATAAAACGTCCGCCGTAACGACGGCGGCGCTCGGCAGAACGCTGACTGCCGCGTGTATGATGGGCGTGATGCTCAAAAACACCGAGGATACCGTGACGTTGCGCATCGACGGCGGTGGCCCTGCCGGTCGTGTAACTGCTGTGGCGGATGGGCGCGGCAACGTGCGCGGTGTGATTGACAATCCTGTGGTGGAAATTCCGCTGAAATCCAACGGAAAACTGGATGTCAGCGGCGCGCTCGGTGTGGATGGGCAACTGTCGGTTGCGCGGTCGAGTTTTGGTGGCGAGCCGTACGTCGGCTGTGTGCCGCTGGTTTCCGGCGAGGTGGCAGAGGACGTGACGTCGTACTACGCCGTGTCCGAACAAGTGCCGACGGCGTGCGCCCTCGGTGTGCTTGTCAACCCCGATTTAACCGTGAAAGTGGCTGGCGGCTTTCTCTTGCAGTTGTTGCCGTTTTGCCCGGACGACGTGGTGGACAAAATTGAGAAAAACATCCAAAGTCTGCCGCAAGTCACCGAGATGATGACGGACGGCGACGTAACGTCGATGATTGACCGCGTTTTGGCCGGGTTTGAGTACGATATCGTAGACACCTATGAGCCGGAATATCGCTGCACCTGCTCGAAAGAGCGCGTGGTGGCGGCGCTTGCGACGCTTCCCGAAGAAGACCGTGCGGATTTGCCGAACGACAAAGGGGTTGTTGAGGTTACCTGCGATTTTTGCGGTACGACCTATACCTTTTCCGAGGCGGAATTGCTCGCCGCCATCAAGGCGAAAACTGCCGAAAACGGGGACGAAAAATAATTTTGAAAAAAATCGGAAAATCCCTTGACATTTGCGACGGGATATAGTATTATAATCACCGTCGCGAACAAAAGCGGCTCGATTGGGGAGCATAGCTCAGCTGGTTAGAGCACCTGCCTTACAAGCAGGGGGTCACAGGTTCGAGCCCTGTTGTTCCCACCATTTTTCTTGCATTTATGGCCCGGTAGTTCAGCTGGTTAGAACGCTAGCCTGTCACGCTAGAGGTCGACGGTTCGATCCCGTTCCGGGTCGCCATATTTGCCTCTGTAGCTCAGTTGGTAGAGCAGGGGACTGAAAATCCCCGTGTCATTGGTTC
>JAZUEK010000065.1:0-2187 GCA_045640165.1 Acutalibacteraceae bacterium | reverse complement strand
GCTCCGGAAGAGGACTAATGAAACGCACATTGCCGAACAACCTGCCGGTTGTTCGGCAATTCTGCTTTTACGAGGCACTTTTATGAAACAGGAATTTTTATCCGACACCGTGTTCGTCTATACCGACGGCGCGGTAACGTTCGGGCAGGACGCTCTCGCCCTCGCTCGCTTTTGCGAGGCAACGCCTGCCGATACAGCCGCCGATCTCGGCACGGGATGCGGCGTCATTCCTCTTTTGTGGGCGGCGGAAAATTGTCTTCCGAAAACCGTGCTTGCGGTGGAACGTTTTGCCCCTGCGGCGGCGCTCGCCGCGCAGTCGGTTGCGGAAAACGGGCTTGCCGACCGCATAACCGTCGCCGAATGCGACTGGAACAACCTGCCGCACCGCTTGGACGGGCAATGTTCGCTCGTCTCTTGTAATCCGCCGTATTTTCAGCGCGGTCGCGGCAAAATTTCCCAAAACGCCGCCCGTGCCGCCGCGCGTACAGAAGAAAACGACGATGCCCTGCCCCGTCTTTTCGAAGTGGCAGCGCGTTTGCTCGCCCCCAACGGGCGCTTTTGCTTTTGTATGCGCCCCGAACGGCAAGACGACGTGACGGCGGCGCTCAACGCCGCTCATCTTGAACTGACAAAAACCGCACCGCTCGAAAACGAGAACGGCGCGTGGCTTTATTTGTATTCTGCGAAACGGAGGAACGTCTGATGGCAACCGATTTGTCTCACTGGCTCGACCGCGAAGAAGCATTACTCGGCGCGCCGGCTGTTGAACGCTTAAAAACCGCAAAAGTGGCGGTGTTCGGTCTCGGTGGTGTCGGCTCGTATGCGGCGGAAGCCCTTGCGCGAGCCGGACTCGGTGCGCTCGTTCTTTGCGACGGCGACACGGTGGACGTCACCAACCTAAACCGCCAACTGTGCGCCACCGTCTCCTCTCTCGGAAGCCCCAAAGCGGAGGTGGTCGCCGCGCGCGTTCGGGATATTAACCCTGCCTGCGCCGTAACCGACGTCTCCGTCTTTTATTCCGCCGAAAGTGGGCAAGGACTTATCGACGGATGCGATTTCGTCGTGGACGCCATCGACGACGTCAAAGCCAAAGTCGCGCTTGCGCTCGAATGCCGCGAAAAAAATATTCCGCTGATTGCCGCGATGGGTTGCGGCAACAAACTGAACCCGATGGGCTTTCTCGTGGAAGATTTGGCAAAAACCACCGTCTGCCCTCTTTGCCGCGTGATGCGGCGCGAACTCAAAGCCGTCGGTATCACCCACCTGCCGGTGGTGTATTCGAAAGAGGCGCCTCACTGCGTCCCTGCCGCCGACGGCGAACGCGTGCCGCCGGCAAGCATCAGTTTTGTGCCGGGCGCGGCAGGGTTGTTGCTCGCGGCACACGTTGTGACCGAACTTTCAAAGGAGGACTCGTAATGCCCCGTTTTTTCTCCCCCACATTTGCCAAAAAAGCCGTCGGCGACACGGTGGCGCTCACCCCGGACGACAGCGCACACGCACGCCGCTCGCTGCGTATGAACGTGGGCGACGCCCTCGATTTGTGCGATGAACAAGGTCACGACCTCGCCGCCCACATCGAAGCGTTCGACGGTGATTTGGTCGTTGCCCGTATCGACGCTGTGTGCGACAGCCATTCCGAGCCGCACACCAAAGTCACACTGTATCAAGGGCTTCCGAAAGGCGATAAATTCGAACAAATCATCCAAAAATCCGTGGAACTCGGTATTACGGAAATCGTTCCGGTGGAAATGAGCCGCAGTATCGCCAAAATCGGCGACAAAGGCGACAAAAAACTGACACGTTTTCAAAAAATCGCCGACGAAGCCGCCGGCCAAAGCGAGCGCGGCATCAAACCCGTCGTCGGCGCGCCCCTCTCGTTCAAAGAAGCGGTCGCGCACATCGAAAAAAGCGGCGAAAAAACGCTCGTCTGCTATGAGCGCGGCGGCGTACCGCTCCGTACCGTGCTCTCCCCTGACGACAAGGCCGTTTCGCTCGTTATCGGGCCGGAAGGCGGCATCGCGCCGGAGGAACTGCAGGCGCTTGAAGCCGCCGGCGCCACCGCGGTTACGCTCGGGCCGCGTATTCTCCGCACCGAAACCGCGCCGCTCGCGGCGCTCGCCGTCGTGATGGACAGAACGGATAATATGTAAAAAGAAAGCGAGACCACCCGCTGGGTGGGGGGCTTTT
>JAZUEK010000064.1:0-12179 GCA_045640165.1 Acutalibacteraceae bacterium | reverse complement strand
AATCCCACCGAACAGGTCGCAAAGCAATGGAACGTACGAGGACAGCAGTACCAAAAATAGTCCAGAATATCGTCCTTATGGTCATAGTACGGAATTTTACCGGCAAGTTTTTCGCCGAGTACCCTGATGCGCTCTTTGGTTTTCGCATCCGCCGGCGAGTTTTGCCAAGCGTTCGCGAAGGACTGTTGACCCGACGGGCAATACTTAAACACCAAGTACGCCCACTCCTCAAACTCGTCCAGACTGATATGCTGTGACAAATCGTTAAGAACGTCAATATCACAGCTGCCGTCGAGCGTCGGCGAGGCGCAGTACTCCCCGTTTATTGTTTCTTCGACAATCTGGTCGGGATAGATAAGGTCACAGACCTCACCTTCCGCCAGAGTCGGCACGGTGATGGAAAACACCATCATCGTAGCCAGTAACAATGCCAAGATTCGTTTCATAAAATCGGTCTCCTTTCGCGCCGCAATCACGGCACATACAATTACAGAATAACTATACCATATATAAGTGAAAAATGCAACAAAAACTTTTTGTCTTTTCGGACATTTTTGGACAATTTGAACAGAAAAACGGTGCAAATCGCGTTTTTTGAAAAAGCGCAACAAAAAAGCGGCTCTTCCATTTCGGAAGAGCCGTTCAATAAGGCAAATTTAGATTTTCACCCACATCGCCGGACGGATGCCGTGGACTTTCACATCCACCGCGCCACCGTAGACACAGATGTTGCCGTCCTGCAGCACGCAGGCGACCTTTTTCTTGTCGTAACCCGGGGTGCGCAGAAGCCAACCGCACTCACCCACCGAGTTGATATAACCGGTTTGCAGATACACACGGGCGTTCGACCACGCACGGCGTTTGTCCTCGTTTTTGAAGAGTTTTTCCGCTTCCTCAGCCGACAACAAGAAGACTTTGTCGGTCGTATCCGCGCCGCCGCACACGCCGTAGGGGTTGCAAGGCGTGGACACAACGGTATCGAGAATCTTTTTCTGTTCGGTTTTGTTGAACGCGGTCTCGAAGAACTCGCCGTTAAGGAACGCGCGCACGTCGGACGTTTCCCACGTCGTCTCCGCGCCGTCCGCTTTGTACGGAATGCACTCCATGCCGTTTTTGGCGATAACCAGAGCGCGATCGCCCTCTTTCGCCACTTTCAACACAATCCATTCAGCCTTTTTCGGCGCTTCCTCATCCGGGAAGTAAGAGCCGATTTTCAAAATTTCGCCCTTTTTCATTTCCAAAATTCCTCCGCTTCGTAGTTTCGACTAAACCTTGTATATTTTACCCGAGTTTCCCCTCTTTGTCAAGCATTTTGCGACTGTTTATGCGGTTTTTTAACAAACTCCACCACTTTATTTGCCACCATTACTGCAATAACGGTTCCAATAAGTGTCAACACAAACGTCCAACTGCAATGAAGCACGGTTCCGCCCACCATTTCGGTGGTAACACCGATGCGGTTGGCAAAAATCAACACGACCTCTTTCATCGGCAAATGGAGCGCCATACAGTAGAAGCTGTTGCGGCCGATCCATTCGATTCCCTTTACCAGCTTGGATTTTTCGTCGATTTTGGCAAGCAGCGCCGAGAAGATCAGCGTAGACGCCACGCCGCAAAAGCCGATGGCATAAAACGCGAGCGTGCTGTTGCCGAGAGAATCCGAACCCATAGAAACGTGACCGTTCAGTTGCGAGCCAACGAGCAGCACCGCCGTCAGCACCGCACACACGATCCCCCACAACCACGGCTTTTTGCCCACCGTTTCGGGGATGCCGTTGAGCGTCGCATATTTCGTAAAGAGATTGCCGGAGGTATAAAACAGCACCGCCGAGCAAGCGACCTCGATATTCCACGGAAGCAGGGTGAAATCAAAGCCGACGTCCACCGTCAGCATCGCCCAACCGAGCACCGCAAAGCCCACCGACAGCACTATATTCCATACCGGTTTCAGTTTGCACAGAAAATACGAAATCAATTCCGTCACAAACAAGCAGGTCACGTACCACAGCGCCACGTTATGGATCAAAAAGCCTTTCGACCCCTGCGCGATCACCGTTTGCCACAGCGGGAACAAAAGCGTTTGCGCGTCGGCTCCGCCGGACAAAACCGCCTTGCACACCGCCCACAGCGCCCACGAAAGCACCGAAAAGATCACGTACGGCAAAAGGAGCGTCCGCGCACGACGTTTGATAAAACTACCAAATGTGTATTTGGACGGATTAAACACCATACCCGCCATAAAGAAAAACAGCGGAATGTGAAAACCGTACACAAATTTGTGAGTCGGTTCGGTGGTTACATACATTAAGTGACCCCAAATGACCGCCAACATACCAAGTCCTTTGGCTACGTCAATATAGCCGGCGCGTTTTTTTGTCTGTTCCATACGTCATATCTCCTCACTTACTAAGATGTTCAATCACCCATTCGGCGCAGCGGATGCCGTCCACCGCCGACGAGGTGATTCCGCCGGCATATCCGGCGCCCTCGCCGCAGGGAAACAATCCTTTAATCGGCGATTGACCGCCCTCGTCACGCACCATGCGCACCGGCGACGACGAACGAGTCTCCACGCCGGTCAGCACTGCGTCCGCACGGTCAAATCCACGCAATCGTCCGCCCATCAGCGGCAGTCCTTTTTTAAGCGACTGCGCCACAAATCCGGGCAGACAATGGCGCAAATCGCACGGCGTTACACCGCGCGGATAAGACGGCGTCACCTCACCAAATCCCGTAGACGCGCGATCGGCAAGAAAATCCCCCACCGTCTGCGCCGGCGCTTTATAGTCGCCGCCGCCGAGTACGAACGCCTCGCGCTCCATTTTGCGTTGTAATTCCACACCGGCAAGTGGATGGCTCCCACCAAAATCCTCCGGCGCAACACCGACGAGCACTGCGCTGTTGGAGTTTTCGGCGTCACGGGAAAAACGGCTCATTCCGTTCACCGCCACACCGCCCGTCTCAGACGCAGCAGCCACCACCGTGCCACCCGGGCACATACAAAACGTATACACACCGCGCCCGGTTTCGGGCCGCACCGCGAGGCGGTAATCGGCGGCGGAAAGCGCCGGATGCGTTGCAAATTTGCCATATTGCGCGCGGTCAATCCACTCGCGTTTGTGTTCAATACGCACACCGACGGCAAACGGTTTTTGAAGCATCGTCACACCGCGGTTTAAGAGCATTTCCACCGTGTCGCGCGCGCTGTGACCAATCGCAAAAATTGCCTGCTCACAGGGCAAAATTTCCCGTCCGTTCGGAGTATCCAACACAAGCGCAGACAGCGCGCCGTCTCTCGTTTCGATATCGGTAACGCAGGTGGAAAACCGCACGGTTGCGCCGTTTTCGAGCAATTCTCGCCGCAGTTCTTTGACCGTCGTTTTTAAACGATCAGTACCAACGTGCGGCCGCGCTTGCCACAGCAAATCCTCCGCGTTCCCTGCTTTGGCGAGCGTCTCCAAAACGAAGCGGATGCGCTCGTCCTTGATGCCGGTGTTGAGTTTGCCGTCGGAAAACGTTCCGGCGCCACCCTCGCCGAACTGCACGTTGGAGTCGGGGTCAAGCGCACCCGTTTGCTCAAACCGCTCCACGTCGGCGGTGCGCGCATCTACGTCGCGACCGCGTTCAAGCAAAATCGGGCGAAGTCCGGCTCGCGACAAAATGAGCGCCGCAAACAGTCCTGCCGGACCGCTTCCCACCACAACGGGCGGATGCGCCGGCGCTTTCGTCGCTTTCGGTTGGACGTACACAAGCGGCGTAAACAGCGTAATTTGGTCGTTTCGGAGCCGCTTCACAAGCGCCCTTTCGTCCCCCTTCACCGTCACGTGAAGCGAAAACAAAAACGATACCTGCCCTCGCCGCGCGTCCACCGAGCGTTTGGCGACCGTGCAAGAAAGCAGGTCGTTTTCGGAAATCTTTAATTTTTTTGCCGCGGCGGCGCGCAGGTCGCCGTCGGTATAGTCAAGAGGCAACGACACCGAAGCAAGTTGAATCATTTCTCCACCTCGCTCGCAATGGCACACGCACAAACAAACGCCGACGCCCACGCAAAATGCAGGTTAAATCCGCCGCAATCGCCGTCCACGTCCAGCACTTCGCCCACCGCATACAAACCGCGGTGACGTTTCGATTGCATCGTGTGCGCATCGAAAGCATCCGTCTTCACGCCGCCGGCCGTCACCTGCGCATTGGCAAATCCGGTGGTGCCGGCAACGGAAAATTCCCATTTTTTGAGCGCGTTTGCAACCGCTTTCAGTTCGTCGTCCGTAAGTGTAGCCGATTTGCGTGTAAAGGGTAACACCTTTGCAACTTTCATCATCGTTTGCCCCACACGGCGTTGGAATAAACCGGTGAGGAAATCCTCCAACAGCCGGTCGGAAAGTTCCGCCCGACGCGCTTTCAAAGTTTCGAACAATTCCGCCTCGTTCACGGTCGGACAAAGGTCGAGCGAAAGGGTCAACTCCCCCTGCTTTTTGCGTTCCCATTCACCGGCGAGCCGCGACACCTGCATCACCGCAGGGCCGGACAAGCCGTAGTCGGCAAACAGCACCTCGCCCGTCTCCGAGCACGTTTTTTTGCCGTCAGAAAGCGTCACCGTCGCATCGACGCGTAACCCTTTCACCGCTTTCACAAAGGTGGTATCGGTTTTTAAGGTCACAATAGACGGTGTCAGCGCCGTACGCTCGTGACCGAGGGGAGCGAGCAAATCGTAGCCGTCGCCGCAACCGCCGAGTTTCGGCGAGGCGCAACCGCCTGCCGCCACGATGACGTTTTTGGTGTAAAGGGTTTTGCCTTTACCGTCTTTGTCAACGGTTGCCACTTCCCACTCCCCGTTTTTCGAGGTAAGTTTTGTGGCGGTCGTGTCGCAAATCACGGTCACACCGGCTTCGTCCAGCGCCAACCGCAAGCAGTCGAGCACCGCCGCCGCAGAGGCGCACTCGGGATAGATACGCCCGTTGTCCCTCACCTCGGTTTTCACCCCGATAGAGGCAAAAAACGCGCGTGCATCCTCCGGAGAAAACGCACGCAACACCGTGTCGGCAAACGAGGTGTCCAACCCGTGATAACGCGTTTTGTCGGCGTGAATATTCGATAAATTGCACGTTCCGTTGCCGGTGGCAAGCAGCTTTTTGCCGACGCGCGGCGCTTTTTCGAGCACCACAACGCTCCTCTGCGGCGCACGACGTTTGAGCATCAACGCTCCACAAAGTCCTGCGGCACCGCCGCCGATAAACAGCGCATCCGTCATCGCGGACACCTCCTTTTCTCACGCTTTCCAGTATAGCATTTTTTGTCGCGATTATCAAGGTTTTTTGTTGCGTTTTCGGAACTTTCGTGGTATACTTATTAGGATTAAAGTGTTATAAGGGGGAATGGGCGGTGGCGAAACGCGTTTTGGTCGCTATGAGTGGCGGCGTAGACAGTGCCGTGGCAACGCTTTTGCTCAAAAAACAGGGCTACGACGTCACCGGCGTAACCCTCAAATTGCTTCCCACCGAAGCCGCCGACAAAGCCGTTGCGGATGCGAGACAAGCCGCCGAAACGCTCGGTATTCCCCACATCGCCCTCGATTTGTGCGACTATTTCGAAAAAAACGTCATTCACCCGTTTACCGAAACCTATGTCGCAGGGCGCACGCCGAACCCCTGCATTCTCTGTAACCGCGCGGTCAAATTCGGCGCGCTTTACGACTATGCCATGGTGAACGGTTTTGATTGTCTCGCCACCGGCCACTACGCGCAGGTGAAAAACGTCGGTGAAGACGGTCAGCCCCATCTGTTTCGCGGCAAAGACCCGAAAAAAGACCAGTCTTACGTGCTGTGCTCCGTGCCGCGATATATTTTCAAAGACGTTCTCTTTCCTCTCGGCGAGTTGGACAAACCCACCGTGCGCGCGCTTGCCGAAGAACACGGTTTCGTCAGCGCCGCCTCGAAAGAGAGTCAGGATATCTGTTTCATCCCCGACGGCGACTACGCACGCTATCTCAAAGAAGAGCGCGGTATCCGTTGCCCTGCCGGCAACTTTGTGGATGCAAACGGCAACGTCATCGGAAAGCACGACGGCTGTATTCGCTTCACCATCGGCCAACGCAAAGGGCTCGGTATGGGCTTTGGAAAACCGATGTTCGTGCTCGGAAAAGACCCGAACTCCGGCAACGTCACTCTCGGCGACGAGCCGGAATTGTTCTCGTCCAGCCTCATTGCCGCCGATATGAACTGGTTTTGCGACCCGACGACGCTCCCCGACGGCATCACCGCCAAAGCGCGCTATTCCCAAAAAGAAGCCGCCGTCACCGTCACTCCGAACGGCAACACCGCCATGGTGGAATTTACCGCGCCGCAACGCGCACTGACCCCCGGCCAAGCCGTCGTGTTCTACCACGGCGACGAAGTGCTCGGCGGCGGTACGATTGACAAAATACCGTAAACTATCATCCCGAAAAAGGAGTTGTTCTTATGATTTGGCACGCAGAGCACAGCGACGAGGTGTTAAACGAGTTTTCCGTCACACGGGAAACCGGTCTCTCCTCTGCACAAGTGGAATCCGCCCAAAAGAAATTCGGCAAAAACGTGTTGCAGGAGCGTCCGCCGCGCTCGTTTTGGAAGCGTTTTCTCGACCAACTGAAGAGTGCGATGATTCTCATCCTCATTTTGGCGGCGATTTTGTCGATCGCTATCAACCTCTATCACATCAGCCAAGGAAACTTGGAAGATGCCGACTGGATTGATCCCATCGCCATCGTGCTCATCGTGCTTGTCAACGCCTTTATCGGCGTTATTCAGGAAAGCCGCGCCGAAGCGGCGTTAGCGGCGCTTAAAAGCCTTTCCGCACCGTCGGCAAAGGTACAGCGCGACGGCTTGCGTCAAGTGGTGGAAGCCACCGATTTGGTGCCCGGCGACATCGTGTTTTTGGAAGCAGGCGACTTAGTCCCTGCCGACTGCCGCTTACTGCATACCGCGCTGTTTAAGTGCGACGAATCGATGCTGACCGGCGAATGCGTCGCCGCCGAAAAAGATGCCGCCGCGGACATCGAAGCTATCGCCCCTATCGGCGACCGCGCCAATATGGCCTATTCCGGCTGTATCGTCACCAACGGCACCGCTACCGCCGTGGTGGTGGATACCGCGATGCAGACCGAAATCGGCAAAATCGCCACTATGCTGGAGAGCGAAAAGAAATCCCTCACGCCGCTTCAGCATAAGTTGGAAGAACTGGGCAAAAAGCTCGGCATACTCGCGCTTTGCATCTGCGCGGTTATCTTCGTCATCGGTCTGCTTGACAAGCTCAACTGGCTCGATATGTTTATGACCGCGGTCTCGCTTGCCGTCGCCGCCATTCCGGAAGGACTTCCGGCGGTCGTCACGGTTGTACTCGCGCTCGGCGTACAGCGTATGGCGGACAAAAACGCCATCGTCCGCCGCCTGCCTGCGGTCGAGACGCTCGGCTGCGCCTCGGTCATCTGCACCGATAAAACCGGCACACTCACCCAAAACAAAATGACCCTCACACGCGTTTACGTGGACGGCAAAGCGCTGTATCTCGACGACCTGCCCTCGAAAGCGGTCACGTCGCTTCTTCAGATGGCCGCTCTTTGCACCGACGGCAACGTCACCATGATTGACGGCAACGAAGTTGCCGTCGGCGACCCCACCGAAACAGCCATTCTCTCGTATGCGCTCAAACACAAACTGGATAAAAACACCTTAATGAACGAGTATCCTCGCGTAGGCGAGATTCCGTTTGATTCCGACCGCAAACTGATGACCTCCATCCACCTGATTGACGGCAAAAAAATGGTCATCGTTAAAGGCGCGCCGGATGTGCTTCTCTCCCGTTGCGTCAACGTAGACGTCGAAGAGGTGCTGAAAGTCAACCGCAGTTTCGGCAAAGAGGCGCTTCGCGTGCTCGCGGTCGGCTATAAATTCGTAGACGGCGACCTGCCCGTCCACCTCGATCCGGACGAAATCGAGTCGGGACTCACCTTCGGCGGTCTTCTCGGTAT
Organism: Acutalibacteraceae bacterium; assembly: GCA_045640165.1. Lineage (GTDB taxonomy): Bacteria > Bacillota > Clostridia > Oscillospirales > Acutalibacteraceae > RGIG426. The sequence goes on along the minus strand of JAZUEK010000064.1, from coordinate 4,177 downwards.
GATTGATCCGCCGCGTCCCGAAGCGGTTGCCGCCATTAAAGAGTGTAAAAAAGCCGGTATCCGCACCGTGATGATTACCGGCGACCACGTTGTCACCGCCACCGCCATCGGCAAAGCGCTCGGCATTTTGGAAGACGAGAGCGAGGCGATGACCGGCGAACAACTCAGCGCTATGAGCGACGACGAATTGTTCGACAACATCCGCAACGTCAGCGTCTATGCGCGCGTGTCGCCCACCGATAAAATCCGCATTGTCAAGGCATGGCAAAAAGCCGGCGAAATCGTCTCGATGACCGGCGACGGCGTCAACGACGCGCCGGCGCTCTCCGCCGCCGATATCGGCTGTGCTATGGGCATTACCGGCACAGACGTTGCCAAAAACGCCGCCGACGTGGTGCTGACCGACGACAACTTTGCCACCATCGTCACCGCCGTCGAGCGCGGTCGCGGCATTTACAACAACATCAAAAAATCCGTACAGTTCCTGCTTTCGTGCAACTTGGGTGAAATCTTGTGCGTGTTCTTTGCCATGCTGTTTTGGAAGGTCTCTCCCCTGCTTCCCGTTCAACTGCTGTGGGTCAACCTTATCACCGACAGCCTGCCGGCGCTTGCCCTTGGGTTAGAGCCCACGGACAAAGCCGTGATGACCAAAAAACCGCGCCCGAAAACTGAGAGTATTTTCGCCCACGGTCTCGCCGTCAACGCGATATGGCAAGGGGCGATGATTGCCGTGCTCACCCTCGCGGCGTATTTCTCGGGTCTTAAAACAAGCCCCGAACTCGCCGGTACGATGGCGTTCGCGGTGCTCGCGTTCTCGCAACTGGTTCACGCGCTCAACTCCCGTTCCAATCTGTCGCTCTTCCGCGTGCATCTGCACACGAACCCGTCGATGCTGTTGGCACTTCTCGTGTCCGGCGGTTTGATGGTGGCGACCTTGCTGATTACTCCGCTTCAAAAAGTGTTCGGCGTTGTGGCCATGACCGGCGACGAGTGGCTGACGGTAGGCATTTTGTCCCTCGTGCCGTTCGTGGTGATGGAACTGTTCAAAGGCGCTGTGTATCTTGTAGACCTCCTGAAAAACGCGGCCCGTAAAGGAGAAAACCAATGAGCCCGTTGGACGTTGTTATTTTAGTCGTCGCCATCGGCGCGGCCGTGTGCGGCATCGTTGTTACGGTGCGCCAAAAGAAACAAGGCAAAGGCTGCTGCGGCGATTGCAGTCGTTGCGGTGGCGGCTGTCATTTGGATGAAAAGGAAAAAGACGAGTAAAAGAGGGTTTTTCTATGTTTTCTTCGCTCAACAGTATGGGGCTTTCGGGCATCGACGGCTTTATGGTCAAAGTGGAAGCCGATTTGTCCCAGGGACTGCCCGGCTTTGACGTGGTGGGTCTTCCCGGCGCGGCGGTGCGCGAATCGCGCGGCCGTGTGCGCGCGGCGCTCAAAAACGGCGGCTTCACCTATCCCGTCTCGCGCATCACCATCAACTTAGCCCCGGCGGACATCCGCAAAGAAGGCTCGGTCTACGACCTACCGCTGCTTCTCGCGCTTCTTAAAGTATCCGACCAACTGCGCGCAGACCTTTCCGACTGCGCCTTTATCGGCGAATTGTCGCTTGACGGCGAGGTGCGCCCCGTCGCCGGTGTACTCCCGATGGTCATTGCCGCCAGAGATAACGGCATACAGCACGTGTTCATCCCTGCCGACAACGCGGCCGAGGGCGCGGTGGTGGACGGTATTGCCGTTTACCCCGTCAAAACCGTCACCGAACTGCTCTTGCATTTGCAGGGCGGCGACCGCATCGAGCCTGTTTCCGCCGCGGATTACCACGCCGGAACGGACGAACACGTCCCCGATTTCGCGGACGTCAAAGGCCAAGCCGCTGCACGTCGGGCAATGGAAGTTGCCGCCGCAGGCGGACACAACATTCTGCTCATCGGCCCTCCCGGCTCGGGCAAAAGTATGCTTGCGAAACGCCTGCCCTCGATTTTGCCGGATATGACGCCGGCCGAGGCGCTGGAAGCAACTAAAATTCACTCTATCGCCGGCGAACTGCCCAAGGATGCCGGTCTTTTGACCGTGCGCCCGTTTCGCTCGCCCCACCACACCATTTCGGTGGCCGGTCTCGCCGGCGGCGGCACCACCCCGAAACCGGGCGAGGTATCGCTTGCCCACCACGGTGTGCTGTTTTTGGATGAACTGCCCGAATTCTCCCGTACCGCGATGGAGAGCCTGCGCCAGCCGCTCGAAGACCACCGCGTGACCATCTCTCGCGTCAGCGCGACCCTCTCCTACCCCTGCTCGTTTATGCTCGTCGCAGCGATGAACCCCTGCCCCTGCGGCTTTTACGGCCATCCCACGCGCCAATGCACCTGCTCGCCGTCGGCGGCACAGCATTACCTCTCGCGTATTTCCGGACCGCTCCTCGACCGCGTGGATTTGCATATCGAGGTGCCGCCGGTGGAATTCGAACAACTGACCTCGAAATCCGCCTCTGAATCGAGCGCGTCCATCCGCGCCCGTGTCAACGCCGCGCGCGATATCCAAAACAAACGCTTCGCCGGCACCGGCATCATCTCCAACGCCACCATTCCTGCCGGAAAACTGCAAGAATGGTGCCCGATGACCGACGCCGCCAAAACCCTGCTGCAAAACGCATTCGACCGGATGGGGCTGTCCGCTCGCGCCTATGACCGCATCGTCAAAGTCGCGCGTACCGTCGCCGATCTCGATGCGGCGGACGTCATCGACGTGCCGCATATCGCCGAGGCCATCCAGTACCGCAGTCTTGACCGCAAATACTGGCAAGAGCGCGGATAACCATTTTTCCAATAAACACCAAAGCGCGCCCAAAGGCGCGCTTTTTGCCGCAAAAAATCGCAAAAAACGAGGTGAAAGCCGTGAAAGGCGTTTATCGCTATCTAAAAGACCATATTGTCTTATGTGTCGCCATTGTCGCGGCGGTTGTCACCTGCTTTCTCGTGCCGCCCGACCGCGCGTATCTCGGGTATTTTGACCTGCGCACACTCACCTGCCTCTTTTTAACACTTGCGGTCATCTGCGCCTTACGCCACATCCACTTTTTCACCATTCTCGCCCGTCGCATCGTGATGCTGACCGGCAACCTGCGCACACTCGCGCTCGCGCTCGTGTATATCACGTTTATCGGCTCGATGCTGATTGCGAACGATATGGCGCTTATCACCTTTTTGCCGCTCGGCTACTTTGCGCTCACCTCCACCGACAACAAACGCTATATGGCGTACGTGTTCATTCTGCAAAACGTGTCTGCCAATCTCGGCGGTATGCTTACGCCCTTTGGCAACCCTCAAAACCTCTATCTCTACTCCTTTTTCCATATCCCCACCGGCGAATTTACGCGCATTATGTTACCGCCGTTTTTGCTCGCGGTCGCAATGCTCACCGTCGCGTGCTTCTTTCTTCCGAAATCCCCCTTGTCGATTAAAGACAAGTTCCATAAATCGCTCGACAAGCCGCGCACCGCACTCTATCTCGCGCTGTTCGCGTTTTCGCTGCTTATTGTGTTTCGTGTCATTCCCTACTATATCGGACTGGTTGCCATTCCGCTCATTCTGTTTTTCGCGGACAAAAAGGCGCTTAAAGAGGTCGATTACGCCCTGCTTCTCACCTTTACGTTCTTCTTCCTCTTTGCCGGCAACCTCGCTCGCGTACCTGCCGTCAACGACTTCTTTGCCACACTGCTCCAAAAAAGCACGTTGCTCGTCTCCATCCTCTCCTGCCAGGTCATCAGCAACGTCCCCTCGGCGATTCTTTTGTCGCAGTTTACGGACAACTACAAAGAACTTCTGCTCGGCGTCAATATCGGCGGCACGGGAACGCTCATCGCCTCGCTCGCAAGCCTTATCACCTACAGCGAATACGCCATTTTCGACCCGAAAGGCAAAAAGAAATATCTGCTCCTCTTTGCCGCGGTCAACGCCGTGTTTCTCGTCGTGATGACCGTCGCCGCCGCGCTTTGGTTTCGGTAAAGTGAAAACCACATAAAAAAAGACCACTCGGTATTGGCCGGGAGTTCGTAAGGAATGTATTCCTTAAAAACACGAGATTTTGGCGCAGAACATTGTCAAACCGCCTCGCTATACGCCAGTATAGTCGAGGCGGTTTTTCGCGTTCTCCATCCAAAATCTGTGTTTTAAGGCGCT
>JAZUEK010000063.1:0-13921 GCA_045640165.1 Acutalibacteraceae bacterium | reverse complement strand
GATGCTTCCAGTCCGGTGATGTTGTTCCTTTCGAACGCATCCGGCGCGACACATGTGACCACTTTGCCCAACGGTCAGTTCTCTTATACCTTTACGGCAGACAGCAGCATGAATTGCGTGCTGTTCGGCGGTTACCAATATACTTTCAAAATCAGCGACGTGCAGTTGCACAAAGCCGGAAGCGGCGAGGAAGAGTCCAGCGTTCCGGCGGCGACTTACACCGTCAGCGTGACCAACGGTACGACCGACAAAGCGACCGCCGCGGCAGGCGATACGGTGACCATTACCGCGAATGCGGCGCAGGCCGGCTATCAGTTCAAGAACTGGACGACGAGCGACGGCGTGACCTTTGCGAATGCCAACAGCGCCGTGACCACCTTTGTGATGCCGGCGGCGAACGTGGCGGTGACCGCGAACTACGAGAGCATCAGCTACAACGTGGCGGTGAGCCTCGGTACGGCGAAAGTGAACGGCGTTGCCGTGACGAAAGCGCAATACGGCCAGACCGTGACCTTGACCGCCGACACTCCGGCGACCGGCATGGAGTTTGACAAGTGGGTTACGAAGAGCGGCTCGGCTCCGGTGACCTTTGCGAGCGCCACGAGCACCTCGACCACGTTCACGATGCCTGCAGGTGCCGTGTCGGTGGAAGCGACCTACAAAGCGAAGACCTACACCGTTACCGTCAACAACGGTTCGGCGAGCCCGACCTCGCAGATGTATAACAACACGGTGACGATTACCGCGAACGCGGCGCAAACCGGCTATCAGTTCAAGAACTGGACGACGAGCGACGGCGTGACCTTTGCGAACGCCAACAACGCGACGACTACGTTCACCATGCCGGCGAAAGACGTTACCGTGACTGCGAACTATGAAAAAATCAACTACACCGTGTCCGTCACCGGCGGTACGGCGAGCAAAACGACCGCCAACATCGGTGATACGATTACGCTGACTCCGGGCACGGCGCCGTCCGGCAAAGTGTTCGACAAGTGGACGGTCATCCCGAACACCGTGACGATTTCCGGCAACCAGTTTACGATGCCGGCGTCCAACGTGAGCATTACCGCTACCTATAAGAATGCGGCGTACACCGTGACCGTCAACAACGGTTCGGCGTCTCCGGCAGGCGGCGCGATGGGCGACACCATTACGATTACCGCGAACGCTCCGGCGACCGGCAAGGTGTTCGACAAGTGGACGACGAGCGACGGCGTAACCTTTGCAAACGCCAACAGCGCGACGACCACGTTTACGTTGCCGGCGAAGAACGTCACCGTGACCGCGACGTACAAAGACGCGACTTACACGGTGTCTATGACCTATGGTACCGCCAACCCGACTTCCGCGAAGATGGGAGCGTCGGTTTCCATTACGGCGCAAACCCGTAGCGGCTACGTGTTCGACAAGTGGACGTCCTCTGACGTGACCTTTGCGAACGCGAACAACAGTACGACTACGTTCACGATGCCGGCGAAGAACGTCAGCATCACCGCGACCTATAAACAACTGTATACCGTGACCGTCAACGGCGGTTCGGCGAGCCCGTCCAGTGCGGTTGCCGGAACCGAGATTACGCTGACGCCCGAAAGCCGCAGTGGATTTGCGTTCTCGAACTGGACGTCCTCTGACGTGACGGTTGTGAACAACAAATTCACGATGCCGGCGAAGAACGTCAGCGTGACCGCGAACTTCACCGAAGTGATCGTCGATCCCGATCCGCCTGCCACGCCGACGCTCGTTTCCGCGACGGCGGATGGCTATAACATCATCTTCAAGTGGAACGCCGTGTCCGGCGCTGCCGGCTACCGTGTCTATCGCAAGAGCGGCAGCGGTAGTTATGCTACCGTGAAAGACATTACGGGTGGCACGACCGCGACCTTTACGGATGAAGCCCTTGACAAGGGCACTTACACCTATACGGTGCAGGCGTACGTCAACGGCACGTCCGGCAAGATTTGGGGCGACTACAACGCGACCGGTAAATCCGCTACCGTCACCTTCGGTACGCCGACGCTCACCTCGGCGGTGGCGTCCGCGGCCGGCATTACCGTGACGTGGCAAAAAGTGAACGGCGCGACCGGTTATCGCCTGTATCGTAAAGACGGCGGCAACTGGGTGACTGTCAAGACGATTGCGGATGCGAACACCGTGAGTTATCTCGCCAAAGGCCTTATTTCCGGTCAAACCTACACCTACACGGTGCAGGCCTATTATGACAGCTCCGTGACCGGCACGACCCAATGGTCGGGTTACGACACGACCGGCGTGTCCGCGACCGCCGAGTTCGGTACACCCGAAACCGAGGGTCAGGCGAACGGTATGAAGATTACTATCAACTGGGAAGCTGTCTCCGGTGCGGAGGGCTATCGCATCTATCGCAAGACGGCGGATACCTCCTGGCGTACCATCGCCACGGTGGATGCACCCACTACGACCTACACCGACGAAAATCCGGTGGCGAATATCTACTACACCTACACGGTGCAGGCGTACACCACCGAGGGCGGCGTGAAGATTTACAGCACCTATGACGCGACCGGCACGACCGCGCGCGTGGCGCTCAGCACGCCGACGCTCTCCGAAGCGGAAGCGACCGGCGAGGGTGTCGTGGTCTCTTGGGAGGCTGTGACCGGTGCGACCGGCTATCGTCTCTATCGTTGGAACGGAACGGCGTGGAAGACCGTCAAGACCGTTATCGGCATCAACACCACGAGTTACACCGACATGAGCGTGAATGCGGTTGCCGGCGCCAAATACACGGTGCAGGCGTTCCGCAACGCGGACGGTGTCAACGTGTGGAGCGACCACAACGCGGCCGGTGTGACCGCCGCGTAAGACCAAATAGAAAAGACCGCCATACGAACGTATGGCGGGCTTTTTGGTATGTATAGAAAAACACTCGGAAACAATACCGTTTCCGAGCGTTTTTTATTTTTTCTTATCTTTGGTTTTTTTCAGTGCCGCCAAGCAGTTGGGGCAGATGAGTTGTCCTTGAAACGAGATGGTGTCTTTCACTTCGCCGCAAAACACGCAGGACGGGTGATATTTTTTTAAGATAATCGAGCGATCATCCGAGAAAAACTCAATCGGGTCACCGAGTTCGATACCGTAGCGCTTGCGCATTTCCATCGGAATGACAACGCGGCCTTGCTGATCGATAGAACGGACAATTCCCTCAGCTTCCATGCGAACAACTCCTTTCCTTAGCGTATTCCTATTATCGCTTAAACGCTAAAAATTGTCAATAGACAAAATTCCAAAAAATGGTGAAAGATATTGACAAATATCACCAATTTCGTCAGACTTTTTGGTCGAACGCCGTCGAACACCATCGAAAAGCCAACTCGTCCAAAATCGACGGACGAGCATACAATAAGAACGGGAGATTTTTACTCTTCGAGATTAAAGCCGCCGCATCCGGGGCAGACTATGTGCAGGCGGTTTTTAGGTATGATTCTTCGCAAAGGGGAAAACGGTATGATGGTAAAACGTGGCGATATTTATTATGCAGATTTGAGTCCCGTTGTCGGCTCGGAGCAGGGCGGCATTCGTCCGGTGCTTATCGTGCAAAACGACGTGGGAAACCGATTTAGCCCGACGGTGATTGCTGCCGCAATCACCAGTCGACAAGACAAAGCGAAGCTGCCGACGCATATTGCGCTCTCGTCCTCAAAAAGCGGCCTTACGCGCGATTCTATCGTGTTGCTTGAACAGATTCGCACCCTCGACAAACGCCGCTTAAAAGAGCATATGGGGCGTTTAGACACGTCGTCGATGGAACGCGTGGACGAAGCGCTGTCGGTGAGTTTCGGTCTTTCCGGAATCGGATAAAAAAAGAGCCTCGAACGAGCGTTCGAGATTCTTTTTTATTATAGATTACAGACCGGAGTATTTGTTGCCCTCTTTAATACGCATCATCGCGCGAGAGAGGGAGGCCTCAATCATTTTGTTTTCGCGCAGAGAGCGTTTTTGCAAAAGTTCTTCGCGCGCTTTGGCGGCGGGGCGCTCGGCGCGCTTTACGTCGATTTCGTCGGGGCGCTCGATACTGTCTGCCAAAACGGTCACGGCGTTGTCTGCGATTTCCGCAAATCCGAGACCCACCACGGCCACCTCTTTGGTGCCGTCGGCGGCGGTGAAGCGCAGTTCACCTTCTTTAAGAGCAATCACGGCGTTTTCGTGATGCGCTAAAATGCCGTAATCGCCGTCCATTCCGGGAACGGTCAGCGACGTGGCCTCGCCCTCAAAAAACACGCGGTCGCACGACACAATGCGCAGGGAAAAGGTGTTCATACCGACACCTCCTTGTGAAAAGTCAAAAACTTACTGCTTTCCGGCTTCGATGACTTCGTCAATCGAGCCCACGTTAAAGAACGCAGATTCGGGATACTCGTCCATTTCGCCGTCGATAATCATCTTGAAGCCGCGGATGGTCTCTTTCAGCGGCACGAATTTGCCGGGGATGCCGGTAAACACTTCCGCGACGTGGAACGGCTGGGAGAGGAAACGCTGGATTTTACGGGCGCGGTTGACGGTGAGTTTGTCGGCCTCGGACAGTTCTTCCATACCGAGAATGGCGATAATGTCTTGCAATTCTTTGTATTTTTGCAGGATTTCCTGTACGGTACGGGCGACTTGATAGTGTTCTTCGCCGACCACGTCCGGCTCAAGAATACGGGATGTGGATTCCAGCGGATCCACGGCAGGATAGATGCCCTGCTCGACGATTTTACGCGACAAAACGGTGGTGGCATCGAGGTGGGCGAAGGTGGTGGCCGGCGCCGGGTCGGTCAAGTCGTCCGCCGGGACGTAAACCGCTTGTACCGACGTAACCGAACCGTTTTTGGTGGAGGCAATACGCTCTTGCAACGCACCGAGTTCGGTGGCGAGGGTCGGCTGATAGCCGACGGCAGAGGGCATACGGCCTAAAAGTGCCGAAACCTCCGAGCCTGCCTGCACGAAACGGAAGATGTTGTCGATAAAGAGGAGCACGTCGCGGTGCTGTTCGTCGCGGAAGTATTCCGCCATCGTAAGACCCGTTTCCGCCACGCGCATACGCGCCCCCGGCGGCTCGTTCATCTGGCCGAAGACGAGCGCGGTGTTTTTGATAACGCCGGACTCGGTCATTTCGGTCCAAAGATCGTTACCCTCACGGGAACGCTCGCCGACACCGGTGAAAATGGAGTAACCGCCGTGTTCGTTGGAGATGTTTTGGATAAGTTCCTGAATCAGAACGGTTTTACCAACGCCGGCGCCGCCGAACAGACCGATTTTACCGCCTTTGGCGTATGGCGCGAGCAGGTCGATAACCTTGATACCCGTTTCGAGAATTTCGACAACCGGGCTTTGGTCTTGGAACGACGGGGGAGCGCGGTGGATGCTCCAATACGGCGTGTCTTCGGGGATGTCTTCACCGTTGTCGATGGTTTGCCCGAGGACGTTGAAAAGCCGACCGAGCGTCGCGTTGCCGACAGGCACGCGAATGCTGCTGCCTACCGCTTCGACGGGCACGTCTTTAGACAGTCCCTCGCTCGCGTTGAGCATAATGCAGCGGACGGTGTGGCTTCCGATATGGTGCGCCACTTCCATCACGTATTCTTTCTCGTCGGTATGGGCGACGAGAGCGTCGTTTAAGTTCGGCAGGGCCGAGGACTCGAAAGTTACGTCCACAACCGGGCCGGAAATCTGTACAATTTTGCCGCTTTGCGCGGTGTTCGGAGTACTCATTTAGGTGGCATCTCCTTTGCTTTTGAGTGCTTTTGCACCACCGATAACCTCGGTGATTTCTTGGGTGATGATGGCTTGACGCACGCGGTTAAACTGGATGTTTAAGTTACGCAAAATCTCTTCCGCGTTGTCGTTGGCGGCGCTCATCGCCAACATACGGGCGTTTTGTTCACAACAGAACGATTCGACCAGCGCACCGTAGATGTAGCCGGTCAGATAGTTCGGAACGATGCTTTGAATGGCCGCTTCGGGGGACGGCTCGAACGTATGACTTGAAAGCGTTTGCGGCACGTCGTCCGGCTTTTCGAAATTGTCTTTCGAAAGGGGAAGCAGGCGCGCAAACTCCGTCTCCATAGCGAGGCTGTTTTTCATTTTGGTATACACGATGTCAATCTCGTCGATATCGCCGCTTTCGTAGTGTTCCAGCAAGCGAGAGGCGATTTCACGTGCACGGTCGAGCGTCGGGTTTTGGGCGGTATAGAGAAAGCTCTGTTCCACCGGAACCTTGCGCGAGCGGAAATACTGTCGTCCCACTTCGCCAACCACGAACAAGAGTGGATTTTCGTTCCCCTCTAAGTGAGAGAGGGCGAGTTTCAACACGTTGTGGTTATACGAGCCGGCGAGACCTTTGTCCGCCGTAATGACAAGAATGCCGCGCTTTTTGCCGTCCTCAACGTTCTTTTTTTGGACGAACGGACTTTCTAAGTCGGGCAAGTCGGCAAAAATGCGACCGATCATCTGTCGCACGGCGCCAAAATAGGGGGAAGTGTTCTCCTGATCCTTACGGGCTTTGCGCAGTTTCGTAGAAGAGATGAGGTACATCGCATTCGTAATTTTCTTCGTGTCCTCAATACTCTTGATGCGCCCTTGAATCTCACGGATGCTTGCCATACGCTCACCCGCCTATCTCGTAAACGTTGGTTTTGAATTCGTTGGCCACTTCGCGGATTTGCGCAATCATCGCCTCGTCAATGGTCTTTTGCGTTTCGATTTCTCTGCCGATTTCGGCGTGTTTCTCCTCGAAGTAGGCGAGCATCGCGGTCTGGAACTTTTTGATGTTCGCCGGTTCAATATCGAGCATTACTTTGCCGGTCGCGGCGACGAGGGTGATGACCTGCTCGTGCATCGAAAGCGGCGCGCACAGCGGCTGTTTTAAGAGTTCCATTAAGCCGCGGCCATATTGGAGAAGTTCCAGTGTGTTCGCATCCAAATCGGAGCTGAACTGGGTGAAAATCTCCATTTCGCGGTATTGCGCGAGCGAGAGGCGGATACTGCCTGCCGCTTTTTTCATGGCTTTTGTCTGTGCCGCGCCGCCGACACGGGAGACGGAAAGTCCCACGTTGACCGCCGGGCGCATACCCGAGAAGAAGAGGTCGCTCTCGAGGAAAATCTGACCGTCCGTAATGGAGATTACGTTGGTCGGAATATAGGCGGATACGTCGCCGGCTTGGGTTTCGATAATCGGGAGCGCGGTAATCGAGCCGCCGCCCATTTCGGGGGTCAAACGGCTGGAGCGCTCGAGCAAACGGGAGTGCAGATAGAACACGTCGCCGGGGTACGCCTCGCGTCCGGGCGAGCGTTCAAGAAGCAACGACAGTGCGCGGTAGGCGACGGCGTGTTTCGACAAATCGTCGTACACAATCAGCACGTCTTTGCCCTCGTACATAAACTGCTCGGCGAGCGCGGTGCCGGCGTACGGCGCGATATATTGCAGCGGCGCAGGGTCGCTGGCGGTGGCCACCACGACGGTGGTGTAATCCATCGCACCGTGCTTTTTCAGCGTGCCTACGATTTTCGCCACGGTAGAGGCTTTCTGACCGATGGCCACGTAAATGCACAGCACGTCTTTGTCTTTCTGGTTAAGAATGGTATCGACGGCAATCGAGGTTTTACCCGTCTGGCGGTCGCCGATAATCAGTTCGCGCTGACCGCGGCCGATGGGGAACATCGAGTCAATCGACAGAATACCGGTTTGCAGCGGCACGCTGACCGATTTGCGGTCAATGATGCCGGGTGCGGCGTTTTCCACCGGACGGTAGCCGTCCGCTTTAATCGGTTCGCCGCCGTCAATCGGGGCACCGAGCGCATCCACAACGCGGCCGAGGAAGCCCTCGCCGACCGGAATGCCTGCCATTTTTTCGGTGCGGATAACGCGCGAACCCTCGCGGATGCGGCTATCCGAGCCGAACAGAATGCATCCCACGTTGTTCGGGCGAATATCCTGCACCATGCCCTGCACGCCGCAGTCAAACAGCAGGATTTCGCCGTACATCGCGTGGTGAATGTCGCGGATGGTGGCGATACCGTCGCCGACCTTTTCCACAACGCCGATTTCGCGGTCTTCGGCATCGAGGTCGAAACCGGAGTCGGTGGCGGAGAGGTCGAATTCTTCAATCTGGTGACGGAGCACCGTCAGCAGTTTGTTTTCTTTTCCTTTTTCGCAAGAGGGCGCGCCGGCGAGCGTCTTTTTCAGTTGCTCCGAGCGGCCCTGCACGCTCCAATCGTATTCCTGGTTGCCACAGCGGAGTTTGAAGCCGCCGATGAGCGCGTCGTCTTGCACCGTCTCGAACACCACGTCCGGGCGGTGATACTTTTTGTTGACGAACGCTTGCAACTTTGCCAGCTGTTCGTCGGTGGGGGCGGTCACGTAGGTGAGCGTCACCGTAAACGGCTCGTCGTGGTCGAGCGGCACGTTGCGATAGACGTCCGCCACTTCGGCGAACAGCGCCAAATCGCCCTGCTTGGCGAGGGATTTCAAATACTCGGCAAGTTCGGCAGGTGCGCCCTCATCCACAGCGGCGCAAAGCGCGTTGGCATCCGCATCGAGCGAAAGAGTGGACACAAAGGCTTCCGCTTCGGCGACGGCAGCTTGCGTTGCGCCCAGTTCATGCAACCGACGGGCGTAATCAAACGTCTGTCTCGTCAAGCGAATCACCTACCTTGTCGAGGAATTGGTCAAAGAGTTGCTTGTCGTTTTCGGGACTGCTCTGTGCCGCCATAGCCTTGACGGTCGCGGCCACCACCATATCCGAAATTTCCGCTTCGGCCGAGCGCAGGATTTTTTCTTTCTCTTGCTCGGCAGAGACTTTCGCATCGTCCACAATGGTGCGCGCGGAGGCTTTCGCCTCGGTCACGATACGCTCGTATTCGGCGGTGGCATCTTTGCGCGATTGTGCCATTTGCTCGTCGCGCGAATCTTTCAGTTCCTGCACCGTTTTGGCGCACTCCGCCTGCATTTCTTCGGCGGAGGCTTTCGCGTCTTCGGCGTCTTTGATTTGTTTGTCGGCTTCTTCCTGGCGTTTTTCAAGGATGTTGTTCACCGGTTTGAACAGGAAAATACGAATGCCGACGAAAAGAATCAGCAGGTTAATAACGGTAAAGAGCATACTTTCCCAAGTAATATCTAACATAAGTCAGCCGTTCCTTTCTGGGGGTATTTTCAAAAATCCTGTTCTTAGATTTTAAGAACGAGCATCAGCGCGATAACCAGACCGTAAATAGCGGTCGCTTCGGAAAGGGCGCAACCGAGAATCAGCGTCTTGTTGATTTTGCCTTCCGCTTCGGGTTGACGGGCAATGGCTTCGGACGATTTACCGGTTGCAATACCGATACCGATACCGGCACCGAGGCCGGTCAAAGCGGCAATACCTGCACCAATCGCTAACAGAGTTCCAGTCATAATAATCATTCTCCTTTTACAGTAATCATTGAATCAATTTAATCTTCAAGACCTTCCTTGATAAACAAGGAGGTCAGGAATACGAACACGTAGGCCTGCAACAGACCGTCAAAGAAATCGAAATACAGACTCGCGATAATGGGGACACCCACGGGACACAAGCCGTCAATCAATTCCATAATGATGTAAGCGCCGAGGACGTTACCGAAAAGACGCATACACAGCGACAACGGACGAATCGCCAACTCCATAATGTTGATAGGGGTGACGAGCGCCGCCGGCTTCGTAAAGCCCTTAATCCATCCGCCAACGCGGTTGTGGCGAATGCTGGCGGCTTGGATAAGCACAATGCTCATCAGCGCCAGCGCCGCGGTAATGCTCAAATCTTTGGTTGGGGGATCAAACCCGAACACGCCGGCAATGTTGCACGTGCCGATATACAGCAGCACCGCGACCAGATATCCGACGTAGCGTTCGCCCTCCGGACCAATCATATTGCGGACGATGTTTTGAAGTGACGTTACCGCCCATTCCATAAATGCTTGGCGTTTTCCGATGTGGGTAACCTTGAAGCCGCGCGTTAAGAGGAAACTTAACAGCAAAATCACGCCGATGACAATCCACGAAACCACAATGGATTCGGTCACGCGTAATCCGCAGACGGTAAACACGACTTCATTGGATATTTCCATAGGAATTCCTCCTTTTCTGTGAGAATTTGCATTGGTTAAAGAAGCGGCGCACCGGCTTTCGCGCACGCGTCGCGTTGGGCATCCGGCCAAACGGAGGCTTGCACCTCGCCGACGTGCATTTTTTCGAGCAAGAGCAGGCAAAGCCGCGATTGCCCGATACCGCCGCCGATGGTCAGCGGCAACGTGCCGTTTTTAATGCCTTGGTGATAGGGGAAACGGAGCCGTTCTTCTGCGTTTGCCGCTTTCAATTGCTTTAAGAGCGACGTTTCGTCCACACGAATGCCCATCGACGAAATCTCAATCGGGCGGTCGAGCACGTCGTTCCAGAACAGCAGGTCGCCGTTCAGCTCCCAGTCGTCATAGTCCGGCGCGCGTCCGTCGTGGCGAATGCCGCTTTTGAGCGTTTTGCCGATTTGGGTGATGAACACCGTGCGATGTTCGCGGACGATGTTGTCCTCGCGTTCTTTCGGCGAAAGAGCAGGGTAGAGGTCTTCGAGTTCCTGCGACGAGATAAAGAACACGTCCGGACAAATCGAATACTGAAAAACGGGGTATTCCGCGACCACTTTTTCTTTCGCGGCCACCACAGCGGCGACAATGTCACGCACGGTGGCTTTTAAGTAATCGAGCGTGCGGTCGGCACGGGTGATGACCTTTTCCCAGTCCCACTGGTCGACGAAAATGGAGTGGACGTTGTCCACGTCGTCGTCGCGGCGAATGGCGTTCATATCGGTATACAGGCCTTCGCCCGGCTCAAAGCCGTATTGCGCCAAAGCGGTGCGTTTCCACTTGGCGAGCGACTGCACAATTTCCATTTGACCGCCGAACTCGGACAAGTCGAACGTCACTTTGCGCTCTACGCCATTCAAATCGTCGTTGAGGCCGCTGTCTGACCGGACGATGAGCGGTGCGGAGATGCGCTCTAAATGGAGACGCGCCGCGAGCTCTTTTTGGAACGTGTCTTTGATAAATTTGATGGCGCGCTGGGTTTCGCGCACCGACAGAGGGGATTTGTAGCCCTCTGCAACGATAAATTCACTCATACTTTTCCGTCCTTTGTTATCGAATCGAACCGACGGTACGGGGGTAGAGCTGCACGTCGCGGATGTTCTGCACACCGGTGACGTACATCAAAATGCGCTCAAGGCCGAGACCGAAGCCGCTATGCGGCACCGAACCGAAACGGCGCAGGTCGAGGTAATCTTGATAATCCTGCTCGGAAAGGCCTTTGTCTTCCATCGCGGCGCGGAGTTTCGCAAGATCCGCCTCGCGCTCGCTGCAACCGATAATCTCGCCGACACCCGGCACAAGCAGGTCGGTCGCCGCGACGGTTTTGCCGTCGGAATTTTGTTTCATATAGAACGATTTAATCGCTTTCGGGTAGTTGGTGATAAACACCGGACGTTTGCACACCTCTTCGGAGATATAGCGCTCGTGCTCGGTCTGCAAATCGCAGCCCCACTCGACGGGGTAGGCGAATTTGACGTCCGCTTTTTTGAGCATCTCAATCGCGTCGGTGTAATCGACCACGGCAAAGTCGGAGGCGACCACGCCGTTGAGTTTTTCAACAAGACCGTTTTCGAAGAACTTGTCGAAGAACGCCATTTCGTCCGGGCAACGGTCAAGCACCGCTTTAATGATGAATTTAATCATATCTTCGGCAATCTCGATGATGTCCGGCAGTTCCGCGAACGCGACTTCCGGCTCGACGTGCCAAAACTCGGCAACGTGGCGAAGCGTGTTGCTCTTTTCGGCGCGGAAGCTCGGGCCGAACGTATAGATTTTGCCGAACGCCATCGCGGCAGTTTCGCCCTCCAACTGACCGGAAACGCTGAGGCCGGCTTTTTTGCCGAAGAAATCGTCGGCGTAGTAGTCTGCCTCGTTTTCGTAGTCATTCGAGTAGCCGATGGTGGTCACTTTGAACATCTCGCCGGCACCCTCGCAGTCGCTCGCGGTCAAAATCGGGGTGTGGACGTAGACGTAGTGGTTTTGCTGGAAATATTCGTGAATCGCGGCGGACAGCACCGAGCGCACGCGGAAAATCGCGTTAAAGGTGTTGGTGCGCACACGCAAATGAGGCATCGCACGCATATATTCGAGCGTTTGGCGTTTCTTTTGCAGCGGATAGTCGCCGCCGCACACGCCGAGCACTTCGACTTCCTGCGCGTTCACTTCCACCGCGTTGTTGACCATACCTTTGACCGCCGTGCCCACGACTTTGAGCGACGTGCCGAGCGGCATAAAGGGGGAGACGTCCGCAAATTTCTCTTTATCGAGAACGATTTGCAGATGTTTCAGCGACGTACCGTCGTTCATCTCCAAAAACGCCACGTTTTTGGAGTCGCGCGAGGTACGCACCCAGCCACATACCGTCACTTGCGTGTCGATGAACGCGGCATCGGTCAAGATGTCTTTGATGTCTGTGTGTTTCATACTGATCGCTTCCTTTTTATGATAAATCTAACTGTTTGATGACAATAAAAAAAGCCACCCGTCCCACCATAGGGACGAATAGCCAAACTATCCGCGGTACCACCCACGTTGCTCGAATGAGCCGCTTTAACGGTTTCAACAAAAACCGATCCGCTTAACGCGCGGCGACGGCGCTCCTACTGCCTTTTGGGGTTCGGTTTGCAACTCGGAAGTGTTATTCGCCCGACCGCCGCTACGGACATTCCAGCGCCGTCCGCTCTCTTGAAGCACGTGTTCGGGGTACTTGTCTTCGTCAAGGTTTTTCACAATATAGATGTATTATAACACTTTTCTAAGAAAAGTCAAGGCTTATTTAGGGAATAAATAAAAGAAAACGGGGCGAAAATCGCCCCGTGATTATGCTTACTCTTTTGTTTCTTCTGTATCCGCTTGTTTGCTTTCGTTGAGCGCGTCAAGATACCCTGCGGTGATGACGCCGGACGGGAGCGCAATAATGGCAACACCAAAAATGGAAGAAAGCATGGTGATAATTCTGCCAATGGTTGAAACGGGATAAATATCTCCGTATCCCACGGTGGTGAGCGACACGGTCGCCCAGTAAATCGCATCGAAAAATGTGTTAAACGAAGTTGGCTCTACGTTAAAAACAACAAGCGCAGAAATAAGGATGTAGGCAACAGCAAAAGAGACAACGGTGAGAAGAACTTTCTTTTGCCGTTTGAACACTTCTATGATGAGCAAAACGTTTTTGGAGTAGCGTACGAATTTTAGAGCACGTAATACGCGTAATGCTCTTGCAAAACGGAATAGGCGCAATAGCTTGAAACCGTTGTTAAACAAGCGTAAAGAGGGTAAGATAGAAAGAAGGTCGATGATGGCCATCGGTGTAAACGGATAGAGGAGAAAAGCAAGGCCTTTTTTGTTCGGCAGTTTATAATCGGCGGTAATAAGCCGAAGAATGTAGTCGATAATGAAAATGACTACGGTGATATAGTCGATAATTTCAAAAGCGGTGCATGTGCTTTTGAAAGCAAGCGGAAACAGACTGGCAATAATGGCAACAATCATAAAGATGTCGTAGATGTTCCCGAGTGTTGTTCTGTTGTCGGATATTTCGATGATTTCATAAATCCGCTTTCTCATATAATCACCTCGTCTCATTTTGGAGTAGTATAGCATCGTTTAGGAGAAAAATCAATCCTTCTGCAAAACAAAAAGCCTTCGACTTTTGTCGAAGGCTTTTTTCTTGGTGACCCGTACGGGATTCGAACCCATGTTGCTGGCGTGAGAGGCCAGAGTCTTAGACCGCTTGACCAACGGGCCATATTGGTACACCATCAGGGACTCGAACCCTGGACACCCTGATTAAGAGTCAGGTGCTCTAGCC
>JAZUEK010000062.1:0-16397 GCA_045640165.1 Acutalibacteraceae bacterium | reverse complement strand
GACGGTCAAGCAGTTGAAATAGTCGTCCACGAAGATGAGCACGCCGAGCAACACGGTGCAAAGAAGCGCGCCCACACGGGTTTTGATGTGGGTCGCCGTCCAGCGACCGAACGCCGCGGAACCGCCGGTGCGGTTCATCATCGCGACGAGAGCGCCGAGCAGGACGAGGAAGATGAGGATACCGATGTTATAGGAGTCGGCAATCGAGCTGATGAAGCCGTCTTGGAAGACGTGCACCACCGTGCCCTCGAAGTTGAAGTTGGCATAAATCACGCCACCGGTCAAAATACCGATGAACAGCGAGGAATACACCTCTTTGGTGATAAGCGCCAAGACGATGGCCACGAGCGGCGGCAACAGCGCCCACGCGGTGGCGAAGGATTTATGCTCGGTGCGGACGGTCGCGAGAGCCGCGTCCACGTTCGCCTCGAAGTTTTCGTCCTCCATCAGGTTGTCGGCGTAGTTGTCAACGTACTCTTGCGCCGTGTCGTAGTCGGTGAGGTCAATCGCCTCTTCCGCCGGTTCTTCGGCGGTCGCAGCCACGATGGCGAGCGGTGCCGCGGCGACGTCTTCTTCGTCGGCAGCGGCGAACACCGTCATGCAGGACAGCGCGAGCGCCACGACCAACAGCACAGTCAAAAGACTGCGGCGAGACGAACGCTTGTTGAGTCTGGTTTTCATTTTTCTTTCCCTCCATTTTTTGATAGGAACAGAAGCGTTTGTTGCAAAAGAAAAAGGTTACGATGAGGACATCGTAACCCTTACTTACAGTTGCAACGGTTGATAGCCCTCCACGCAAAACGTGACAGTCCGCGACATATTCTGTCGCGGCCCAACCCCGACGCAAAACGTCCTTTTGTCGGGATTTCGGCGAAGTACCCTTTTTCCGGTGGCGAAAACGTGCCGTTATTCCGGATACTGATGCAATTCGCGCCTCTATCTCTATTCATTTGTGTGCATTATACCGCCCTCGCGAGCGGTTGTCAACAATTTTTTACATTTTTCACCCAATTTTGACAACGATGCGGCGATTATTCGTCGTCCAGTTTGAGCACCGCCATAAACGCCTCCGGCGGCACTTCCACCGAGCCGAGTTGGCGCATCTTTTTCTTGCCCTCTTTTTGCTTTTCGAGCAATTTTTTCTTACGGGTGATATCGCCGCCGTAGCACTTGGCGAGCACGTCTTTGCGCATCGCCTTGACCGTTTCGCGCGCAATAATCTTGCCGCCGATCGCCGCTTGTATCGGCACCTCGAACAACTGGCGCGGGATATGCTCTTTCAGCCGCTCGCACAACTTGCGCGCACGGGTGTAGGCGTTGTCGGGGAACACGATAAAGGACAGCGCATCCACAATTTCGCCGTTGAGCAAAATGTCCAGCTTGACGAGCGACGAGGTTGCAAACCCTTTGAGTTCGTAATCGAAACTTGCATAGCCTTTTGTGCGCGATTTAAGCGCATCGAAAAAGTCGTAGACGATTTCGTTGAGCGGCAACTCGTAATGGATATCCACACGCGTCGGGTCGATGTATTTCATATCTTTGAATATGCCGCGGCGCTGTTGGCACAGTTCCATAATGTTGCCGACGTAGTCGTTCGGCGCGTAGATATGCGCTTCGGCAATCGGCTCTTCCGCCAAACGAATACTGCCCGGGTCGGGGTAGTTCGTGGGGTTGTCCACCATCACGACGGTGCCGTCGTTCATCGTCAAGCGGTATTCGACGCTCGGCGCGGTGGTGATGAGGTCGAGGTTAAACTCGCGCTCCAACCGTTCTTGGATAATTTCCATATGTAACAGGCCGAGGAATCCGCAACGGAAACCGAAACCGAGCGCCACCGACGTTTCCGGCTCAAACGACAGCGACGCGTCGTTGAGTTGCAGGCGCTCGAGCGCCTCGCGCAAGTCGGGGTATTTCGCGCCGTCCGACGGGAAAATGCCGCAGAACACCATCGGGTTCGCCTTGCGGTAGCCGGGAAGCGGCGCAGCGGCAGGATTGGTCGCGAGCGTCACCGTGTCGCCGACGCGCGCATCAGACGACGTTTTAATCGACGCAGCGATGTAACCCACCTGACCGGCGGACAATTCTTTTGCCGGCTCCAACTTGCCGGGGCGCATAATGCCCACCTCAACCACGTCGAACTCCGCGCCGGTCGCCATCATGCGAATGCGGTCGCCGGCTTTGAGCGTCCCCTCCATCACGCGGATGTAGACGATAACGCCGCGGTAACTGTCGTAATAACTGTCAAAAATCAGCGCAGACAGCGGTTTTTCGCTGTCGCCCGTAGGCGGCGGAATAAGGGTGACGATTTGCTCGAGCACTTCCTCGATGTTGAGGCCCGCTTTTGCCGAAATGCAGGGCGCGGCGGACGCGTCGATGCCGATAATATCCTCAATTTCCGTCCGCACACGCTCGGGATCGGCGGCCGGCAGGTCGATTTTGTTAATAACCGGCACGATTTCCAGCCCGTGTTCCACCGCAAGGTACGTGTTGGCGAGCGTTTGTGCCTCAATGCCCTGCGACGCGTCCACAACGAGCAAAGCTCCCTCGCACGCCGCCAAACTGCGCGACACTTCGTAGTTAAAGTCCACGTGGCCGGGAGTGTCGATAAGGTTGAGCGTATACGTCTCGCCGTCGTTCGCGGTATACGACATCGTCACCGCGTGGGCTTTAATCGTAATGCCGCGCTCGCGCTCAAGGTCCATACTGTCGAGCAATTGGTCTTCCATATCGCGCAAAGCGACCGTTTGGGTTTTCTCCAAAAGGCGGTCGGCAAGCGTGGATTTTCCGTGGTCGATGTGGGCAACAATACAGAAGTTACGGGTTTTGTCCAGTGGGGTTGCCACAACGGATCACTCCTTTCCTTTTTCGGAAAAACGCCTTGTACACCAAGGGCTTTCCGAAAAAAGCGGAAACCGCAAAAGCGGCTTCCGCTTTTAACAAATAGTAGATTTTTTGGAAATTATACGTTTCGTAAATTACGAGAGGGTTACGCTGACCGGCACGCCGGCGGCATCTTTGCCATAGAAGAACCACACGTCGTCCACACCGGAAACGGCCAGTGTGCCGACGGCGTTTTTCAGGCCGTTTTCTTTCGCGTTTTCGAGATCCACCGTCACTTTTAAGTTGCTCGCTTTCACGGCATCCAACGCATCGGCGGTGCCGTAAAGCGTGACGTTAATGGTCTGTTTTTCTACCGCGGTCTTTTTGGCGGCACCGTTGTTTTTGAACGTAACGGAACTGTCGCTCAACGTCGCGGCAACGACTTTTTTCTTGTAACCGGAAAGATCGAGCGACACGCTCGCCTCTTTCACGTTGCCGCCGATGGAGACCGCTTCCGGCAACGCAAGCGGATATTTCCACGTATAGGCTTTTCCGACCAAGTGGTCAAAATCCACCGTTCCCACCGTCAGCGTGTCGCCGAGCGCGGCGAGCGCGTCTTGCGGACCGATGACTTTAACGGTTTGCGGACTGATGGTCAACAACTCTTTGTTGTTTCTCACCGCTTTCGGCGCATTGTGCCAATCGACCGAAACTTTCAGGTCTTTATAGAACACCACCGGCACCGTCAGCGTCAGCGTTTGCCCCTCGAGCCCTTCAATCGTGCAGTTTTTCAGGCTGACCGGCTCGTTTTTCTCGTTGACGGCTTTCAGTTCCGGCGCAAAGTTGCGCGTTTCGCCAAGCAGCTCTTCCGCTTCGGGTTTTGCCGTAATTTTCGAGATGTTGCGCACCACGCTCTGCGGTCCGGAGACCGAGAGCGTGCCCTCTTTGCCCACGTCGGGCACGGGCGCACCGAGTTGCATCGTTTTTTCGTCTGCCACTTTCAGCGCGGACACATCCACGTTCAGCGGAACGGTCAACGTCTCCCAATAGTCGCACTCCACCTCAATTTGGGACGGGGTGCAAGACACGATTTCGTAATTGGCGGTGTTGCTGTTGCGCGAGGGCACGAGCGTCACCATCTGTTTGCCGGATTTTTGCACCGTTGACACGTCGGCGCGCACCTGCAAATCGTCGGTGGTGATCGCCGTAATGGTCGACCACGGGCCTTGCACCACCACAGTCACGTCGGTCTGGACGTCTTCGATAAGGCGAAGTCCGACCTGGCTCGCGTAACTGTCGCTGAGGCTGACCGTCACCGGAACGGTGATGGAGCGCTGTTGCGTTGTGGCGTTGTCGGTCATCACGACCGCCCACAGCACCACCGCAAGCAACACGGACACCGCAATCAGCGCTTTCGTGTTGTGCATCCAGCCGGTGAGCGTCAATTTTTTACGGAGAACATCTTTCATTTTTGACGCCCCCTTTGAAACCACCGTTTTTTATCCGCCGTCGGGTCTTGCTCAAGCAACATATTGCGCAGAGCAAGCCGCAGGGAATCGTGGCTGTAATTTTGTTTTAACACGCCGGAGACCGCGAGCGACAGTTCGCCCGACTCCTCCGACAACACGAGCACCACCGCGTCGGAGTTTTCGCTCATACCGACGGCGGCGCGGTGACGCGTGCCGAGATCGCTCTTGATTTGTGGGTTGTCCGACAACGGAAGAATGCAGCCGGCGGCGGCAAGTTTACCGTCGCGAACGATGACCGCGCCGTCGTGGAGCGGAGATTTGTTAAAGAACAGGTTGCCGACAAGTTCCGCCGACGGCTCGGCGTTGAGTTCCGTGCCGGTAAGCATCACTTCGCCGAGGCGCGTTGCGCGCTCAAACACCACGAGCGCGCCCATTTTTTGGCGCTGTAACAACTCCATACCGTCGCACACCGCGTTAATTGCCTGGTCCACGCGAGCGTTATGCGCCAAGTCGTCGTCCGACAAACCGAAGCTGAACCACGAAGCTCCCACACGGGAATGGCCCGCCCGTTCCAACGCACGGCGCAATTCCGGCTGGAAGATGACCGCCAGCAAAATCAGCGCGTTGGTGACGAAGATGTCCATAATATACAACAGCGTCGTCAACTTGAAAATCCGCGCCACCACGTAGATAATCAAAAACCAGATGATGCCCTTGACCAGCTGTTCTGCACGCGAGTCACGCACCAGCTTAAACACCATATAAATCAACGCCGCAACCACCACAATATCCAACAAACTGGTGGCGATGTTGATGGAAGAGAACAATCCGACGATACGTTCCCATACGTTTGTGAAAAATTCCGCCATAGCTTTTTCACGAGGCGACAATCGCCTGCTTCTCCTTTCCTTTTTCGGCAAATACTTCCCGATTTTATTTTATACATATCTATATTACTATAATTCCCATTCTATTGCAATCTTTTTTTGTCGATTTTGTCAAAAATTTTCAAAAACGCCTCGATTTGACGCCCGTCCGTGAACGCCGACGGCGAAAGACGCACCGCACCGTCGTCCAACGTGTCACATTTGGCGTGTGCCGTCGGCGCACAATGATATCCGGC
This sequence comes from Acutalibacteraceae bacterium, assembly GCA_045640165.1. Classification (GTDB taxonomy): domain Bacteria; phylum Bacillota; class Clostridia; order Oscillospirales; family Acutalibacteraceae; genus RGIG426. The sequence continues at coordinate 10,985 of JAZUEK010000062.1, read as the reverse complement.
GCGCACCGCCACGTCTTCGGCGGCAAGCGCATCCGCCACCCGTTCGGAAGAAACGCCGTCCACCGTAAACGTGACAAGCGGCGCGTTTGACGCGTGCAGCGGCGCAGAGTGAATCGTCACTCCCGACGTGGCGGCGAGTGCGGCAGCAAGCGGCTCCATCACCTGCCGCTCGCGCTCGTGCAGGCGCACCACACCGCGTTTTTCCACCCATTCCATACCGGCGCGGAGTCCGCAGATACCGGGCACGTTGAGCGTACCACATTCGAGGCGGTCGGGCAACTCCTCCGGCGGATAAAAGCTGAGCGAGCGCGAACCGGTGCCTCCCTCCATCCACGTCGCGAGCGGATACCGGTCGCTGCAAAGAAGCAATCCCGTGCCCATCGGGCCATATAACCCCTTATGCCCCGGCAGACAGAGAAAATCCACGTTGTCCCGTTTCATATCAAGCGGCAACAGCCCGGCCGCCTGCGCACCATCCACCACAAACGCCAAATTCCGCTCGCGTGCCAGCGCCCCAAGCGCGCGAATCGGGAGCCCCTGCCCCGTTACGTTCGAGCAGGCGGTACAGCACAAAACGGTGGTGTCCGGCGTGATGGCTTTGCTGAAATTTTCCACCGTTTTTTCATCGTCGCCCACCACCGTTTCCACCGTGTCGAACGACGCCATTCCCGAAACCGAAAGCGCGTGAAGCGGCCGCATCACCGCGTTGTGCTCCACGTCGGAGCAAACGGCGTGACCGCCGGTTGCGAGCAACCCTTTGAGCGCCATGTTGAGCCCCATCGTGCAGTTTTGGGTCATCACCACCCGTTCGGGCCGGTCAAACCCGAACAGGCTTGCCGCCGCCTCGCGGCACGCCCAAATCTCTTCGGCGGCGGCAAGCGACAGTCGATGACCGCCGCGCCCCGGGTTGCCGCCGTATTTTTCCAGTCCGCGCACCATCGCCGCCAGCACCGCCGGCGGTTTCGGATAGGTGGTGGCGGCGTTGTCTAGATAAATCATACCGTCTCCTCCGCCAAAACGGTAAAGCGGATGCCGGCCGCGCGAAGAAGCCGCTCGGCCTGCGCGCGGCGCAACTCGTTTTCCGCCGTCACCCACAGCACATGACCGCAACCGCCGGCCGCCTTGCCGGACGTGCGGTGTACGAATGCCCGAAACCCGTTGCGCTGTAACACTTTTTGCCCTTGAATGGCGCGGCTGACCGAGCCGACGCCGTATCGTATCGTTTTCTCCATAGAAAAAACGCCTCCCTATGCCAAAATCCCACACGCAAAAAAGTTCCCTGCGTGCTACCCCCACTATATGCGCCCGTTTGCCCCCTTGTCCGCGGAGATTTTTGACGCTTTGACCGACGGCGGCAAAGAATTTTTCGAAAATTTCCACAAAAATTATGACAAACATGGAAAACTGTGGTATAATGCAGTATATATGTCTGCAAAAAAGGAGGCGCGGCATGACCGAGCAAGTTTTAAGCATTGACAGAATGGAACAAGCCGTTTCGCTGTTCGGCAGTTTTGACGAAAACGTGCGGCTGATTGAACAACATTACAACGTAGACATCGTCATTCGCGGCGGCGACCTTAAAATCACCGGAGAAGCGGAAGACGTGGACAAAGCCGTGCGCGCGGTGCGAGGGCTTTTAACGCTCATCAACCGCGGCGAACAACTCGGCGAGCAAAACGTACGCTACGTGCTGATGCTCGTGGACGAGGGCGGCGACGCAAGCCTCTCTCAACTCGCGGCGGACGGCGTGGTGATTACCGCCAAAGGCAAACCCGTCAAGCCGAAAACCCTCGGCCAAAAACAATACGTGGACGCCATCCGCGACAACACGGTGGTGCTCGGCGTCGGCCCTGCCGGCACCGGTAAAACCTATCTCGCGGTAGCGATGGCGGTCAACGCTTTCCGCGCCAAGGAAATCAACCGCATTATCCTTACGCGGCCTGCGGTGGAAGCCGGCGAAAAACTGGGCTTTCTCCCGGGCGATTTGCAATCGAAAGTCGACCCGTATCTCCGTCCGCTGTATGATGCCTTGTTCGATATGCTCGGCGCGGAAACGTACCAGAAATACCTCGAACGCGGCAACATCGAAATCGCGCCGCTCGCGTATATGCGCGGCCGCACGCTCGACGACAGTTTCATCATCCTCGACGAGGCGCAAAACACCACGCCCGAGCAGATGAAAATGTTCCTCACGCGCCTTGGTTTCAACTCGAAAATGGTGGTCACCGGCGACGTGACGCAGGTGGACTTGCCCGGCTCGAGCAAAAGCGGCTTAAAAGAAGTGATGAAAGTGCTGGACGGCGTGGAAGACGTCGCGATTTGCACCCTCACCCAAAAAGACGTGGTGCGCCATCCGCTCGTTCAGCGGATTGTCGCCGCCTACGAAGCGTATGAAACCGCAAAACAGAAAAACTCCCACCCCACCAACCACCGAAAGGAGTCCCAAAATGGCAAAAGCAAAAGCAAAAGTAACCATTGAAAACAAGCAAAAAATCGTCCGCATTCCTGCCGGCACACGGATGCTCATTCGCCGGTGCTGTGAGGCGACGCTCCAAACCGAAAATTTCCCCGAACCGGCGCTCATTGACGTTTCCATCGTGGACAACGAACAAATCCACGAACTCAATCGACAGTTCCGCCAAGTGGATCGCGCCACCGACGTGCTGTCCTTTCCGCTCGGCGAAAACGGCGAATACGACCACGATCCGGCCTCCGGCGCGGCGCTGCTCGGCGACGTGGTGCTCTCGTTTGAGCGTGCGCAAGAGCAAGCGGCGCAGTTCGGCCACTCGCTTCAGCGCGAGGTCGGCTATTTAACCGTTCATTCGGTATTGCATCTGCTCGGCTATGACCACGTAAACGGCGGCCTCGAGGCGGTGCGGATGCGCGAAAAAGAAGAAACCGTGATGGCAAAACTGGGCCTGTCTCGCGAAGACTCCTTTGTGGATGCGCCCGAGGAACAATAATCAGGGGGTAGATTATGGCTGAAACTACACGCAGCGCCTTTTTGGCGCTCATCGGTCGCCCGAACGTCGGCAAATCCTCGTTGCTCAACCGTTTGGTGGGGCAAAAGGTCGCCATCGTCTCGGATAAACCGCAGACCACGCGCAACCGCATTATGGGCGTTAAGACCGACGGCGCCACCCAACTCGTCTTTCTCGACACCCCCGGCGCACACCGCCCCCGTACAAAACTGGGGGACTTTATGGTTCGCTCTATCGGCGAGGCGATGTCCGGCGTGGACGGCGCGATTTTGGTCGTGGAGCCGACCGACGAAATCCGCGAGCAAGAGCAGGAATTGCTTAACCGGCTGAAAAAAGAGCAACTGCCGGCGGTGCTCGTCATCAACAAAATCGACCTGCTCGAAAAGAAAGAAAAACTGCTTTCGTGCATTGCCGCGTGGAAAGACGCCTATGACTTCGACGCGATTTTACCGCTGTCCGCCGTTACCGGCGAGGGCGTGGACGAACTGGAAAAAGCGCTTTCCGACTACGCGTTCGAAAGTCCCCACTTCTTCCCCGACGACGCCGTCACCGACCAACCGGAGCGCCTCATCGCCGCCGAACTCATCCGCGAGAAAATGCTCCATCTGTTACAGCAGGAAATTCCCCACGGCATCGCCGTCGTCATTGAGCGCATGGGCGAGCACGAGGGTAAAAACGGCACGGTGGTGGACATCGAAGCCTACATCTACTGCGAACGCGAGAGCCACAAAGGTATGATTATCGGCAAAAAAGGCGCGATGCTCAAAGAAATCGGCTCGCTCGCCCGGGCGGATATGGAACAGATGCTGGACGCCAAAGTCAACCTGCAATGCTGGGTAAAAGTGAAGCCCGACTGGCGCAACCGCCAAGGTTCGCTCGGCGAATTCGGTTTTACCATCGAAAAATAACAAACTCTCCCCTTTTTCGCACGCATAACCGCTCGCCGTTTCGCGCAAAGTAATCCCGAAAGGGGTTTTGCATGGTGGAAAACGAGTCGTTGTGGAAAACGTTCGAAAAAACGGGGAAAATCGACGATTATTTGCGTTATCGGCAGGCGGTTTGCGCCGTCACCCCGGAACGCCCGAAAGAAGGTGGCGGACGTGACCCTCAAAACCGATGCACTGATTGTGCGCGAAAATAAGGTGGGCGAGTCGGATCGCTTCGTCACCGCCCTCACACGAGAACGCGGGCTGATGCGTGCGGCGGCACGCGGTGCGAAATCCATCAAAAGCCGCAAAGGCGCCGCCACCTCGCTTCTCACCTATTCCCGACTAACCCTCACCGAAACGAAAAGTGGCTTCGCGGTATCCGAAGCGGAGCCTCTACGCGTATTTTTCGACTTAAAAAGCGACGTGGCCGCCGTCACGCTCGCCCAATATTTTTGTGAACTGTGCGGCGTGCTTGCCCCGTGGGACGAGCCTGCCGAGGACACGCTGCGATTGATGCTCAACGCGTTACATCTTCTCGCCGAGGGCAAAAAAGACCCGGTACTTATCAAAGCCGTGGTGGAGTGGCGGTTGCTTGCCGCCGCCGGCTATATGCCGGATATATCCGCCTGCCGCCGCTGCGGCAAAAACGAAGAGTTGTCGCTGTCGCTTCGGGACGGCACGCTGATTTGCCGCGATTGCGGCGTGGGATTCGATTGTTATCCCCTGTCGCCGACCGCACTGGCCGCTTTGCGCTATATGGCGGCGGCTCCTTTGGAAAAAGCGTTTTCTTTTTCCGTTCCGGCGACGGAACTCGCCGCCCTTTCCGAGGTGTGCGAACGGTTTTTGCTGTATCGCTTAAACCGCGGATTCAACACACTTGACTTTTATCATCAACTTTGTGATATCGAACCAAAACCTGCCCCGTGATATATTCGGGGGTAACTTTTGGTTTGCAGTATATTTTGTAAGGAGGTGTCGTCGTGACACGGTATGAAATCGCGTTAGAACTGCCGAAAGTGCTGGATTTGCTGGCCGCCGAAGCCGCTTCGGAAGACGCGGCGGCACAAGCGCGCGCCCTCTCCCCGTCTACGGACGAATTTGAGGTTGCGCGCCGCCTAAACGAAACCACCGACGCGCAGTCGCTTTTGTTGCGCTTCGGCGCGCCGTCGTTCGGGTCTATCAAAAACATCCGTGCCGCCGCCAAACGCGCCGAGACCGGTGCGCCGCTGTCGCTTCGGGAACTGCTGGACGTGGCGGAACTGCTTCGCGTGTTCCGCGGCATCGCCGAATGGCGCACGCATTTAGAGGGCGAAACCGCGCTTGACCGCGTGTTAGACGGCATTTTGCCCAACAAATTCTTAGAGGAAAAACTCGCCCACGCCATCCTTTCGGACGACACGGTGGCAGACAGCGCCAGCCCTGAGCTCGCCAACATCCGCCGAAAAATCCGCTCGGCATCTTCTCGCGTGCGCGAAAGCCTCGACAAACTCATCCGCTCGCCGTCGTATCAAAAAGCGTTGCAAGACCCCATCGTCACCCTGCGCGAGGGACGGTTTGTCGTCCCCGTTAAGGCGGAGTGCCGCGCGGAAGTCGCCGGCCTTGTGCACGGCGCATCCTCGTCGGGCGCCACCATCTTCGTTGAACCGATGGCCGTGGTGGAAGCCAACAACGAATTGCGCCTGCTTGCCTCAAAAGAGGAAGCGGAAATCGAGCGCATTATCGCCGCGCTGTCGGCGGAAGTCGGTGCATTTTGCGGCTCGCTGTGCGCCGGCTACGAGCAAGTTGTTGCGCTGGATTTGATTTTTGCCAAAGCGCGACTCGCGGACAAGATGAAAGCCTCGCGCCCCGAACTGCGGCAAGACGGTTTTGTGAAACTCCGCCACGCGCGCCATCCTCTTATTGACCCGAAATCCGTCGTTCCCATCGACGTGGAACTCGGCGGCAATTTTGATACGCTCGTCATCACCGGCCCGAACACGGGCGGCAAAACCGTGACGCTCAAGACCATCGGCCTTTTGTCTCTGATGACCTTGTGCGGCCTGCTTCCCCCGGTGGACGACGGCAGTTCTGTGTCGATTTTTTCGCATATTCTCGTGGATATCGGCGACGAACAGTCGATTGAACAGTCGCTGTCCACGTTCTCGGCCCATATGAAAAACCTCATCGACATCCTCTCCGTTGCCGACCACCAAAGCCTCGTTTTGGTAGATGAACTCGGCGCCGGCACCGATCCCGTTGAGGGCGCGGCCCTCGCGGTGGCGATTCTCGAACGCCTGCGCGAGCAAGGCGCCAAAATCGTCGCCACCACCCACTATGCGGAACTCAAAGCCTACGCGGTGCACGAAAGCGGCGTGGAAAACGGCAGTTGTGAATTCGACGTCGCCACCCTGCGCCCCACCTATCGCCTGTTGGTCGGCGTGCCCGGGCGGTCGAATGCGTTTGCCATCTCCGAACGGCTCGGTATGACAGCAGACGTGGTGGAGCGCGCAAAAGCCCTCGTCTCGGGCGACGACCGCAAGATGGAAGACGTCGTGGTGCGCCTCGACGAACAACGCCACGCGCTCGAACAAGAACTCGCGGACGCCAAACAGTCCCGTACCTCAGCCGAACGGGATGCGGCGGCCGCAAAAGCGCGCGCCGAACAAATGGAAAACGAACGCCGCAAAGCGCTCGATGACGCGCGCGCCGAAGCGAAAAAAATCGTGGAACGGGCGCGGCTCGATTCCGAACGCCTAATTGAGGAATTAGACCGGCTGAAAAAGCAGAAAAACGCCGCCGATTTCGGCGATCGCGCCTCTGCCGCCAAAACAAAATTGCGGCGACAGTTGTCCAAAATGGAAGATGCGCTCGACCCGGTGGACGCCCCTGCCGCAACGGAACTGTACGTCCTGCCCCGTCCGCTGAAAGTGGGCGACGCCGTCACCCTCGCCGACCTCGGCCGCGAGGGCACCGTCTTATCCCTGCCGAATAAAGACGGGCTTGTGGAAGTGCAAGCCGGCGTGGTGCGCACCCGTGTGCCGCTTTCGAATTTGCGGCTGTGTGAGGCGGCAAGCGCCAAAAAACAAACCGAAAAAGCCACGAAAAAATTCCGCGCCACCCGTCCGGCAGTCACAAGCGATACCCCGTCGGAAATCGGGCGGTCGCGCGGCACGGGTTTGGAACTCGATTTGCGCGGCATGGCGGCGGATGAAGCCATTCCTGCCGTCGATTTGTTCCTTGACCGCGCCGTGCTCGCAAACATCACCGCCGTCACCCTCATTCACGGCAAGGGCACCGGCGTGCTTCGCGCCGCGGTACAGCAACATCTGCGCTCTCACCCGTCGGTCAAGTCCTATCGCCTCGGAAAATACGGCGAGGGCGAAGACGGCGTAACGATTGTGGAACTGAAATAACCAAAACATACCCCCACGTTTTTGTGGTAACCATAAACTACCCCGCTTTTTCGCGGAAAGAACATACGGAGGACCTTTTTGTGAGCAACGAACAACCCGAAATTTTGTCGTTTGACGGCCTCGAATTACAGCCGGAAACGACCCGAGCCCTTGAAAAAATGGGCTTTACCACCCCCACTCCCATCCAGATGAAAGCCATTCCGGCGGTACGGGACGGCTACGACGTCATTGCCAAAGCCCCGACCGGCACCGGCAAGACCTGCGCGTTCGGCATCCCGATTCTCGAGTGTCTCGACCTCGACTGCACCGACGTGCAAGCGGTGGTGGTGTGCCCCACCCGTGAACTGTGCCTGCAAATCACCGACGATTTGCGGAACTTGGCGGCGTTTCGCCCGGGCGTTCACATCGTTCCCGTCTACGGCGGACAGAGCATGAACACCCAAATCAATGCGCTGAAGAAAAAGCCGCAAATCGTGGTCGCCACCCCCGGCCGTCTGCTCGATTTAATGGGTCGCCGCGTGGTGTGGCTCGGCAACGTATACACCGTCGTGCTCGACGAAGCGGACGAGATGCTCAAAATGGGCTTTATCCGCGACGTGCGCAAAATTCTGCACGCCACCCCTGCCGACACGCAGGTGGTCATGTTCTCCGCGACCATCTCCCGTGACGTGGAAGACGTCGCGTGGGAATATCAGCGGAACGCGGTGCAAATCGAGGTGGAATCCAAAGGCGACAACCGCCCGGATATCCGACAATATGCGCTCCGCTCCGCCGGCAGTCAGCGACTTTCGGATATGTTAAAAATCATCGACGCGCTCGACCTTCACCGCGTAATGGTGTTCTGTAACCGCAAATCCACCGTCCGGCAGGTATGTTCTCAGCTGAAACGGCAAGGCAAATCCGCCGACTGCCTGCACGGCGACATCTCCCAAGGCCAGCGCAACCAAGTGATGGCCGGCTACCGCAAAGGTAAATTCGAAATTCTTGTCGCCACCGACGTGGCGGCACGCGGTATCGACGTGGACGACGTGGAAGCCGTGTTTAACTATGACATTCCCGACGAAAACGAATACTATCTCCACCGCATCGGCCGCACCGGACGCGCCAAACGCCACGGCATTTCGGTGACGTTCTGGGCGCTGGGCGACGAATTCCGTATGCGCGACGTGCGCAAACGTACCCACTCGGATATCACCGACGTGATGCTCGGTCCGGACGGCAATTTCGTTCCCGTTCCCACCGAGGAAGACGCGGAATAAGGGGTAGTTTTTGGTTTTTGTTGATTTTCAAGCGAAAGGAGGGGCCGCTATGGCGTTTTACAACCGCTTTTTGTTCGTGTGCACCGGCAACACCTGCCGCAGTCCGATGGCGGCGGCGTTATTCCGCAAAATGGCAGCAGAACGGGGTCTTCCCATCGTCGCTGTGTCCGCAGGGCTCGCGGCGGCAAGCGGCTCGCCTGCTTCGGAAAACGCCATCAAAGTGCTCGCGGAAGAGGGCATGGATTTGAGCCGCCATCTTTCGAAACCGGTAACGCGCGAGTTGTGCGACGAGGCGCAACTCATCGCCGTAATGTCCGAACACCACCGTCTTTCGCTGATTGCCGCCGATGTCGATCCCCACAAGATTTTCGTCCTCGGCGGCGGCGTGCCCGACCCCTACGGCGGCTCAGCAGACGTCTACCGCGACACGCGCGACGCGCTCAAGGCGATTTTGCCGGCGCTTCTCCCCCCGTTTCGCATCGTACGGATGAACACATCGCACATTGCGCCGTTGGCGGAGCTTGAAAAAGAGTGTTTTTCCCAACCGTGGTCGGAAACGGGCCTCTCGTCTGAACTGCAAAACGACACCGCCGTCTTTTTGGTAGCGGAAAACGAGCAGGGCGAGGTGCTCGGCTTCCTCGGTATGCATCATATTTTGGACGAATGCGACATCGCACAGGTGGCGGTCTCGGAAAAATTCCGCCGTTCGGGGGTAGGTTTTTGGTTGCTTTCCGCCGCAGCGGATTACGCCGCAAAAAACGGCGTGACACGCCTTATGCTCGAAACGCGCCAAAGCAACGTCCCGGCGCGCACGCTTTATGAAAAATTCGGCTTTGTGCAAGATGGGCTTCGCCCCCACTTTTATGAGGCGCCGCCGGAAGACGCGGTGCTCTATTCCTACTATTTAGATAAGGACGGTGAGTGTTTGTGAACGTATTGGCGATAGAATCTTCCTGCGACGAAACCGCCGCCGCCGTGGTCAAAGACGGCCGCGAGGTGCTATCGAACATCGTCGCATCCCAGGTGGAAGAACACCGCATCTACGGCGGTGTTGTGCCCGAAATCGCCAGCCGTCGCCACACCGAAGCGGTGTCCGGCGTCACGCGCGAAGCGCTGTCGCAGGCCGGGCTGACCCTTGCGGACATTGACGCCATTGCCGTCACCGCCGCACCGGGGCTTATCGGCGCACTGCTCGTCGGCGTCAACTTCGCCAAAGGTCTCGCCGCCGCCACGGGATTGCCTCTTGTGCCGGTGCATCACTTACGCGGTCACATCGCCGCCAACTATTTGGCGCATCCCGATTTGGAGCCGCCGTTTTTGTGCCTTGTTGTGTCCGGCGGCCACAGCCACATTGTCACCGTCAACGACTATACGGATTTCACCGTCATCGGCCGCACCCGTGACGACGCGGCAGGCGAATGCTTCGACAAAGCCGCGCGCGCGATGGGAATGCCTTATCCGGGCGGTATCGCGCTGGACGCTCGCGCCGAAAACGGCAATCCCGACGCCTATCGCTTCCCCCGTCCGCGTGTAGACGGCAGCCCTTACGATTTCAGTTTCTCCGGTATGAAAACCGCGGTGCTCAACCTCTTACATAACGCCGAACAAAAAGGCGAAACGGTCAACGTGGACGACGTGTGCGCCTCGTTCCGCGCGAAAGTCGTGGAACTGCTGTGCGACAACACACTTGCCGCTGCGGACGAACTCGGCGCAAAAACGATTGTGCTCGCAGGCGGTGTGTCCGCCAACAAAGCGCTCCGCCGCGAAATGCAGGCACGGTGCGATAAATCGGGACGCACGCTCTACGTTCCGCCGCTGTGTTATTGCGGCGACAACGCCGCGATGATCGGCGCGCAGGGATATTATGAATTTCTCGCCGGCCACGTCGCCGACCAAACGCTCAACGCCACCGCTTCCCTGCCGATTACCGAAATCCCCGTATAAAAAGCCCGACAGCCCCGTCGTTTCGCTTGAAACGACGGGCTTTTTTGTCTGCCGTCGCGGCATTTTTCAACCAAAACCTGCCCCTTACACAATATGTGGCGGTTTTTCGCCCAATCTCGACGCTTTTTAACCACCATTTATAGAAAAAGCGCTTGCAATTCTCCGCGAGGTATGGTAAACTGTGTTTATCAATAGGCTTTTTTATAAAAAGCATCTATGAAAGGAGTTTTTGATATGACCAGCAACTTTACCACCAACAAGTCGGTTCTGGCTTGGTTGGACGAGAAAGTCGAACTGCTCAACCCGGATGCGATCGAATGGATCGACGGTTCTGAGGAGCAACTCGACAAACTGCGTGCCATCGCTTGCGAGACCGGCGAAATGCTCAAACTGAACGAGGAGAAACTCCCCGGCTGTTATCTGCACCGCACCAAACCGAACGACGTCGCGCGCGTCGAAGACCGTACGTTCATCTGCGCC
>JAZUEK010000061.1:0-14208 GCA_045640165.1 Acutalibacteraceae bacterium | reverse complement strand
GCGAACGGTCAGAAGTATTCGTTTACCGCTTGCAACATCAGCGGCAACTACTTCACGATCGACCATTGCTATTTGAGCGGCAGCTCGGTGGTTCACTACGAGAACACCCGTGGCTACGGTATCAAAAAAGCCGGCTGATTTGCTTTGACGTAAATCGGGGAGAGGCTATGCGAAAGCATAGCCTCTCTTTTTTTGCGTTGTTTGCTTGTAATACTAAAATCATTGTGATATACTGTCCTTGTATGTGATTTTCGAGGAGAGGAGGAGCGAGCGTGGATCATTTCGAACTCAAATCCGACTACAAACCGACCGGCGATCAGCCGGAAGCAATTGAGCGCCTTGTAAACGGGATTAACAGCGGTATGAAAGAGCAGACGCTCCTTGGCGTGACCGGTTCGGGCAAGACGTTCACGATGGCGAACGTGATTGCCAAAGTCAACCGCCCGACGCTGATTTTGGCGCACAACAAAACGCTCGCCGCCCAACTTTGCTCGGAATTTAAGGAGTTTTTCCCGAATAACGCGGTGGAATACTTCGTCTCTTACTACGACTATTATCAGCCGGAGGCGTACGTTCCCTCGACCGACACCTATATCGAAAAGGACTCGGATATCAACGACGAAATCGACAAATTGCGTCACTCCGCAACCTCGGCACTGTCTGAGCGGCGCGACGTAATTTTGGTGGCGAGCGTGTCGTGTATCTACTCGCTCGGCGACCCGATTGACTATCGCAGTATGGTGATTTCGCTGCGCCCGGGAATGGAGAAAAGCCGCGATGAACTCATCGAAAAACTCGTCGGCATCCAGTATGAGCGCAACGACGTGAACTTTACGCGCAACAAATTCCGTGTGCGCGGCGATATTGTGGATATTTTTCCGGCGTATGCGCAGGATTCCGCCATTCGCGTGGAGTTCTTCGGCGACGAGATTGACCGCGTGTGTGAATTAAACCCGTTGACGGGGGAAATCAAAGCAACGTTGACCCACGCGGCGATTTATCCGGCTTCGCACTACATTATTCCGCCGGAAAAGATGGAAACCGCTATCGGGCGTATCGAAAAAGAACTCGACGAGCGCGTGAAATACTTCGAGAGTGAACATAAATTACTCGAAGCGCAGCGCATTTCCCAGCGCACGCGCTACGATATCGAAATGCTCCGCGAAATCGGAATGTGCAAGGGGATTGAGAACTATTCGGCGGTGCTGTCCGGCAGAAAACCCGGCGATCCGCCGTGCACGCTTCTCGACTACTTTCCGGACGATTTTCTCTTGTTTGTGGACGAGTCGCACGCGACGTTGCCGCAGGTGCGCGGAATGTACGGCGGCGACCGCGCGCGAAAAGAGTCGCTTGTCGAATACGGCTTCCGGCTTCCGAGCGCCTACGACAACCGTCCGCTCAACTTCGATGAGTTTTACGGCCACGTGGGGCAGGCGGTGTTCGTCAGCGCCACGCCGGGTGACTTAGAAAAGCAAAAAAGCGCCCAAATTGTCGAGCAGGTCATCCGTCCGACGGGGCTTTTAGACCCTGAAACGTCGGTGCGACCGGTCGAGGGACAAATTGACGATTTGCTCGCCGAAATCCGCGAGCGGACCGAGAAAAAGGAGCGTGTGCTCGTCACCACGCTGACCAAGAAAATGGCAGAGGATTTGACCGACTTTTTACGGGGCGCCGGCGTCAAGGTGCGGTATATGCACCACGACATTGATACGATTGAGCGTATGGAAATCATCCGCGATTTGCGGCTCGGCGAATTTGACGTGCTGGTCGGTATCAACCTTTTGCGCGAAGGTCTCGACTTGCCGGAGGTGTCGCTTGTCGCTATTTTGGATGCGGACAAAGAGGGCTTTTTGCGCTCCGAAACCGCGCTAATCCAGACGATGGGCCGCGCCGCTCGCCATGCGCAGGGCAAGGTGATTTTGTATGCCGATGAGGTGACGCCGTCGATGGAACGCGCACTTTCCGAAACGGCGCGCCGCCGCAAAATTCAAGACGAGTACAATAAAGCACACGGCATCGTGCCGCAAACGATTGTCAAAGACGTGCGCGACGTGCTCGAAATCAGCGGCAAAGACACGGTGCGCAACGAAACCGGCCGCAAACTGTCCCGTGCCGAGCGCGAGGCGGAAATTGTGAAACTGAAGAAAGAGATGAAGAACGCGGCGCGCCTGCTCGAATTCGAACACGCGGCGTGGCTTCGTGACCGCATTAAAGAACTGCAAGGAGGCTCGTGATGGCGGACGAAAAACAACTGCGTATCCGCGGTGCGCGGGCGCACAACTTGAAAAATATCGACGTGGATATTCCGCGCGACAAATTGGTGGTTATGACCGGCCTTTCCGGCTCGGGCAAATCGTCGCTGGCGTTCGACACGCTCTATGCCGAGGGACAACGTCGCTACGTGGAGAGCCTTTCTTCCTATGCACGGCAATTCCTCGGACAAATGGAAAAGCCGGACGTGGACGAGATTGAGGGGCTTTCGCCGGCCATTTCGATTGACCAAAAAACCACCTCGAAAAACCCCCGTTCCACCGTGGGAACGGTAACCGAAATCTATGACTACCTGCGTCTTTTGTATGCGCGTATCGGCGTGCCACACTGCCCGATTTGCGGCAAAGAGATTGCCCAGCAATCGGTCGACCAGATTGTGGACCGCGTGATGGCGCTTCCCGAAAAGACGAAAATTCAACTGCTCGCACCGCTCGTGCGTGGGCGCAAAGGCCAACACCAAAAAGAATTCGAACACGCGCGTAAAGAGGGCTTTGCCCGTGTGCGCGTGGACGGTGAAATGCACGATTTGTCCGAGACGTTCGACCTCGACAAAAACAAAAAACACGAAATCGACGTGGTGGTTGACCGCCTCGTTGTGGGCGATGGCATCCGCAGTCGTCTCGCCGACTCGGTGGAGACGGCGTGCACGCTTTCCGGCGGACTTTTAACGGTAGACGTGGTCGGTGGGGAAGAAATGCTCTTTTCCCAAAACTACGCCTGCCCCGACCACGGTGTCAGCGTGGAGGAATTGGCGCCGCGGATGTTTTCGTTTAACAACCCGTTCGGCGCGTGCCCGACTTGCACCGGTCTCGGTGTGTATCTGTCGGTTGACCCCGAACGCGTGTTCAAAGACAAAGCCCTCTCGCTCAACCAAGGCGCAATTTCCACGAGCGGTTGGAGCTATTTAGAGGGCGGCACGATGGTGCAGATGTATTTTGAGGCGGTGGCGAACGACTGCGGCTTTTCGCTGGACACGCCCGTCTGCGACATTCCGCAAGAAAAACTGGATGTGCTGCTCTATGGCACGAACGGTCGGAAAATCAAGATGATTCGCCGTCAAGAATACGGCACCGGCGAATATATGGCACCGTTCGAGGGCATTGTGAACAATCTTGAGCGCCGCTATAAAGAGACCAAGAGCGACTGGATGCGCGAAGAATTAGAGTCGTATATGCAGCAGATGCCGTGTCCCGATTGTCACGGTAATCGTCTGAAGCCGGAAAGCTTGGCGGTCACCATCGGTGGTCTCAACATTATGGAATTTACGCGCCTTTCGGTGACGGAGGCGTTGGAGTTTTTAGACAACCTCAAATTGACCGAGCGCGAGCACGCGATTGGCGACGGCATCTTGAAAGAGGTGCGCGAGCGGCTCGGCTTCTTAAAAGGCGTGGGACTTGACTACCTTACGTTGTCTCGCGCATCGGCAACGCTGTCGGGCGGCGAGGCGCAACGCATTCGGTTGGCGACCCAAATCGGTTCGTATTTGATGGGCGTTTTGTATATCCTCGACGAGCCGAGCATCGGTCTGCACCAACGCGATAACGACAAGTTGCTCGCCACCTTAAAACGCCTGCGCGACCTCGGTAATACGCTGGTTGTGGTCGAACACGACGAAGACACCATTCGCGCCGCCGACTTTGTTGTAGACATCGGCCCGGGCGCCGGCGTTCACGGCGGCAACGTTGTGTTTGCAGGCACGCCGGAAGAACTGTGTAACTGCGATACATCGGTGACCGGCTTGTATTTGAGCGGCAAGCGGCAAATTCCCGTGCCGCAAAAACGCCGCAAGGGAACGGGCCAAAAACTCATCGTCCACAAGGCCGGGGAAAACAACCTAAAAGACGTAGACGTGCCGTTTTTGCTCGGCGCGTTCAACTGCGTGACCGGCGTGTCCGGCTCGGGCAAATCGTCGCTTGTCAACGAGGTGCTGTATAAAGCGCTCGCCGGTAAACTCAACCGCGCGCTGACCCACCCCGGTAAGCACGAAAAAATCACCGGCGTTGAGCATCTCGACAAGGTCATCAACATCGACCAATCGCCGATTGGTCGCACGCCGCGCTCCAATCCGGCAACCTATACGGGTGTGTTTAACGACATCCGCAATCTCTATGCCCAAACGCCGGACGCGCGCGCCAAAGGCTTTAATGCCGGACGGTTTAGTTTTAACGTGAAAGGCGGACGGTGCGAGGCGTGTACCGGTGACGGCATTTTGAAAATCGAAATGCACTTTTTGCCGGACATTTTCGTGCCGTGTGAGGTGTGCAAGGGCAAACGCTATAACCGCGAAACGCTCGAAGTGAAGTACAAGGGCAAGAGCATTTACGACGTGCTCGAAATGACCGCGGAGGAAGCGGTCCAGTTCTTCGGCGATATTCCGAAAATCGCCCGTAAACTGAAAACGCTCGTGGACGTCGGACTCGGCTACGTCAAACTCGGCCAGCCGGCAACGACGCTTTCGGGCGGCGAGGCACAGCGCGTAAAACTTGCGACGGAACTGTCTCGCGTGGCGACCGGTAAGACGATTTATATTCTTGATGAGCCGACCACGGGACTGCATACCGCTGACGTGGCGCAACTGCTGACTGTGCTGCAAAAACTCGTGGATGCCGGCAACACGGTGGTGGTCATCGAGCATAACCTTGACGTGGTGAAATCCGCTGACTACCTCATTGACCTCGGCCCCGAAGGCGGCGACCGCGGCGGTGAGATTGTGGCGACCGGAACGCCCGAACAGGTGGCAAAATGTGACCGCTCGTATACGGGCCAGTATCTCAAAAAAGTTCTGAAATAAAAAATCCCCTGCAAAACGGCGTTTTGCAGGGGATGTACGTTGCTTTATTTGTCGCTTTCGGCGAAGATGTGGGAAAGCGTCGGCGTTTCGCGCATCGAGATAAAATCGTTGTCTGCGATGACGATGTGGTCAAGCAGTTTTACACTCACGGCAGAGAGCATTTTGGCGAGCGTTATGGTACTTTCAATATCCGCGCGAGAGGGAAGCGCGTGACCGGACGGATGATTGTGGGCGATGACGACAGCGGTCGCGTTGTCCGACAGCGTTTGCTGTAACACGAGCCGTGTGTTGATTTCGGTGGCGCTGACCGACCCTTTGGTGATGAGCGAGCAGTTGAGCACCTCGTGCCGATGGTTTAAGGACATCAGCATCATCACTTCGTTTTGTTCGTTCCAAAAGCGAGGGAGAAAGAATTGCCCGAATTCCTCGGAAGTGGAAAGCTGAATACCGACGGGAAGCTGTTCTTCGCCGCATTTGCGTACAAGGTGACCGCACAGCGACAAGAGCGAGGCGGCGTTGTCGCCGATACCGGGAACGGTTTTCAGTTGTGCCGGGCTTGCTTTGAGTGCACCGGACACGCTTCCGAAACGATTCAAAAGCGCGTGGGCGATGGGATTGACGTCGCCGTGGGGAATGGCGTAAAACAGCAAAAATTCCATCAGTTGAATGTCGTTAAATGCAGAGGGCCCGTGCTCGCGAAATTGCTCGCGCATACGATTGCGGTGGTTTTTGTGTACGTTCTCGTCCATAAAGAGTCTCCTTTCGCGAGGGTGCTACCAGTATATCACACTATTTGATTGAAAACAAGACCGAAAATGAAAAGGAGGGAAACGCCTTGAAATTAGTGACTGTCGGAAAAAACGACGCCGGACAGCGGCTGGATAAATTTTTGTGTAAGACGTTTCCGAAATTGCCGATGCCGCGCATTTATAAGGCGGTGCGGTGCAAGGATATTAAAGTCAACGGAAAACGCGCCGAAATCTCTACGCGGCTGTGCGAGGGCGACGTGGTGCGTGTGTTTGTGCAGGATGAATTTTTAGAGCAAACCGTCGTAGAAAAACAGTGGGCGCACGAATTTATGCAAGCCGGAAAAGATCTTCGCGTCGTGTACGAAGACGAGAACGTGATGCTGTTAAACAAGCCGGCTGGACTGCTTGTTCACCCCGACAAAAACGAATACGGCGACACGTTGATTGCGCGTGTGCAGCGTTATTTATATGAAAAAGGGGAGTTCCAACCTGACGACGAGAACTCCTTTACGCCGGCGCTTGTCAACCGTATTGACCGCAACACGGCCGGTATCGTGATTGCCGCCAAAACGGCGGCGGCGTTGCGTATTCTGAATGAAAAGCTCAAAAACCGCGAAATTGAGAAATACTACCAGTGCCTGGTGTTCGGAAAAATGCTGAAAAAGGCGGACACGCTCACCGGCTATTTAGAGAAAAACAGCGACCAAAACCGGGTGTACATCTCCGACAAAAAAACGCCGGATGCGCGCACCATTGTGACCGCATACAAAGTGCTTGCGGAGAAAAACGGTGTGTCTCTGCTCGAAGTGCACCTGCTCACCGGCCGCACCCACCAGATTCGCGCGCATTTTGCGTCCATCGGCCATCCGCTTTTGGGGGATGGCAAGTATGGCAAAAATCAGCAAAACAAGCGCGTGGGGATGACCAAGCAAGCACTGTGCGCTTACCGCCTTAAGTTCAATTTTAAGACGGATGCCGGCGAGCTTGCCTACCTAAACGGAAGGGAATTCACGTTGGATGAAGTGCCGTTTGCCGCTGATTTTGCCGCCGGAAAAATTATGCCGTAACGTGCCTTTTTTGCGTTATGATGTGGAAAATGGCAAAAAAATGGGCAAAATAGGCAAAAAATCTTCCCAAAATCCGCTTTTTTTGAGAAAAATTGCAAGAAAACACTTGCAAATCGGGCAAAAATATTGTAAAATAATACCTAAAGTGAGGCGCTGATATGTCACTCTCTTACCCTGAAAAAGAAACCTATTCCATGGACGACTTGCTCGCCATTATGCGTGCGCTCCGCTCGCCGGAGGGTTGCCCGTGGGACAAGGAACAAACGCACGAAAGCATTCGTCAGAATTTCCTCGAGGAGACCCACGAAGCCATCGAAGCTATCGATAACGGCGACATGGCCGGTCTGCGAGAAGAACTCGGCGACGTGCTGATGCAGGTGGTGTTCCACTCCGTGATGGAGGAGGAAGTCGGCGGTTTCACGTTTGACAACGTGGTGGACGAACTGTGTAAGAAACTCATCGTTCGCCATCCTCACGTGTTCGGTGACGTCAAAGCGAACAATGAGGCTGAGGCGCTTAAGAGTTGGGACGCGATGAAGCGTGCTACGAAGAAGACCAACGCCCAGTCCGATTTGCTTAAGAACGTACCGAAAACGTTGCCTGCGCTCATGCGCGCCGAAAAGGTGCAAGACCGCGCGCGCCGCGTCGGATTTGATTACGACGGGGTGGAGGATACGCTCGATACGCTTTCCGGCGAGATTGCCGAATTAAAAGCGGAAATCGCTTCCGGCAACGCTCAGGCGCAGGAAGAGGAATTGGGCGACGTGTTGTTTTCGGTGGTCAACGTGGCGCGATTCCTTAAAATCGAGCCGGAGTTCGCTCTCGGGAAGAGTGTGGAGAAATTCGTTCGCCGCTTTTCCGCGTTGGACAAATTGGCCGCCGAACGGGGCATTGACGTGCCTGCCGCTTCTCTTGATACGCTCAACCAATTGTGGGATGAGGTCAAGAGAGCCGAATAACATTGGTTTTTAGCGAAAACGCTGAAAATAGAACAAAAATATGGAGGAAAAAGTCATGAACAAAGTTGAACTCGTTGCTGCTATTGCCGAGAAATCCGGTCTTTCGAAGAAAGATGCCGAGAAAGCGCTCGCCGCGACCCTCGATTCCATTGTTGCCGCTGTGAAAAAAGGCGACAAAGTTGCTCTCGTTGGTTTCGGCACCTTCGAGTCCCGCAAACGTGGCGCTCGTGTTGGCCGCAATCCGCGCACCAAAGAGACCATCAAAATCCCTGCGTCCAAAGTGCCGGCTTTCAAAGCGGGCAAAGGCTTCAAAGACGCTGTCGCGAAATAATTTTTGCAAGAGTGAGGCTGCCGCTGGTTTCAACGGCAGCCTTTTCTTTTGCAAAAGGGGAGAAAATTGATGAGATTAGACAAATATCTGAAAGTGTCTCGCCTAATCAAACGGCGTACCGTCGCCAACGAGGCGTGCGACGCAGGACGCGTGCTTGTGAACGACAAGCCGGCGCGCGCATCCTATGACGTCAAAGAAGGGGACGTGCTCACGATTCAGTTCGGCGCGCGCACGGTAAAGGCACGCGTGCTTTCGGTCAAAGAGACCGCCCAAAAGCAGGATGCGGCCTTGTTATACGAACTGTTAGACGATGGGGGAAAATCGGCAGAAAATTAACAATTCCTTCATAGAACTGCCGCTGTTTTTTGGTATACTGAGTAAAAAGACAACGGTGAAAAGGAGAATTCCATGTTTGGATACGTCCGGATTTTGAAGCCGGAACTGAAAATTGGCGAATACGACCACTATAAAGGGGTGTATTGTACGCTGTGCAAGCGGCTCGGCAAGCGTTACGGAACGGTTGCCCGTTTGACGCTCAGTTACGATTTCACCTTTGTGGCTTTGATATACGCGGCGCTCGCCGACACCTGCGTAGGGTGGAAAAAGGGGCGCTGTGTCTACAATCCGCTTAAAAAGTGCCTCTACTGCGGTGACACGAACGCGGTGGATACGGCGGCGGATTACGCGATGCTGCTTTTATACTACAAACTCTGCGACAACGTGGAAGACGAGCGCGGTATGAAGCGCTTTGGTGCGAAGGTGCTACGAGGATGGCTGTCTCGCGCCCATAAAAAAGCGGCGGCGCTTCATCCTGATGAGGAAGAATGGGTCAAAACGTATCTTGCTCAGCAGCAGGAACTCGAGACGCGTTCGGTTTCCACCGACGAAGCCGCAGAGCCGACAGCGCGGCTTACGGGCCGCTTGCTTGCGGCAGGCGCGGCGAACGAGACGACGCGCCGTGTGCTGGAACGGCTCGGCTATTGTGTCGGCCGCTTTGTGTACTTAGCGGACGCGGCGGATGACCTCGAAAATGATTTGAAAAAGAGCGGCTTTAACCCGTTGACCGCTTTGCATGAAGCGGAGGGGAAACCGGGGGTCAACGCCTTTGTGCGTGCCTCGCTCACCGGCACGGTGGCGGAGGCACAGGCGGCGTATGAACTGCTGGAGATTCGCCGCTTTGACGGTGTTTTACGCAATATTCTGTGGCAGGGACTTCCTGCCGTGACTGCATCTCTCACAAAGGAGGAGAAGCCTCAATGAAAGATCCGTATGAAGTGCTCGGCGTGGCTCGCGGCGCGAGCGAGGAAGAAGTGAAAGCCGCTTACCGCGAATTGGCGCGCAAGTACCATCCCGACCAATACGACAACAACCCACTGTCGGATTTGGCGCAGGAGAAAATGCAGGAAATCAACGATGCCTACGACACGATTATCCGCAGTATGCACGCCTCGTCTACGGGGTATCAAGGTGCGGCGTATCGCGGCGGCGGTCAGTACGACGACGTGCGCGAGATGATTGAAAACGGGCGCATTGCCGATGCGGAAACGCTGTTAAACGGCGTGCCTGCCGACACGCGTTCTGCCGAGTGGTATTTCTTAAAAGGCGCGGTGCTCCTTAAAAAAGGCTGGTTTGACGATGCGTATACCTGCGTGTCGCAAGCGTGCGCCATGGATCCCGGCAACGCCGAATACCGTGCGCAAAAGGCCCAAATGGACCAAAAACGCGGTACGGCGAACGTCGGCGGTCGGCGCGCCGGCAGTGTGGATTGTTGCGGCGGCGACTGGGATGCCTGCCGCGTGTGCGAGACGCTGTATTGCATGGATTGCTGCTGTGAATGTATGGGTGGGGATTTCATTTCCTGCTGTTAAACTGTCAATCGAGCGAAAGGGGGGGCCGGGATGAAACAGAGTGCCAAAATCGCGTTGTGCGGTGTATTGGGCGCTTTAGCCGTCGTGTGTATGATGTTGACGGTGATTCCCGTGTCTACGCTGGCGCTTACCGCGCTTGCCGGCATCATTTTGATGCCCATTGCGCTTGAAGCCGGGGTCAAATGGGGCTTTGCCGCCTATGCTGCCGCCGGCGTTTTGACATTTTTTATCGCGCCGGATTTCGAGGCGAAATTGTTGTTTCTTGCGTTCTTCGGCTATTACCCGACCCTCAAACTGCTTATCGACCGTTTGTCGTCCAAAGCGGTGGCGTGGGTGCTAAAACTGTTGCTCTTTAACGGCGCGGTGGTGGCGGTGTATCTGCTGCTTCTGTTCGTCGGGGGATTGGAGCCGGACGAATTCGAGGTGTTCGGCGTGAATATGCCGCTTGTGCTTCTCGGTCTCGCCAACGTGGTGTTCGTCATCTTCGATTTGGCACTCGACGGGCTGAAAGATATCTATAAAGCACGGTGGCATAGAGTGTTTATGCGCGTTTTCAAGTAAAGCGTTTTAACTTTACATATTGAGCGAAACAAGCAAAATTCCTTGATTTTATAGGGATTTTGATGATTTTTTAACGAAACTTCACCGGTGGGAGTAATGAGTATGACAAGGGATAACGCTTTACAGGTTATCGTGGTCGGCGGCGGTGCATCCGGACTGGTTTGTGCCGGTTTTGCCGCGCAAAACGGGTGTCGCGTGACCGTTTTGGAGCGGAACGACCGCCCTGCTCGCAAGATGATGATTACCGGCAAAGGACGGTGCAATCTGACGAACGCCACCGAGCTGGACGAGATGATTAAAAACGTGCCCGGAAACGGGCGGTTTCTCTATAGCGCGTTCCATAATTTTACCTATCACGATACGATGGCTCTTGTGGAGTCGATGGGTGTGCCGCTGAAAATCGAACGCGGCAACCGGGTGTTTCCCGTGTCCGACAAAGCGGTGGACGTGGTGGATGCGCTCCACAAATTTGCCAAAAAATCCGGTGCGGTTATCGAACAAGCGCGCGTAACGTCGTTGCTTTTGGAAGACGGCGTTTGCAAAGGCGTTGTGGACGGCAAAGGGCGAGAGTATCGCGCCGACCGCGTGGTGGTATGCACCGGCGGTGTGTCTTATCCGACCACCGGCAGTACCGGCGACGGCTACGACCTCGCAAAGCAGGCAGGACACACGATTGTCGAACCGCGCGGTTCGCTTGTGCCGCTTGAATGTGCCGAGCCGCTGTGCGGCTTGGCGCAGGGATTGTCTCTCAAAAACTGTGGGTTGACCGTCCTGGATACTGCGCGCAAAAACAAAGTGGTGTATACCGATTTCGGTGAGATGCTGTTTACGCATTTCGGCGTGTCCGGCCCGATGATTTTAAGTGCATCGGCGCATTTGAGAGATATTACCGACGGGCGATATCGTCTGCTGATTGATTTGAAGCCGGCGTTGTCGGCGGAGCAGTTGGATGCACGGATGCTCCGTGATTTTTCGGAAATGCAGAATACCGATTTGCAAAACGCACTCCCGAAACTGCTTCCGAAAAGCCTTGTTGAGCCGTTTCTTGCGCAAATCGGGGTGGACGGCACGACCAAATGCCACAGCGTAACGCGTGAACAAAGGGAAGCGCTTCGCACCGCTGTCAAAGCGTTGCCGCTGACCGTGACGAAGCCGCGCCCCGTCGCGGAGGCTATCGTGACGGCAGGCGGCGTGTCGGTGAAAGAGGTTGACCCGAAGACGATGCGTTCGAAACTCTGTGAGGGTTTGTATTTTGCCGGTGAGGTGCTCGACGTAGACGCGTATACCGGCGGTTTTAACTTGCAAATTGCGTTTTCTACCGGCGCGGCAGCCGGTCGAGATATGGGAATTGAGGAGGAATTTTTAGATGAGTGAATTTGTGGCGATTGCTATTGACGGCCCGTCCGGTGCGGGAAAAAGCACGATTGCCAAACGCTTGGCGGCGACCCTTGGCTACGTTTACGTGGATACCGGCGCGATGTATCGCACGGTGGGACTTGCAACGCTTCGCAAGGGCATTCAGTCCGAGGATACGGCGGCGGTGATTGCGGCGCTTTCCGACATTAACGTTTCGATTGCTTACGTGGACGGCACGCAACGTGTGTTGCTCAACGGCGAGGACGTCAGCGACCAAATTCGTACACCGGAGGTGTCGATGGCGGCTTCGACCACGTCGGCCATTCCCAAGGTGCGCAAATTCTTGTTCGAGACCCAACAGAAGTTGGCGCGCGAAAACAACGTCATTATGGACGGCCGCGATATCGGCACGGTGGTGCTTCCCGATGCGAAAGTGAAAATTTTCCTTTCCGCTTCGGTGGAGGATCGTGCCCGTCGCCGCTTTGATGAGCTGAAAGAAAAAGGGATGGACGTTTTGTTCGAGGACGTTCTCGAAGATATGAAACAGCGCGATTACAATGATTCTCACCGCGACGTGGCGCCGCTGAAACCGGCGGATGACGCGGTGTCGGTGGATACCACCGGCAACACGTTGGAAGAGTCGGTGGCGCTCCTCGAATCCATCGTGAAGGAGAGACTTGGATGACAGACGAATTGACACCGGCGGAGAAAGAGCGCGAATCGCTTTCTGCTGAAGAGCAGGGCGAGGAGTTTTCTCGTGCCGAGGAATACGGAAAATGGGGGAAATTTGGACGCGTACTGAAAGCGATTGTGCGTCCGCTGTTTCGCCTGCTGTTTCCGTTTACGGTGAGAGGAACGGAGAATATTCCAACCGACGACCGTCCGCTGATTGTGTGTTGTAACCACATTTCGATGATTGATCCCGTGTTTTTGCTGTTTGCCCAAAAACAGGCGGATATTTACTTTATGGGCAAAGAGGAATTGTTCCGTTCGGACGTTTTGGCGTGGCTGCTCGGAAAGCAGTGCGGCTCGTTTCCCGTGTCTCGCGGAAAGGGCGATACCAACGCTCTGGCGCGCGCGGAACAACTGATTGCCGAACGCAAGTGGATGGGGATTTTCCCCGAGGGCACGCGTTCGAAAACGGGGGAGCTCGGTCGCTTTAAGTCGGGAGCGGCGTTGATTGCCGCCAAGACCCAAGCGTACGTGCTTCCGGTATCGGTGACGACCCAAGACCAGAAAGTGAAAGCGTTTCGCCGTGTGACGGTTTCGTTTGGTGCGCCGCTTTCGCCTGCCGATTTGCAACTCGACGGCGAAAAGCCCAATTTGAGGGTGGCGACCCGTGCGATGACGGCGGCGGTGGAGTCTTTGATGGAGGCGGCAAAATGAGTGTGGAACTTGCGAAAACCGCCGGTTTTTGTTTTGGTGTAAAGCGCGCAATGGAGGCGGTGGAAACGTTGCTTTCCGACGGCAAGCGCGTGTGTACGCTCGGGCCGCTCATCCACAATCCCCAGACAGTGGAGTCGCTGAAAGCGCGCGGTGTGTCGATTGTGGACGATCCTGCCGATGCGCCGACGGATGCGACGCTTGTGATTCGCTCTCACGGCGTGGGGCAGGCGACGTATGACAAAATCGAGGAATTGGGGCTTACGCTGTGCGATGCCACCTGCCCGTTCGTGGATAAAATTCACCGCATTGTGCAGGAACATTCCGAAACCGGCGCTACCATTTTGATTGCCGGGGACGAAAGTCATCCCGAGGTTATCGGTATCCGCGGATTTTGCAAAGGGCCGTCGTACGTGTTCGATTCTCCCGAAACGTTACAAAAATTGTTGGACGATGCGGCCGTTGTAGGGGAAAAATCGCCGGTTTTGGTGTCCCAAACGACGTTTCAGAAAAAAGTTTTCGAAAATTGCAAAAAAATTGCAAAAAAACACTATACAAATCCATTAATCTTTGATACAATATGTAATGCGACTGCGAATCGGCAGCAGGAAGCCGTGGAGTTGTCGCAACGCCACCCCGTGGTGGTGATTGTCGGAGGACGTCAAAGTTCCAACACCGCGAAGCTTCGCGATGTGTGCCAACCGTTTGCGTCTGCGTATTTGGTCGAATCGGCAGAGGATCTGTCGCCCGACTGGTTCGTGGGGGTGCGGTCTGCCGGCCTTACTGCCGGAGCGTCGACGCCCGCCGATATAATTAAGGAGGTACAGTCAACCATGTCCGAAATCTTGAACGAAGAAAAAACCATCCCTGCA
>JAZUEK010000060.1:0-29976 GCA_045640165.1 Acutalibacteraceae bacterium | reverse complement strand
TCGGAGTCACGACCGTTCTTGGTCGAACCCATACCTTTTTTATGAGCGAACAGTTGAATGTTAATTTTCAGCATTTCGTTACACCTCCGTATCGTTGCTGTCGGTAATTTCAATTTGTGTCGGATATTGGTCGCGCAAGCCGCACAGATGAAGGTAAAATCCGTTCATCACGTCGTCTCCGCGAGTGTTCTCCGTTTCGGTAAGCCGTAAAACGAGCTTGCCGTCCGCTTCCGAAACATCGGCGGAAAGTCCGCACACTTCGGTTAGCGTGTTGGCGGTCAGATATGCCGCGGACGAAACCGCCGCACACACAATATCCCGCCCTGCGACACCACCGCAATGTCCGTCAAGGTCAAAGCCGATCAGACGATCTTCCTTGCGGAAAAATGTGGCGCGCATCGTTCTTATTCCTCCGCAGCCGGAGCGTCTTCCGCGGCTTAAGTCGGATCGTAGCCATGTCGTTCTGTGAGCCAAGGAGTTGGAGCCCCTAATTGTCTTCCTAAGACCGCTTGGCCTCCGACTTATACGGAGGTGTAACGAAATGCTGAAAATTAACATTCAACTGTTCGCTCATAAAAAAGGTATGGGTTCGACCAAGAACGGTCGTGACTCCGAATCCAAACGCCTCGGCGCCAAACGTGCCGACGGTCAGGCGGTCCTCGCCGGCAACATCCTCGTTCGCCAGCGCGGCACCCACATCCATCCGGGCGTCAACGTGGGCATCGGCTCCGACGATACCCTCTACGCCAAAGAGAGCGGCACCGTGCGCTTCGAGCGCGTGGGCAAAGACCGCAAACGCGTGAGCGTGTATCCGGCGGAATAATCTGCAAGAAAAATCCCAACCCGACAGGGTTGGGATTTTTGTTTTTATGAAGTTATTCTTGCGTTTTTTGGGGGAATAGTGTATACTGTTTCCGTAACTTCAAAGAAGGAGTGTAAAAAAATGAAAAAAGTCATTTCTTTGGCAGCGCTTGTGGCGTTGGTGCTGACGATGGCAGTGCCGGCGTTCGCCGTATCGGCCGCCCGTCCCGAACGCGGCGACGCGACCGCTGACGGTGCGATTAATATGAAAGACGCGCTTGCCGCCCGTAAATACGTGGCGGACATCGGCACGGAACTGGATTTCGAGGCCGCCGACTGCAACGGCGACGAAGCCATCAATATGAAAGACGTGCTGATTATCCGCAAATACGTGGCCGGCCTGGACGTGGAATTTGCCGCGTATAAAACGGAGGATTACTCGCCGTTTTATGTCAAAACGCTGGCGCAGGAACAGGTGACGTTGTCTTTCTATAATGCGGATGCCACGAAAATGGCGGTGACCTGGCACACCACGCGCGAGAACTTCGGTCCGGTGGCGCAGGTTGTTAAGGTGGAAGACGGCAAAGAGCCGGATTTCTCGAACGCCACGGTGTTTAATGCCGAGACGGAGGAATTTTCCGAAATGGCGACGCTGTACAGTGCGGAGACCAACGAGTTCCAAATCATATCCAAAATCGGCTATAAAACGATTCCCGATTACACGCATCGTGCGGTGCTTGAGGGATTGGATTACGACACGACCTACGCTTACCGCGTGGGCGACGGCAAGAAAAAGATTTGGAGCGACGTGTACACCTTCACGACGCGCCCCGAAACGGTCGGCGATTTTTCCTTTATGTGGCTGAGCGACACACAGGTGACGGCTACCCGTGACCAGACCGCCGCGCACTTTATGAATGATGCGTTTAAGGGTGCGACCTCGATTGACCCGAACTTCTCCTTTATCCTTCACGGCGGCGACGTGGTGCAAACGTCGCAATATCTGCACCAGTGGCAGATGATGCTTAACGGTAACGACGACTATTTGGCGCAATATCCGGTAATGTTTGCGACCGGCAACCACGACGCGTCCAACGACACGGCAGGCAAATACGAAATCTATAAACATATGACGTTCGAACTGCCCGAGCCGAACAGCAAAAAATCCTACGGCACGTATTATTCGTTCGATTACGGCGACGTCCATTTCATTTGCCTGGACACCTGCTATGGCGATGCTATTCGCACCCCCAACGTGGACAGCGAGCAAAAAGCGTGGTTGCAGGAAGATTTGAAGAACACCACGAAAAAGTGGAAGATTGTGATGATGCACGTGCCGGTGGTGTCGTATAAGAACATCAACTCGTCCTCTATTACCCGTTTGTTTGCGGAAAACGGCGTGGATTTGGTGTTGCAAGGTGACGAGCACGTGTACCTGCGTTCGTATCCCATCAACGACCGCAACAAACCGGTTGCCGATTCCACCATCAAAACGGTGGACGGTGTGGATTACTACGTGAATCCGACCGGCGCCATCTACATCCAGGCGGCGACGGCAGGTGACTCTGAGACGAAGGTGAACGCCACGACCGTGAAACCCGAAAACTTGGCGATTTCCGGCAACGGCCGCCAGTCCTCTTGGGCGAATATCTCCATCAAAGGCAATATGCTGACGATGAGAACCTGCTACTACAATAACGGCAACGTCCAAACCTATGCCGATGGCCTTTGGGGCATTATCAAAGAATAAGTTTTAATCGAAAAAGACCGATGGATGTGTTCCATCGGTCTTTTTTTGTTATTCCGCTTTGCTTTTCGGGCGCGAGAGAAGCGCGCACAAAAATCCGAGTACAATGGCGACGCTAATGCCGCCGGCAGTGGCGGAAAGGCCACCGGTTACGGCGCCGAGCAGACCGTCTTGTGCCACCGCTTCTTTGACGCCGGTTGCGAGGACGTAGCCAAAGCCCAAAAGCGGCACCGTGGCGCCGGCACCGGCGAAATCCACCAGAGGAGCGTACAGCCCGACGGCGGTGAGTGCGACGCCGGCGGTGACGAAGGTCACCAAAATGCGCGCCGGTGTCATGCCGGTCAAGTCGATGAGCAGTTGGCCGATAATACAGATGCCGCCACCCACCAAAAACGCTTTTAACAGAGAAAAACCATCCACAAAAAGCCCTCCTTTTGCGAATAGTGTGCGCAAAACGGCCGCGAGTATACAAAAAACCGGAGCCAGACGAACGTCTGACTCCGGTTGATGTTTTGTATGGATTACGCAGGGATAAAGGTCAATTCTTTCGCTTTGGCAAACGCTTCGGCGGCAGAGCCGGCTTTGCCGGTGACGGTTTTCAGATTTTCGCATCCTGCAAAGGCGTTGTTGCCGATGGCTTTAATGGTTTTCGGGAAAGTGATTTCGGTCAGCGCTGTACAGCCGGCGAACGCGGCGTCTTCCACCACCGAGAGGTGAGAGCCGAGCGAGACGGACGTGAGCGCGTTGCAGCCGGAGAACGCGTCGGCGGTCAAGTGGGTGACGGTATCCGGAAGAATGACTTTTTTCACCGTTTCGTTGCCGGAGAATGCCGCCGAGATGACCTGCACGTTGTTGGGAACGGTGACGATTTCGCGCGAACCGTTATAGGCAAGGAGCGAGGCGTTCTGGATGACGAATTCACGGGATTGTTTTAAGAACCACGGCGTACCGGCGAACGCATCCGCGCCGATATACACCGCGTTTTCGGGGAACGCGATGACCTCGAGTTTGGTACAGCCGGAGAACGCGCGGTTGCCGATATGGTTGAGGTCATAGGGGAAGTTGACGACGGTCAACATAGCGCAACCGTAGAACACGTCGTCTCCAATCGAAAGGAGCGAGGTGGGAAGCGACACCGAGCGCAGTTTGGTGCAACCGGCGAACGCGGAATCCTCGATGGTGGTGACGGTGGACGGCAGGTTGACGGTGTCCAATACGCCGTTGCCCTTAAACGCACCGGATTTGATGGTGGTGACGGGTTTGCCCTCCAGTTCCGAGGGGACGTTGGCGATGGTGTTGTCCGCGGTGAAGCCGGTGACAACCGCTTCTTCGCCGTTGATTTCATAGACGTAGGCGGAGACGGGCGCGTTATCGTAACTCACGTCCGGCAGGCGCACCTCGCCGTTTTTGTTACAGCCGCAAAGCAGAACGCACACCGAAAGGATGGCGACTGCCGCCGCAAAAACTTTTTTCATCATAAGCAACCTCGTTTCCTAAAAGGTTTGAGACTAACTATTATTATAAAGCACTCGCCCGATTTTGGCAAGTGTTTTTTGGCAAAAGAAACCCGCCTCGTCGAGGCGGTTTTCGGAAAGTCGGTTTAGTTGTTGCGGAATTTCTCGAGCAAATCCACGATTTTTTGGTGCGGATCGAGGATTTTTTCCACCGAGAAGTCTTGGTTGAGCGCCGCGATGAAGTAGGACACGTATTTGCCCATATCCACTTCGTAGAACCACGGACGGGAGAGCAATTCCGGCGTGCGATAGGTGAGGTTGGTGCCGAGGATACCGGAGATGATGCCGTCTTCATACGCTTTGTCGAACGCCTCAAGGCCGTTCGCAAACAGCGCGTAGGTCGCATACGCAAACACGCGGTTGGCGTTGCGTTTTTTCAGCTCGTAGGCGATGTCCAGCATCGAGTCGCCGGAGGAGATGATGTCGTCCGCGACGAACACGTCTTTACCCTCGACCGAGTTGCCGAGATATTCGTGGGCGACAATCGGGTTGCGACCGTTGACGATGGTGGAGAAGTCGCGGCGTTTGTAGAACATACCGAGGTCTACGCCGAGAATGGAGGCGTAGTACATATTGCGGTGCATAGCGCCGACGTCCGGGCTGATGACGGCGAGGTGATCGCGGTCGGGTTTGATGTCCGGAACGCTGCGGAACAGTTTTTTGAGCGCCTGGTAGGACGGCATCAGGTTATCGAAGCCCATCAGCGGCACGGCGTTTTGCACGCGCGCATCGTGAGCGTCGAACGTCACGATGTTCGCGACGCCCATCGCCTGCAACTCTTGGAGCATCGCGGCGCAGTCGAGCGACTCGCGATAGTTGCGGCGGTGTTGACGGCCGCCGTAGAGAATCGGCATCACCACGTTGATGCGGTGGGCTTTACCGCCGACCGCTTGGATGACGCGTTTGAGATCTTGGAAATGGTCGTCCGGCGACATCATATTCTCTTTGCCGAACATTTTGTAAGTGCAGTTGTAGTTGCCCACGTCGACGAGGATGAACACGTCCGCACCGCGCACGCTTTCTTTGAGCGTCGCTTTGGAGTCACCGGAGGAGAAACGCGGACAATCCGAATCCAGAAGGAAAGTGTCCACTTCGCTGCCGGCCTCTTTCGTCCAACGGGTGAGATATCCGTTGATTTCGTCGCCCAGTTCCTGTGCGCCGCGCAGCGCGATGATACGCAGAGGCGCTACGCCGTTTTTCTCGTCAAAAATGTTTGCTTCGTTTGCCATTTTACCGTCCCGACCTTTCCGTGTTAAGTTGAGAAAAGTATACCATAAAAGTTGCCGTCTGTAAACCACCCGACGGCGGATTTCGTCGAAAAAGACAAAAATACAGTCGGTTTGTCAGTTGCTGTTTTTCGGCAACAATTCCGCACCTGCCACTACGCACGTGGAGCCCTCTTGGGCGAACTTCAAAAGCAGGTCGGCGCAACCGCGCACGGCGGCGTTATCGGTGTGGAGAATGGCGTTGCGGTAGGCCAAAACATCCGCTTTCGTTAGCCCTTCAAACTTGTACGCGTTGGCAGAGGCACCCTTTTGTTGTGGGGTTTTGAGCGGCTCGGTAGAGGAGACGGTGGAGAGGATGTAGCGCTCCACGTCCTCGCCGCTGTCGCAAAAGGCGAGCAGGGCGTCTGCCAATTCTTTGAACACGTTCATCGAATTTATCGGAGAGGGATCGCGGTAGGTGTAGGCGAACATACGGCCGGATGCGCGCACACCGCAGCCGGCGCTGTAGGCGCCGCCCTGCACACGCAGTTTGTTCCACAAATAATCGAGCGAGAGGATGTTGCACGCCACTTTCAGCGGCCCGTTCCATTTCGCATCCGGCGGCGTCAGCGATTGCGCCGAAAAGCCGATGGCGGCAGGAATGGTGATGGTGGAGTGCTGGGGAAGTGCAGTTTTGTAGGCTTTCGGTTCAAAGGGGTCGCCGCCGTCGGGAAGCGTTGTCAACAGCGCCGACACGTCGAGCGGCTCGTCGGCGGTGATGCTGACGATAAGACCCTTTTTGCCCACGGCATGGCGGAACACTTCGCTCATCGACGCCACGAGCGCGGGAACGGTTTCTTGCTCGTTTTCCATTAGGCGGTGCAGATGCTCGATTTGGGTGTTGCCGCAAAGCACCTCGGTCACGGCGCACGCCGCCGAGCCGCAAGCGCCTGCGGCGTACATGGCGTACTGGTGACCTTCCATAATGAGCGACTGGCGCGCGGTGTCGTCCATTTGACGGAAGATTTCAAAAACGGGCGACACATCGGAAACGTCGGTGTGCAATAAAATCTCCGACAGCAGGGCGAGCGCCTCGGTTTCGTTTTGCCGCATAAAGCCGGCGCTTGCCACAAGGCAGGGCACGCAGGTGGCGGTGTCGCCGGTGTGCACCGGTGTGACCGCGAAGCGCAGATAGCCGAAATAGCGTTTAATTTTTTGCTGTAACAAGAGCGTGGAATACTGTTTGGTGGGCAGTTCACAAAGGAGATGGGCAAACAGTTCCAAGTCGCCGAGGGTAGCAAGATCGCACCCGGTCAGCGGAAAATACAGTTTTAGGTGCACAACGTCGCGGCACGCGACCGGATGGGTCCACACGCGCACGCCGTGTTGCAGCGATTCTTCCGTTTCCACCCACACGGGCGGCTCGCCGGCATCCGAAAGCGACAACATCGGAAGTGTCGCGATTTGTTCCGGGGTGTCGGGCGTTTGTTGCCACGAAAGAAGCGTATCGCACAGCGCTTTTGCCGCGGCGCGTTTTTGTTCGTCCCAGTCGGCGGTCATTGAAGCACACAAGGCCGCTTCTTTTTTGCGGTTTTCTTCGCCGAGGGTCGTCGATGCTTCGGTATACAGCGTGGCGACGTTTTGCTCGTCGCAGAAAATTTCGAACAGCAGGTTTTCAAAGCCGTCGCCGGCAAGCATCTCTTTGACCGCCGCCAAATCGGCATCGGGAACGAGCGGCGCGAGCGGATCGTCGCCGTACAGCCAACTGCGCAGAGCGTTTAAGTTGCGCTCGATACCCTGCGGCTCGGCGACGTCGTGCAACTGGTAGTCGAGGGCGGCGAGCGAGGCTTCGAGTTCGTCGCGGTCGATGCCGGTTTCGCACAAGTTGCGCGCTTCGGCGCGTAACAGCGCGAGCGCGTCGTCCGCTTTGCCGTCTTTCACGTTTTTCACGTTAATTTGGACGTAAGGTTGGGCGAGGTAGTCAGCGACCTCCCACTCCAAGTCTTCCGCAAGTCCCGAAGAGAGAAGTGCTCGGGTGAGCGGCGCCTCGTTCGAGCCGGCGACCGCGTCAAACAGCACGCGGAGTGCGAGCAGTTTGCGGCAATCTTTGTGCGTGCCGACGATTTTGCCGAAGGTTACTTGGCCGCGGTTTTCGCGCGGTTCCTCCACGCTGATTTCATAGGCGTTGTGCCCGACCGCGGCGCGCGGCGTTTGCATGGCGACGACCGGCGGCGCGAGTTTTGTTTGCGGACGGGAGAGATAGCCGTCGATGAGGGCGAGCGTTTCCTCAAACGGCAGGTCGCCGTCGAGATAAAACCGCGCGTTGCCGGGATGATAAAAGCGGTGGTAAGTGTCGCAAAAATCCTCGTAGGTGAGGGTGGGGATGACCAGCGGATCGCCGCCGGAAATCACGCCGTAGCAGGTGTCGGGGAACAGAAGATGCAGCATTTCCTCGCCGACGATGCTGTCTTGACCGGCGAGCGCTCCTTTCATCTCGTTAAACACGATGCCGTTGAACGTATATCCGTCGTCGGTCGGCTCAATATGCCACCCCTCTTGATAGAAAATGTTGGGGTTTTCGAGCAGTTTCGGGGCAAACACCGCGTCGAGATACACCGACGTGAGATTTAAGAAATCTTTCGTGTTGCGGCTCGAGCAGGGATATACCGTTTTGTCCGGATAGGTCATCGCGTTTAAGAAGGTGTTCATCGAGCCTTTGAGCAAGTCTAAAAACGGCTCACGGACGGGATACTTTTCCGAGCCGCAGAGCATCGCGTGCTCCAAAATATGGAACACGCCGGTGCTGTTTTTCGGCAGGGTTTTAAACGCGACGGAAAAGACCTTGTTTTCCTCGCCGTTTTGAAGCCAGCAGAGTTCCGCGCCGCAGTCGTGGCGCAGTTCGTAAAACGTGCCGGACAGTTCCGCCACCTCGCGCACACGCGTGACGGTAAAGCCGAAAAGGCGTTCGTTTTCTTTGTAGTTCATTTCAGTCTTTCTCCTTGTAATACAGTTGGCAGTGGCAGTAGCCCTCGAAATTCGGGTCGGCGATTTGGGCGCGGAATTCTTCGCACATACATTTGTATTCCGGCTTTTTCTCGCGTCGGCAGGGACAGTAGCCGTCTTTGGCCTTGAGTCCCTCGCGAATCATTTTAACGATTTCTTTATCTTCGTTTAATCGTACCGCCATAGTCGGGCCGCCTTTCTCTTTTTAACGATACGAATAGTGTACCACACTTTTCGTTCGATTACAACCGAAATTCGGGGGATTTGCATTTTTTGAAACGGTGTGGTATACTACCCCTGTATGTGGTAAAAGAGGTGTTTTGATTATGAGTAAAAAATGGGGCGATCGCCGCGACGGTACGCTTATCCGCGACATTGATTCGATGCATTTTATTATGCCGTTGATTTACCCGAACCGCTGCGACAACGAGGCGTTTATCAGCGAGCGGATTGATTTAACTGCCGCGAATGCCTATCTCGAAAAGAAAAACGCGAGCGAGCCCGATTACAAGTACAATCTATTCCAACTGATTGTGACCGCGATGGTAAAAACGATCACGTTGCGCCCGAAGATGAACCGCTTTATCGTGAACGGCAATATGTATCAGCGCAACGACGTGTCGGCGGCGTTCGTCGTCAAAAAACTGTTTGCGGACGACGGCGCGGAGGGACTCGCGTTTATCCATATGGAAGACGGCGACACGCTCGACACCATCCACGAAAAGATTTACAAATTCGTGTCCAAAACGCGTAGCGCGGACAGCGTGGACGAGTCCACCGAAAATATGGATATTTTCAACAAACTGCCGCGCTGGGTTTCCAAAACGGCGGTGAAATTCGTGTGTATGCTCGACCGCCACGGCAAAGTGCCGAAATCGTATATCGCCACCGACCCGTATTACTCGTCGGTGGTGCTGACCAACCTCGGTTCGATTAAACTCCATTCGGGCTATCATCATTTGACGAACTGGGGCACGACGTCGGTGTTTTGCGCTATCGGCGAAAAGAAAAAACGCCCGTTTTTTGACGAGGACGGCACCTGCACGATGAAAGACAGTATCGACCTCGGGCTGACCATCGACGAGCGGATCGCCGACGGCTACTATTATTCGAAAACGGTGCGCCTTTTGCGCCATTTGATTGAAAATCCGGAGCTTCTGGACAAGCCCCTGAATGAAAAGGTGGAGTTTTAATGGGTAACGTAGAAGTGAGAACCCCGTGGGAGGGGAGCATGGGCGGCGTGCCGATGCACCTCGACTATTTTGAGGGGACGATGTTCGAGGCGGTGGAGAAAATCGCCGCGGAATATCCGAACAATATCGCGTTTGACTTTATGGGCAAATCCACGACCTACAAGAAATTCGTGCAGGAAGTGGAAAAATGCGCGAAAGCGCTCAAAACCATCGGCGTGCGCGAAAACGATTGCGTGACCATCGCAATGCCCAACTGTCCGCAGGCGCTGTATATGTTTTATGCGCTCAATATGATTGGTGCGATTGCCAATATGATTCATCCGCTTTCCGCCGAGAAAGAGATTGAGTTTTACCTTAACGAATCGAACAGCGTGACCGCGATTACGCTTGACCAGTTCTATGCCAAGTTCGAGCGCATTCGCCAAAACACCAAAGTGGTCAACATTATCATTGCCAGCATTAAGGACGAGTTGTCGAAACCGATTAAAGCCGGCTATATGCTGACTGAGGGTCGCAAAATCGAAAAAATTCCGTCGGATGCGCCGATTATTCGGTGGAAAGATTTCTTAAAACTCGGTCACGCGTGTTTTTATAACTACCGCGTAAACCGCGGTCCGGACGATCCGGCGGTTATCCTCTATTCCGGCGGCACGACCGGCACGACCAAGGGCATTGTGCTGACCAACAAAAACTTTAACGCGCTCGGTCAGCAGGTCATTGCCGCCAACCCCATGTTCCGCATCGGTGACCGGATGCTTGCCGCCATGCCGCTGTTCCATGGGTTCGGTCTCGGCGTGTGCGTGCATACCATGCTGTCGCAGGGTGGCCGTTGCATCCTTATTCCGCGGTTTACGGCGCAGAGTTATGCAAAACAAATCGTCAAATACAAATGCAACTTTATCGCCGGCGTGCCCACGCTGTACGAAGCGCTGTTGCGCCTGCCGAGCATGGAAAACGCCGACCTCAGTTGTCTCAAAGGCGTGTTCTCCGGCGGTGACTCGCTGTCGGTGGAACTGAAAAAGAAATTCGACAAATTCCTCTATGACCACCGTGCGGTCATTCAGGTGCGCGAGGGTTACGGTACGACCGAAACCGTCACCGCTTGCTGCTTAACGCCGCCGCTTCTCTGCAAAGAGGGGAGCATCGGCGTGCCGTTCCCCGACACGTATATCAAAATCGTCGAGCCGGGAACGGAGAACGAGTTGCCGTTCAACGAGGAGGGCGAAATCCTGCTCGCCGGCCCGACCGTGATGCGCGAATATATGAATCATCCGGACGAAACCGCCCAGACCATCCGCACCCACGAGGACGGCTTGCGCTGGGTGTACACGGGCGATCTCGGCACGATGGACGAGGAGGGCTTCGTCTATTTCCGCGGCCGTGCCAAGCGAATGATTATCAGTTCCGGTTACAACGTGTATCCGGGTCAAATTGAAAACATTCTCGATGCCCACGACTTTGTTCAGATGAGCTGTGTTATCGGTGTGCCGGACGCGTATAAGATGCAAAAAGTCAAAGCGTTCGTGAAACTGACGCCGGGCACGCCGGCCTCCAAAGAAACGTTGGACGTTTTGATGGATTACTGCCGCGAGCATATCGCAAAATACGCGATGCCGTACGACATCGAGTTCAAAGAAGATATGCCCAAAACCCTCGTCGGCAAAGTGGCGTATCGTCAACTGGAGGAAGAAGAGCTCAAAAAGATTGCCGCCGCCGAGGCCAAAGCCGACGACGCCAACTAACTCGAAAGGAGTTTTCTCTTTGCATATCGGTCTTCTTAACGATTCGTTTCCGCCGAGTGTGGACGGCGTTGCGCAAACGGTCAAAAACTATGCGCTCGCCTTAAACAAAAATCCGGAGTATAAAGTCAGCGTCATTGCGCCCCGTTGCCGCGGTGCCAAAGACGGCGACTACCCGTTTCGCATTCACCGTTATGCGTCGTTGCCGACGCCGAAGCGCATCGGCTATCGAGCGGGAATGCCGTTTTCGCCTATTCTTTTGCGCAATCTCAACAACACGGATATGGATTTACTGCACGTCCACTGTCCTTTTGCCTCCGGCGTGTTGGCAGACGAATTGTCCCATATCCGCAAGGTGCCGGTCATTCATACGTACCACACCAAATTTGATATCGACCTGCGTGTGCGGTTACATACGCCGGCGACTCGCGCCGCGGCGCTTCAAGTGATTCGCCATAATTTGGAAGCGGCAACCGAGGTGTGGGCGGTGACCGAATCCTGCGGCAAAGCGCTTCGCCAAGTAGGCTACGACGGCGAATATATCGTGATGGAAAACGGTACCGATTTTGCCTATGGCAAAGCGGACGTTTCCCACGCCGACGTGTTGCGCGAACAATACGACATCCCTTCGGACCGCGTGGTGTTGCTGTTTGTGGGGCGGATGATGTGGTATAAAAACATCCGCATTATCTTGGATGCGCTGAAAATCGCCCGTCAAAAAGGGCTGCAGTTCACGGCGCTGATGGTGGGCGACGGATTGGATGCGCCGGCTATTCGCGCCTATGCGAATTCCCTCGGTCTGCAGGGCGACGTGCGGTTTACCGGTATGCTCCTTGACCGCGAACAACTGCGCGATTTCTATACGCTCGCGGATTTGTTTTTGTTTCCCTCTACGTTTGACACGTCGGGATTGGTGGTCAAAGAGGCCGCCGCGTGCGAATGCCCGAGCGTGCTGACGCGCGGCAGTTGTGCCGCCGAGGGCGTGACCGACGGGCTTAACGGATTTTTGGCGAACGAAAACGCCGAAGATTTTGCCCGAGCGGTGTTGTCTGCCTGCGAAGATGCGCGTGCACTCCAAATGGTTGGCGCGCGCGCCGGCTCCACGTTGTACCTGTCGTGGGACGATGCGGTGAAAAAGGCGGCGGCGCGGTACGAAGTCGTGATGAATCGCTGGAACGGATAACGGTTTTTATAAAAAATTCAAAAAAATGAAAAAAACTCTTGATTTTTTTCGACCGAGTTAGTATAATGGTACAGCGTCGTGGAGAGGTGGCTGAGCTGGTCGAAGGCGCACGATTGGAAATCGTGTATACGTTAATAGCGTATCAGGGGTTCGAATCCCCTCCTCTCCGCCAAGAAAAAATACCGGAAGCAATCGCTTCCGGTATTTTTATTTTGATGAAAAACGAGAGGGATTCGAAACGAACTCCAAACGTCCGGTAAAAAATGATTGACTTTGTGCTTCAAGCGGTATATAATGGGGGCGAAAATGGAAGCATACAAAGTGCGCATGGCGAATCACTTTGAAAGGGGAAATTTGTATGATAGCCAAACGAATGAAAAGTTCTATCTGCGTGTGTGCGGTTATTGCACTCATTTTAAGCAGCGTTTTATGCATGCCGGTGTGCGCCAACACGCAAGAGGATCCGGTTTTGTTGTATTTCGGCGATTCCTATATTGCCGAGGGCGACACGTATGTGGCGGTTCCGCTGAGGGTGGATAACAACAACGAAGGCTTTTTCTCGATTGTGTTTGACATTATGTACAACCCCCAAATTTTGACGTATAAAACGTGTGTTTCCAAAGACTTTATTGTCACCGAGGGCGGCGAATACGAAAACTCTTTGTCGTCGCGTGGACAGACGTTTGTTATCGAAAACAAAAAAATCGCCAACTACAAAAAAGTGAGTTCGGACGTTTTGTATCTCATTTTTTCGATAAACGAGACTATGCCATATATAGGCTTTACCCCGGTGCAAGTGATTGAACCGATTATCGGTACGGGAAATACCGGCAATGGACTGCATGACGACTGCGACGTTGCGTTTGCTTGCGGCGAAAGCGGCTCGCTTGGCTTTTGTATTGTCGGCGACGCCAACAACGATGCCGCCGTGAACTTGAAAGATGTGCTGATGCTTAGAAAAGTGGTTGCGGATTTCGACAACCTTAATTACTCCTTCCGCGCAAGCGATATGGATAACAGCTTGGGCGTCGACATGAAAGATGTGCTTCTGTTAAGAAGAGACATCGCGACTTCCACGACGTAAGTCGGCCAACAGAAAAACGAACGACCCACAACCAAAAGGTTGTGGGTCGTTTTCGTTATACGATTTATTCCACCACACCGTTTCGCAATCGCAAAAGCGTGGCGCCGAGGCGTTTGGCATCGTCGCTGTCGTGGGTGATGATGAAGACGGGTTTTTCTTTTGCCGCGTTGCAAAGAAGCGCGGCGACCGTGTCCACGCGCTCGTCGTCGAGCCCGGTGAACGGCTCGTCGAGGAGCAGGGCGTCGGCATCCGGCAGAGCGAGCGCACGCGCGAGAGCGATGCGGCGGCATTGACCGCCCGAAAGTTCTTTCGGCAGGCGCGCTTGTTCCTCGTCGGTCAGTCCGACGGCGTCGAGCGCTTGTTTTGCGCGGCTTTCGGCGTCCGGTGCGTTGCCGAGCACGAGCGCGACGTTTTCGAGCGCCGTTTTCCACGGAAGCAGACGGTCTTCCTGAAATACCACGGCAGGGCGACGGGGCGCATCGAGGATTTCGCCGGACTGGGGCGTTTCGAGTCCACAAAGTAGGCGGAGAAGCGTGGTTTTTCCGCAACCGGATTCGCCGGTCAGGCAGGTAATGCCGGTTGGCGGCAGGTCGAACGACACGTCAAAGAGAATCGGTTTTTCCGTGTAAGCGAAGAAAATACGTTTGAGGATCATTTCGCCACCTCCTTTTGGGGATGGCGTTTTTGAATACGGTCGGCGGCGAGCACCAGCAGTTTTTCGAGCACGACCGACAGAACCACCACCGTGCCCGTCCACGCGAACACCTCCGGTGTTTCGAGCAGGAGTTTTGCGCGATACAAGCTGTTGCCGACCGAGCCTGCCGGACGGCAGATGACTTCGGCGGCGATGCCGGATTTCCACGCGAATCCGAGTCCGGTTTTGCAGGCGGACAAGAGATAAGGCGCAAGCGACGGCAGGCGCACGTGTTTCCACGTTGCGCGTTTCGATAAGCGATACACCGTCGCCATTTCAAGCAGTTTTTTGTCTGTTTCGGCGAGACCTTGTTCCACGTTTGCCCACACGAGCGGAAGCACCATCAAAAACGCAATACACGAGGGAAGCCACGCGGTTTTTATCCACACGAGTGCGAGGATGATAAACGACGCTACCGGCGCGGCGCGTACGATGTGCAAAAGCGGAGAGACGAGCGTGCGCAGTAACGACCATTTTGCCGTGGCAAACGCGAGCGCCGTGCCGACAAGCGCGCCGGCGGCAAAACCGACGAGAATGCGGAGCAGGGACGTGCCTGCCGCCGCCCAAAACGAGGCGGTTTTGGCAAGCGCCCACCACGTGGTCGCTACGTTGAGCGGCGACGGGAGAAGCAGTTCGGCGGAAACGCAAAGAGAGGCGATTTCCCACGCGGCAAGCCAAAAGGCCGCCACGCCGATGCCGACAGCGACTTTTTTAGTGGAAGCCTTCATAGTAGAAGCCCTCGCTCGGCAGTTTTCCGCCAACGGATTTCGGGTTGGCGACGTAGAGCACGGACAGATACGGGTCGAGCGCGTTCGCCATCTCTTTGTCGGTTACGCAGGTGAGCGCACAGCGCGGAAGCGCTTGCTCGGCGATGGCGGCACTGCCGATAATACCGTATTTTTCGCACAGTTTGGCGACGGTTTTTACGTCCGTTTGCGCCGTCTCCACCGAGACTTTGTAGTCGCTCAAAAACGCTTCCACTTTGCTGGGGAAGTCGATGGCGAATTGCTTGTTTATAACGATACAACCCATATACGGCTCGGCGTTGTTTTGGGTTTTCACCCATTCGTCGCCGACCGACAGCGCCACGCGCAAGTCGGGGTTTTTGGCAAGCACCGTCGAGCAAAGCGGCTCGGGAACGAGCGCCACGTCGGCGGTTCCGCCCACCAGTGCGGCGGCCAGTTCGTCGTTTTCGGCAACGAAGTCAAGCGTGACGTCGGAATCGGGGTCAAGCCCGTTTTCGGAAAGCAGATACCGCAGGATATATTCGGGGTTGGCACCCTCGCCGGTGGAGAGGATGGTTTTGCCTTTGAGGTCGGCGACGGAGGCGATACTGTCGCCGTTTTCCACGACGTACAGCACGCAGCCGGTGTTGAGCGCCAGCACCTGCACCGCGCCGTCGGTTTTTTGGTATAAGGTGGCGGCGAGGTTCGTGGGAAGGGCGGCAAAATTCACTTCGCCGGCGGTAAACTTGCCCACGATTTCTTCGGGTGAAGTGGCGAGCGTTACGGTGTAGTCCAGCGCGGTGTTACCAGCTTCGTTGCGGCGCATCAAGTCGGCAAGGCCGACGCCGGTCGGACCGACAAGACCGCAGACGGTCGCTTGCTCTTTCGGTTCGGGCGGATCGGTGGGAGCGAGTTCCGGCGGAACGTCGGACACTTCGCGCTTCGGGTCGGAGCCGCGGTTGCAGGCGCAAAGGCCGAGGCACAACACGAGCGTGAGCACGAGTGCAAGAATGCGAACGATGGGTTTCATAAAAATTCCTCCTTGGAAATAGGTTACAACAGATGGGTGAGCGTTACGGCTTTGCCGTCGCGCACGAGGGCGCCGGCTTGTTCCAGTTCGTCGAATGCGCGGTAGAGACTGGTGCGGCCCATATCGAGTTTTGATGCGAGGGACGAAAGCGGCGGCAACGTAAGTGCGCCGGTATCGTCTGCTTGTGTCTCCAGATACGAGAGAAGTCGCTGTGCCGCTGTGCCGCCGCGCAAACCGTTGAGCGAGCGGTTGAGAAAGCGGATGCGGTCGGTGAGAAAGCGCACGAGATTTTCCGAAACGGGGGGATAGGCGTGCATCAGCGCGAGCAAGACGGATTCGGGGACAAATTGCACGACACAGTCTTTTTCGGCGCGGATTTCGCTGACCGGTTCGTTTTCGGAAAACAGCGCGGCAACACCGAATGCATCGCCTGCTGTCAGGCGGTTGCACGTCTGCGGCTTGCCGTCGGTTCCGATGCGGCGCACGCGTGCCGTTCCGGCAAGTAACACGCCGAGCGCTCGCTCCCTATCATAGTAGGGGACGACGGCCGCACCGTTGGTATA
The DNA here is from genome assembly GCA_045640165.1 of Acutalibacteraceae bacterium. Taxonomy (GTDB): domain Bacteria; phylum Bacillota; class Clostridia; order Oscillospirales; family Acutalibacteraceae; genus RGIG426. The sequence continues at coordinate 13,495 of JAZUEK010000060.1, read as the reverse complement.
CGGTGTCGGCGGCGGCAACGACGAACTGGCCGCGGCACGTTGTGCTTTGTCGAGTCCGTCAAACAAAAAACACGTCGACGGGGACAAAATCGAGCGGCCCATTTTCATCGTGTCACCTCCGAAAAGCAAAAATTTGTTCCATTTGGAACACTAATGGATAGTATACCCGATTTTTCCTCAATTTGCAAGAGAATTTTTTTGCGCTTTGCGATTTACATTTGCGAAATGGTGTGATATACTGTTTTGTTAGAGAATTTCGTCGTTTTTTGACGACGTGACGGTTGTTTCAGAAAGGAAGGTCCGTATGCTTCGTAAAATTTCCGCGTTGCTTTCCTGCGTCGTGCTGTTGCTGACGGTGGCGGCGCCTCTTTGCGTTGTTGCAGAGGGAGTGGACGTGTCGGGGGTGTCGGTGGATACCTCGTCGGCCCTTTGGGTCGTGACTTGGTCGAGCGAAGACGAGACGGTGCGCCTGCTGAGTGTGCAGTTATCCGGCGCGGCCGGCGGTGATGCCACCCTTTCGGTGCTCTCGAACAGTGTCGGCTACGCCGAGGTGGATGCCAGCACGGCTCCTTACGGTACAAGCACCATTGATTTGGCGTTCGGCACCGATCTTGGTGTGGATACCGCTTACGTATCGGGCGGCTCGTACACGAAGTCTGCTCAACTGCAGATGTATCTCGCGTTGGACGTGACGGACGACTTGCTTTCGGTGACGGTAACGGACGAATACGGCGACACGGTGGCCGGTGCTCCCATTTCGGTGGACATCGGCGGTACGACCGGCGCGATGACCGCTGTGACAGACGATTACGGCGGAGCGAGCTTTAACATCGCCGGCATGGAAGGTGGCTACACCTGGACCATCCACGCGGTTGGATTTGACGCCGGCGACGGTGTGACGTATTTGACCGGCTCGGCCTCCCAACGAATCGGCGAGGCGACCAAAGCGACGACCGCTCCGACCCAAAAGATAACCGAATATACCGAACCGCCGGTGCAGGAATACAGCGAGCCGGAAGAATCGGAAGACAGCGAGCCGGAAGTGTCGGAGGAAGAGCCGACCGAACCGAGAGAGACCTCGCCGCAGTTGCCGACGCTTCCGCAGGACGAGACCAGTACGATTCTGGATACGCCCGACTACAACGCGGTGCGCGGCGCGACCACCACGAATGCCGGTGAGACGGAAATCGCCTGCAACCTCGCGGTAGACAAATCGCTGCTGTCGATGATGAAACTGAAAATCGGCTCGTTCAACAAAGTGGGCCGTTTGGTGGTCAGCAAAGAAAACTACGCGACGCTGGCAGAACTTTACGGCGGCACGTTGGTGGGCAGTTTGACCGCGTCGCCTTACGAGGCGGTAACGGCAAAACAAATTGAAGAGGCCAAGCAGTCCGAAAGCGCATTTGCTGAGGCGAGTGCCGATAAGGCGCTTGCGGTAACGTTCGGTTTAGCGCTCGACTTTTTGCTTCCCGACGGTGCGGGACTCCACGTGACCGACGTGTCTGACGTGGAGGGCGAGCTGATGTTTGACGTACAGCTTCCCGTCCCGGGCAATATGAAAAAATGCAAATCGTTCGGTGTGGCGATGACCGGCGACAAAACGTTGACTTCGCTGACGCAGGTTAAGGCGCAGGGTGGCATGATTTCGTTCCGCACGCCGATGCTCGGCTATTACACGTTGGTGGGCTTCACCGATGGTAAAGCCGCGGCAACCGCCGAGGGCGGTTCTCCGCTGAAAACACTGTTTATCATTTTGATTGTGGTGGGCGTGCTGTTGCTCGGCGCGTGCGGATTCCTCACCTACTGGTTCTTCTTCCGCAAGAAAGAGCAGGATGCCACTCTCGACTATACCGACCCGGAAGATGGCGCATATTACGACGGCGAGACGCCGGACGATGAGCAACAGCGTGCCGACGAAGAGGCGTTTATGCGCGAGGTGCTCGGAATCGGCGTGCCGGAGAATACCGACATCTTCTCCTCTGCCGAAAAAGAGCAGGATGTTCGCGACCCGATTATGAGCGCCCGTGAAGAAGTGGCGCGCGGCGGCGACGACATTTTCGGCTTGTATTCCCGTCGGATTGACGATTAAATAAAACCATTTTCGGAGCACGCGATGGCGTGCTCCGTTTTTTTGTCAAAAAATCCAAAAGAATGTGGCGAAATGATTGACATTTCGGGAAAAGTTGACTATAATATATACCGTCTATTTTTATCCTTTGTAAAAAGCAAAGGACGTAGGAGGTCTATTTGATGAAACGACCCCCGAAATTCGTCTTTTTCTTCGTGTTCGTCGTCATCGCCGCCCTTGTGTATACGTCGTTCTTCGGCGTGTACCAGAACTTCGGCGACCGGCGCGACGCGGTGATTAAAGGCGCGTCCGATATTCGGTTCGGTATCGACATTCGCGGCGGTGTGGACGCTACGTTCAAACCTGCCGAAGGCGTGACCGGCGTCACCGACGACCAGATTCAAGGCGTGAAAGACGTTATTGAACTTCGTCTCGTGGCAGACGGTATCACCGACTACGAGGTCTATGCTGACACCGCCAACCAGTCGGTTATTGTCCGCTTCCCGTGGAAGAGCGACGAGACCAACTTTGACCCGCAGGCCGCTTTGGCGGAAATCGGTCAAACCGCGCGTCTCTCGTTCCACTACGGTGAGGACTACACCGAGCAGACCGATGCCGAAGGCAACACCTATATGGTGCCGAAAGGCGAGCAGATTTTGACCGGTGCGGACGTGGACAACGCCACTGTTTATTTCGACAACGAATCGGGCGAATACGCCGTTTCGCTGAAATTGCTCGAATCCGGTAAAGAGGCGTTTGCCACCGCCACCAAGAAACAGTATGAGAGCGGCGGCACGATTTCCATTTGGCTCGACCACGACCGGATTTCCTATCCGAAAGTCAACGCGGTGATCGGCGACGGTAACGCGAGCATCTCCGGCGGTTTCGACCTTGAGAGCGCGACTGACCTCGCCAACCTCATCAACGCCGGTGCGCTCGACTTCGACATCGTCGTTGCCAACTACGGTTCCATCTCGCCGACGCTCGGTGCTTCCGCGCTCGACGCCATGGTGCTTGCCGGTATCATCGCGTTTATCCTGATTGCGATTTTCATTATCTTCACCTACCGTCTGCCCGGTGTCATCGCGGTGATTGCGTTGGCCGGTCAGGTCGCCGGCTCGATTGCCGCAGTGCCCGGTTACTTCAGCTTTATGAACGGCTTTACGCTGACTCTCCCCGGTATCGCCGGTATCATTCTGTCGGTCGGTATGGGTATTGACGCGAACGTCATCACCGCCGAGCGTATCCGTGAGGAAGCGCGCCTCGGCAAAACGATTGACGGCGCGATTGCCACCGGTTGCAAATCGTCCTTCTCCGCCATCTTCGACGGTAACGTGACGACGATGCTCGTCGCCGTTATCTTGATGGGCGTGTTCGGACCGCCTTCCGGCATTTTCGCGAAAATCCTCTATCCGTTCCTGTTTATGTTCCCGGCGGCGACCACCGGTACGGTGTATTCCTTCGGTTATACGCTGCTCATGGGTATCATCTTCAACTTCATTATGGGTGTGTTCGCGTCTCGCCTGATGCTGCAGTCCGTTACGCGCTTTAAGATCTTCCGCAAACCGTGGCTGATTGGAGGTGTTCGCGAATGAAAAACCTGTTCAAAGGTAATTTTACCTATGTGAAAAACAGCAAATACCTCTGGATGTTCGCGGGCGGCCTCATTCTCGTCTGCCTTATCCTCAACCTCATTCTCGGCACTAGCGTGGACGTTACGTTTAAGGGCGGTACGCTTGCGAAATTCGCCTATGAGGGTGATTTGACCGAAAAAGCGGTTGTCGATTACCTCAACAAAGACTTCAAACTGAGCGCGCTTGACGTTCAGTTGTCCGAAGCGACCGCTTCCGGCTCGGATGAGAAATATCAGCTCATCAACGTCTACACCACCGACGAGCTCGGCACCGACGAGGTGACGAAACTCGCGGACGGTCTGACGAAAAACTTCGCCGACAACAAACTGACCCAAGACAGCATCAGTTCCATCCAATCGACGATGGGCAAGATGTTCTTCCTCAAATGTATGGTCGCCGTGGCGATTGCCGCCGTGGTGCTCATCATCTACGTCGGTCTCCGCTTCCGTAAAATCGGCGGCTGGCCGGCCGGCGTGATGGCGATGGTCGCGCTTTTGCACGACTTGACGATTGCCTACTTTGCGTTCGTGCTGTTCCGCATTCCGCTGAACGACAACTTCGTCGCGGTGGTGCTGACTATCCTCGGTTACTCGCTCAACGGCACCATCGTGGTGTATGACCGTGTGCGTGCGAACCGCCGCAAGATGAAAGCGCCGCTTGCCGAGGTCGCGGATATCAGTTTGAACGAGACCTTCAAGCGTAACCTCAACACCTTTATCACCACCTTCCTCGCGATTGCGACGGTGGCGGTGGTTGCGTTCGTTGAGAACCTCGACGCCATCATCTCCTTCGCTGTGCCGATGGCGGTGGGCGTTGTGGCCGGCTTCTTCTCCTCCACCTTCCTGTGCATCCCGGCGTGGGTTGCTTGGATGAACAAACGCGAGGCGAAAAAGGCCGCGAAAGAGCGTTCGAAAGGCAAAAAATAAGCGATTTTCCTAAAAATCCCTGCCCGTGAGGGCAGGGATTTTTTTGTCGAAACAACTTGACGGAAAAAGAATTTTATCCTATAATAACGATGTATATTGTCGAAAATAAGACGAAGGAGAGACACGGATGGAAGCCACGAAACAACGGAAAGTGTTTTCGAAAGCGGAACTGAAAAGTCGCCTCAAAAACGGGCGTTTGGTTACCGATAAAGACTACCGCTATACACTTCTTTGCGGTCTCGGTCTTGCGATCGCAGTCGTCGCGTTTACTATGTTATATTTAACGAGGGTGTATTCTCTTTCCAAGGGATGGGCCTACGTTTACTATGCGCTGACGCAGGCGGGCAAGGTTCCGTATCGGGATTTTTATTACTACCTGCCGCCGGGGAATTTATTTATCAACTGGATCATCTATACGATTTCCGGTACGTCGGCTGTTTTGCCGGTGTATATTCGCTTGGCGGAGCGTCTGCTTTTGTGCGAATTGCTGTATGGACTGCTCGTCAAACGCGTGCGGCCGCTTGTGTCGGCGCTGACGGTGTTCGGTGCGATGATGCTCGCTATGGCGCGCAACACCGAGCTTGGCGGCGACTACAACCAAACGACGTATCTGACACTGACGCTTTTGTTGGCGTTCTTCCTGAAATACACCGAACGTATCGATCAGCCGATCCGCAAAAAAGCGGTGCTTCTTATGGCGGTCGGCGCTTGCGGCGGCTTTATGTTCCTCGTTAAGCAGACGATCGTGGTGGCGGCGTTTATTGTGTTTTTTCTGCTGCTCTCGTTTTTGTTCCTTGTCGGAAAAGAAAAGAACTATTTTTCCGCCTGCTTGTTCGTGCTGATCGGCGCGGTGTTCATTATGGCTCCGTTTTTTGTGTATCTTGCCGCCAATAATGCGCTGACGCCGTTTATCCATCAAGTTTTTTTGGATACGAGCGCCAAGGGTGACGCCAAAACCCTTTTGGCGGGACATTTGCTGACGTTTTTGGCGGATAACGCGGAAAAGATGGCGGCGGTTTTGCTCTTGCTGTTCTCTTACGTTTTGGGCAAGTCGAAAACGCCGACGATCGGCAAAAAAACGCTGAACCGGAGAACGCTTCGCATGGTGTGCTTGGCGGCGTCGATCGCCCTGTTCTCGCATTTGCTGTTCGACACGCTGTGGAAGGGCGGCTCGGTCATCGTGACCAGCTGTATGATCATTCCGCTGGCGGTGTTGGCGGCGGCACTGTTGCTGTTTGACGAGCGGAAAAAGATCTACGGCCTCGTGGTGTTTGCCGTGATGATGCTGATGCTGGCGGTGCTGATTTGGAACGTCGGCGATATGACGGTCACCGTTTATAAAAAATCCGGTCTGTTCGGGTCGATCAGCTCCTTTATCGGCTACGGCTTTTTTGCGGTGCTGTTTTGGCTGATTTACCACATCGTGGTGGGATTGCGCCACAAAAACCTGGCGCTTGACAAAATCGTTTTCGCCTGCGCGGCGTTGGCGGCGGCGTATGCTACGCTGATGAACAACGGCAAAGACGACGTCAGCTGCGGCAGCGCGTATTTCCTGCTTTCGGCGCTTGTGGTGATCGTCTTTAAAAACGTGGATTATAACAGCCTGCGAGCGCGGACGTATACCAAAGTTTTGGCGACGACGGTGCTGTGCATTCTTTGCGTATCCGCCTCTCAGAAGCTGGTGTGTCCGTACTCCTGGTGGGGTTACACGGCGGAGGATTATTGGTCCAAGACCGAGACGTCGTCGTTGCCGGAGCTGAAGGGCTATAAGCTGAGCAAAAACGACGTAAAGCTGTATGACGAGATCACAAAGCTTATTCGGGACAACACCGACGAGGACTCGGTGATTTTCGGGTTCCCGTACGTCAAATGCTATAACGCCCTGCTCGGAAACGTCAATATGGATAACTTCGTGCCGGTGCTGTTTTACGACACCTGCGCGGATCAATATGCGCGTCAGGACGCGAAGATCCTCGCGGAAAACGAGCCGGACATCGTGGTGTGGCTGGACGTGAAGAACTGTATGGAAACGCACGAAAAAATGTTCCGCGGCGGCAATGAGCTCGGCCAGCGTCAGATCCAAAAATGGTTCCAAAACGCGAAGGAAACAGACTATACGCTGATCGGTCAGGTCGATAACCTGTTCGTCTATAAGCTGACAAAGGACGGGCAAACGGTCGGCCGCACCTATATCCAGCGCCCGACACGCCCCAACAGTACGTCGAAGTACCCCGGAAAAACGAGCGCACTGATCGACCTGGAGGGAAGCGGCACGAAGGAAGAGCCGTATCTCATCGGCAATTTGGAGGATTTGGAATACTTCCGTGATGTGGTCAATGCCGGCAAAGTCAGTCTGAAAGGGCGCTATTTCCGTCAGACGTCGGACATTGATTTGGCGAAGATTTCTGACTGGACGCCGATCGGCATTTATGGAAAAGAGAAATACTTTAACGGTATCTACGACGGCGACGGGTACGAGATTCGCAATCTGCATATCGACGCGCCCAAAAAGAACGTCGGGTTGTTCGGCGTGTTGAATGGTACGGTAATGAACCTGAATCTGGTGGATTGCAACATCACCGGCAAGTGTGTGGGCGGTATTACTTCTCACGGCAAAGCGAAAATCTATAACTGCTATGTGAGCGGTTCTCTCGATGGAACCGGCCGTATCGGTGGCATTGCCGACAATGCGGCCGCGGATATTATCAACTGCGTGACGGAAATCACAATGACAGGCGAGGGACTCCGAGGCGGCATTTCCGGCTATTACACGAACGACATTTACAACTGTTTCAGTCGTCAGGGCAACGACGTGTGTATCGACGACGGTTTGGCGATACCGAAAAACGTCGCGGTAAAACTTAACGACTATGACCCCGACGAGGATCGCTTGAACGTGGATGCGACTTTGTGGAACAACTGGGTGCAAAGCAAGGACGGCACCCTGCGTGTCGGTCACGAAAAACGCGAGCAATAAAACGAACCGTCCCTCTCAAACGAGAGGGGCGGTTTTCCCTTCTACTAATGGTTGTAGAAAAATCGCCCGATTTTTAACCACAATTTCAAAAAAATCCCCTTTCACCCTCTTAGTAGAAAAATCGCCGAAAATTCAACATGCGATTTTGAGAAAATATTGAGAAAGAAGCCATTATACAAGAAACCCGCAGGGTTCTCCCCTGCGGGTTTTTCTTTACATTTTCTTCCCTCTGTGCTATAGTAAATCTAACAAACTTTCACCCCCCCGAACACGAAATGCGTTTTAGGAGGAATGCAGAATGAAAAAACGACTGTTATCGGTGCTTCTCTGCGTGGCGATTCTCGCGACCGTAACGCCGCTGTTTGCGGCGGCGGAATCGGCGAGATATCTTGCCTATAACTCGTCTACCGGTTTGGTGGATGCAGAGCGCGAAGTGACCGACGTCAACGTCATCGACGAAGCGACGGATGCGTTCGTTACCGGCTGGAACATTGTGAAAGGCGATGTGGTATTTGGAGATCGCATTGTGCTTCCGGAAGACGTCAACCTCATTTTGGCAGACAACGCTACGCTGACCGCAGACAAAGGCATTACGGTTGCCGCAGACGGCGATTTTGCCATCTATGCGCAATCGAATGATGCAGCGATGGGAAAACTTGTTGTGCCGGAGGGTCTGGAATCTTTCGATGCCGGTATCAGCGGTGCGTATACGCAGAGATGCGGCGACATTTCAATTTACGGCGGCACTGTGACGGTGCAAGGCGGAGAGGGTGCTGTTGCTATCGGCGCCGCCAGCGTTGGTCAGTGCGGAAATATTTCGATTTACGGCGGCAATGTGACGGCACAAGGCGGAGCTTTTTCTTCCGCTATCGGTAGCTCGCAGGACGGCGTTTGTGGTGACATTACCATTTTCGATGGCAAGGTAAATGCGCAGGGCGGATTGGACGGTGCCGGCATCGGTAGTGGCAGTAGCGGTTCTTGTGGTGACATTACCATTTTCGGCGACACGGTAACGGCGCAGGGCGGAGATTACGGTGCCGGCATCGGCAGTGGCAGTAGCGGTTCTTGTGGTGACATTACCATTTTGGGCGGCACGGTAACGGCGCAGGGCGGATTGGACGGCGCCGGCATCGGCAGCGGTAACTGTATCGATCCGAGAACGGGCGTCGCGTCTTCTTGCAGAAATGTGACGATTACGAGCGGTATTGTGTTCGCACAAGGTGGCCGATTAGCTCCGGGCATCGGTTGCTATACCCGTTCTGACGTAGAAATGGCCTCCTGCGGCAAAATGACGATTACGGGCGGCAATATTAAGGCGACTGCGGACAAGGGAACTACCGTTTTTATCGGTGTGGCAGGAAACCCCGAAGCGGGGGAAGTGTCGATTGACCGATCTTGCACATCGGCGATTTATAACAATTCGCAATATATCAACTATAAAATTCCGGCGGTGGAAGTGACTTGCACCGAAAACGGCACGTTGGAATATTACATAGAACCTATCAGCGGCAACTACTACGCGGCGTTACCGCTTACGGAAGATACGCTCATCGGTGATGAAGAAGCGCTTGCCGCGTGGAAAGCCAAGGGCGGCGCCGGCTACGTTGCCACGCTTCCTCACACGGATGAAAACGAAGACGATATCTGCGACGTTTGCGAATCTGTTCTCACAGCCTATCTCGACTATAACGCGACGACCGGCAAAGTGGATACAGAGCGCAAAATCGTGGTTGACAACGTCATTGACGAGGCGACCGATTCGTTTGTTACCGGCTGGAACGTTGTGAAAGGTGACGTGGAATTTGAAAGTCGCATTGTGCTTCCGAAGGACGTCAACCTCATTTTGGCGAACGGCGCTACGCTGACCGCAGACAAAGGCATTCAGGTGGCAGCAGACGGCGATTTTGCGGTTTATGCGCAGTCGAACGATGCGGCCACGATGGGCGAACTCATTGCGCTGAACGAGGACCACCTTTGCGCCGGCATTGGTGGTGGATTTATGAACACCATTTGCGGTAACGTCACCATTTCCGGCGGTGTTGTCAATGCGCAGGGCGGACAAGGCGCCGCCGGCATCGGCGGCGGTTATGATTCCGCCTGCGATGGCGTTACGATTTACGGCGGTATTGTCCATGCGCAGGGCGGAGAGAACGGCGCCGGTATCGGCAGCGGCTATTCTGGCTCTTCTTGCGGCAATATTACGATTTCCGGCGGTATGGTAACCGCGCAGGGCGGATGTGAGAGTGCCGGCATTGGCAGTGGATTCTGCGGCTCTTGTGAAAACATCACGATTTCGGGCGGTTACGTAAAAGCAACGCCGGGAGAGGACGCCGCCGCGATCGGCAAGGGATTTGCGGCAAGCGTCGGCGAGGTGTCGATTGCCGACTCTTGTACGTCGGTGATAAAAGATGGTGCACAATATATCAACTACGAGCCGTTCGCCGTTGTGTGGCCGACTTGTACCGTCTGCGGCACCAAGGCGCACGTAAAGGATTCTATCAGCGGCAACTACTATACGGCATTCCCGTTTATGGAAGACGAGCTCATCGGCGATGCCGATGCCTTTGCCGTGTGGAAAGCACAAGGCGGCAAAGGATATATGGAGCCGCTCGGTCACGATTGGAAGCTTGTGGACGAAACCACCCACAAATGCACGCGATGCGACGCCACCGGAACGCACACGGACGGGGATAAGTGCGATATTTGCCACGTGGTTGCCGTGCCGTATCTCGATTATAACGCGACCACCGGCGCGGTGGACACCAAGCGTTTTTTATGGATGGCTCATGTGATCCAGAATGAAGGAGACACGTTCGTTACCGGTTGGAACGTCGTGAGAGGCGACGTAGTATTTAATGACCGCATCACGCTTCCGAAAGACGTCAACCTCGTTTTGGAGGACGGTGCCACGTTGATCGCGAGAAAGGGTATTAGCGTGGCAGAGGACGGCAGCTTTGCCGTCTATGCGCAATCGAACGATGCCACGATGATGGGCAAACTCATCGTACTGTCTACGGAAGATCACAACGCCGGTATTGGCAGTCTCGATTACAGTAGTTGCGGAGATATTGCCATTTATGGCGGCAATGTGGTGGTTATGGGCGGATATTTCTCGGCCGGTATTGGTAGCGGCTATCACGGTGCTTGCGGCGATATTACCATTCGCGGCGGTACGGTGGCCACGCTCGGCGGCGATTTTGTTGTGGCCGGAATCGGGAGCGGAAAAAACGCCTCTTGCGGTAACATCACGATTTCCGGCGGCACGGTGACGGTACGGTGTGGTGGATTTTCTGCCGGTATCGGCAGTAGCGAAGGTGGTGTTTGCGGTGACATCACCATTTCCGGCGGCACGGTGACAGCGCAGGGCGGACAAGAGGCCGCCGGTATCGGCAGCGGATACGATGGATCTTCTTGCGGTGACATCACCATTTCCGGCGGTACGGTGACGGCATGGGGCGGTAAAGACGGTGCCGGTATCGGCAGCGGATACGATGGGTCTTCTTGCGGCTACGTTATCATCACAGGCGGCCATGTCAAAGCAACGGCAGGAGGAAGATATGCCGAACCTATCGGAGCAGGCCGCCTTCCCCGTTGTGATATATTGTTGATCGATGACTCCTGCACGGTGGCGACCGATGGCAACTCCATGTACATCAACTATAAGGTCTTGGCGGTGGAGCCGACTTGTACCGAAAGCGGCGTTCCGGAGTATTTCAAAGATTACGTCAGCGACAACTACTATACGGCGCTGCCGTTTACGAGCGATACGCTCATCGGCGATGCCGATGCGTTTGCTGCGTGGAAAGCAGAAGGCGGCGAGGGCTACGTTGCTCCGCTTGGTCACGACTGGCAGCCTGTCGATGAGGACACCCATAAATGTTCGCGGTGCGAGGTTACAAAAGCGCACACCGACACGGACGAGGACTATATCTGTGACGACTGCGGCTACGTTTTGTTAGCCGCTTCCAAAGCGGATGCGATTGCCGCACTTAACGAGGCGGCGGGAGAAAACCCGTCGGATGGAGTGTCGAAAATTGTAAGTGATGCCGCCGATACCGTGTCTTCGGCAAAAACGCTTGAGGAAGTGGCGACCGAAAAAGAAAACGGACTTGCCGCGATTGACGAACAACAAAAAGCCGAAGCGGCACAGATGTTGGCGGATGCCAAAACCGCCGCAAAAGCTGCTCTTGTCGAAGCGGCGGGCGCAAATCCGTCGGCGGCGGTGCAGGCAAGTTTAGACACCGCCTGCAAAACGATCGACGATGCGAATAGCCCGGAGAGCGTGACGGCGGTTAAAGCGGCGGCGTTTTCGATGATTACCGCGCAGGTAGCGGCGGCAAAAGCGGCGGCCGAAAAACAAGCGTTGGAGGAGGAACTTGCACAAGCGCAAAAAGATTTGTCGGCGGCGAACGAGGCGATTGCCGCGCTGAACGACACGGTTGCGAGCAAAGAGGCGACCATCGCCGAAAAGCAGGCGGCGGTCGAGGCGGCGCAAAAAGCCCTTGACGAGGCACAGGTGAAAGTGACCGAACTGGAAGGCGCGGTTTCGGAACAGGACGAGGCGCTCAAACAAGCCGAGAAGGAAATTCAAGATTTGCAAGCGGAAATTGAGCGGCTGAAAGCGCTTTTGGATGATGATCCGACCGACCCGACCGAAAAACTCCTCGGCGACGCGAACAACGACGGTGCGGTGAATATGAAAGACGTTCTGCTGATGCGTAAATTCCTCGCCGGGTTGGACATGGAGTACAACGCCGAAAACGCGGACTGCAACGGCGACGGCGACGTCAACATGAAAGACGTGCTGATGCTTCGTAAGTACCTTGCGGGACTGATTACGGAATTGGGCGCGTAAGGGAACAAACGAGAAACACCCTCTCCAATCGGAGAGGGTGTTTTTGGTTGCATTTTTCGACAATGTATAGTATAATTGTTCTATCAAACCGCAATGCCTTTTGCTACATCCGTTTTATGGGAAGTTGGTTAAGAGGCGGTCGGGGAACAAGGAGGACGAATTATGTGGGAAAAGATTCCGAAAGCGGTCAAGGCGCTGATAGCGGCTTTGATTACATTTATCGTATCAACGGTTCCCGCTTACTACTTTATTTGGGAAAATGTCGGTTCCTCGGGTGATGGCTTAAGTTCAATGGAAATGACGTTAATACTCGCTATACTCCCCACTCTTGCGGCGGCTATTATAGGCTTTTTTAGCAAAAGCTCTTTTTGGGGGCTTTTATTGAAAAGCGTATTACTGGGGCCGATTGCTTATGTTTTGCTGTTCGTAATTACTCTCCTCTATGTTATTATTCACGATATAAAAGAAGGCCCCATGGGCTGGTTGGAGTTGGTAGCTCTTATCATTCTCCTTGGCGCTCCAGGCTGTATTTTCGGAGAAAAAGCCGGTAAGGACCTGATTATTTTCTTCATTGAATGGTAGGAGCACATGGCGCTTCCTTTTTAGTAGGGGAAGAAGGCGAAAATGCCCTCCGGCTTGTGCCAAAAAGTCGCTGTTCTCGCTCTCGCTCGGCGACTTTCGACCGCTGTGCCAACCCTTGCTTCCCTTATCCGCCGCCTCATCGCTCAACTCGCCGACCGCGACAATATCACCGAGCAGCTGAAAGCCACCGACCAAATGGAATGGGTGCGGCGTATGAATGCCGCCCGAGCAGCGGCAACGGAGATTGTCAACAGCGAGCTGATTTATAGGTAAAAGCAAACCCCATCTCTCGGAGCAATCCGGGGGATGGGGTGTTTTTTGTGTTTTGTTGGCAAGAACAATATCCTAAAATATGCAAAAAGCGAAAAATAGATTGTAGCAATTTTGTTGTTGTGCTATACTATTATTAGACCCCATGAGACGGAGTGAACAATATGCATTTTTACATTACCG